>CAZRAD010000017.1:0-25024 GCA_964597945.1 uncultured bacterium
GCACGATCCTCGAGCTCGGTCGGCGTCCGCGCGACGACCGACTGGATCGGGACGTTCAGCGCGTCGACATGCTCAGCCGTGATGATCTCGACCGTTGCGGTCATCCCCGGCTTGAGTCTCTCGTGCCAGTCGTCGACCAACACCTTGACGAGGAAATTCGTCACCTCCTCCTGGGTCCCGGCCATGCTCGTCAGGCCGGAGTTACCGACCTCGGTCACCGTCCCGACGAGAACGGTGTCCATCAACGCCTCCACCTCGATCTCCGCCTTCTGCCCGATCGTGACGTCCACGATGTCGGTCTCGTCGATCTCCGCCTCAACCTCCATGTGCGAGAGGTCGGAGATCGTGAGGATCACGGTTCCCGCCGCGTTCATCGTACCGGTCACGACGTTCTCGCCCTGCTCGACGTTGAGCCGGGTGATGACACCATCGATCGGCGCGTAGAACACGGTCTTTTCGAGCTGGTCCTGCGACGCGCGGAGCGATGCCCTCGCCTCTTCGAAGCTCTGTCGCGCCGAAACGGCGACCGCGTGCATCTCATCCCGCTCGCGTTCGCTCACGAGCCCCACGGCGAACTGCTCCTCGTAGTCTGAGAAATCGCGCTCCGCGGTCGAGAGACGCGCCTCGGCCCGCACGACGGCCGCCCTCGACTGCTCCACGATGGAACGATAATAGACGTCATCGAGCCTCAGGAGAAACTGCCCCTCGTTCACCACGTCGCCCTCATCCACGGCGAGATCCACGATGCGACCCATGACGCTCGAGCTGACCTGCACCGTTGTCTCGGCCCTGACACGGCCGGGGCCGGAGACTCGCGCGATGAGCGTCCCGCGCTCCACCTCCCCGACGGCGACCTCCGTTCGCTCCTTCCGGTCCAGGCCGATGTTCGCGATGATGGCTCCTGCGAGCACCACGGCGACGACGACCAGGATGATGATGTTCCGCTTCTTCACAGCCATGTGGCGTGACCCCCTGCTACAGCCCCAGCGCGTCCTTGAGTTCGGCCTTCGCGATCTCATAGTCGTACTGCGCCTCGACGAGGGAGACGCGCGCCTGCGAGTACGCAACGCGGGCGTAGATGACGTCGAGCATGCTGGCCGCTCGAAGCCGGAAACGCTCCTCGCTGACCCGGAGCTCCTCCTCGGCCGTCTCCAGTCCGACCGTGGCCACGCCCACACGCTTGCGCTGCTCAATGACGCCGAGGCGAACCGTCTCGATCTCGTACGCTGCCGAGAGCCTCACGTCCCGTACCGAGATCTCCTGTGACCTGAGCGCCGCCTTGCTGTTGTCGATGCTCGCCTTCGTGGCGAGGCCGTTGAAGATCGGGATCGAGAGACTCAGGCTCGTCGAGGTCGAGTAGTCGTCCCCGAAGTCTCCCGTGACGTCGTCCATCGACTCGCCGCCCTTCGAGTAGGATGCGGAGAGCCCGAGACTCGGCCAGCGAGCCGCCTTCGCGGACAACAGGGACCGTCTCGACGCGATGAGCGACTCCTCCGCTGAGCGGACGTCCGGGCGCCGGCCGACGGCCTCCTCCAGATCGAAATCGAGGATCTCGTCTCCGCCGAGATCGGCCGGGTCGACGACCTCGATGTCGGTTCCCATACTGACACCCATCGTGTAGAGCAGATTCAGCCGCGCGGTCGCGGCCACCCGCTCGGCGCTTATGAGCGCAAGCTCCGACTGCTTCACCTGGACCTGCGCCTTGAGGAAGTCCGACTTGGATGCGGAGCCGAGTTCGTAGAGGCTCTCGGCCTTGCGCATCTGCTCACGCGCCAGCTCCAGCGCCTCCGTCTGAACGTCGCTGAGCCTCATCGCCTTCAGCAGCCCGTAGTAGGCCGCCTTGGTCGAGAGGATCACGCTCCGACGTGCTCCATCGAGCGCGAACTCGGATGCGTTCCTGCTTCGGTGCGCTCCGGAGAGCCGCGCGAAGGCTCCGCCGTCGAACAGCGTCTGATTCAGGCTGAGATTGCCCGAGTACGACTCGCTGTTCACGGACGCACCACCTGTGACCGTCCGCCCGTCCGAGTAGCCGAGGCCGGCCGAGACCCTCGGAAGGACCCCGGACCACCCCGACATCACCCCTGCTCCGGCACCGGCCAGGTTCTCCTGCGCCTGCGCAAGCGTCAGACTGCTCGTCAGCGCGATCTCGACACAGTCGTCGAGCGTCATGATCTCTGCATTCGACGGCGCCGCCGCGACCGCGACGAAAGCCGCCACGATCGCCAGCGTCGCGACTCCCCCCCGAGTGCGAATGCTAGCTCTGCATGCCAAAGGGACCTCCTGGAATCAGTGTTGCGATAACCGCCATGAGCACCCACAGAATCAGGACCACAGCAACCGACTTCCCGCGCGACACGCGGTAGCCGACGGCGAGTCCGAGCACCAGGATAATCATCCACCAGATCGTAAAGACATCGAACCCCGTGTAGAGGAACTTGAAGAGCTTGTCCGACGGTTCGAGATCGGGAAACAGGAGCGTCGGACCGATCTCGGGCATCATGGTCTCCTTCGAGATCATGATGGGGAGCTTCACAAGACTCCCTATCGCCGAGATGACCATGCTGTACGCCACCACCGCGCGCCCGTCGCGGAACGTTCCCTTGCCGCCGACCATCTTCATGAGCAGATGGAGGACGCCGGCGATGATGAACAGCATGAGGAAGGTCTGGATGACGGCGCCGATGATGCCTGACGGAAGCGCGAACCCGCTGGCCATGGACGCGGCTCGATCAACGTCGGCCTGCGAGCCTCCCTGCTCGAACACCATCTCCTCGATGATCTCCCGCTGCATCGGGATGACGATGTTCGGAACGACCCACATCGTCACGGCGATGGCGACCACGGCGACCACGATGAGCGGAAGCCACCACCTGGTCGTATCCTTCACCTTCGCCGGATCGGTCGGGTGCGGGTCGGCCGTGTGTGAGACGATCTGCGTGAACGTGCCCACAGGGTCGAGTATGACGCCGACCATCCAACCCCACGGATTCGGCTTTTGAGCGACCACGGCCGCTTCGGTACCGTTCGACATGCTGCTCCCCCTTGCTCGTCACCAGAGCTTGACGGCGGGTATCTCCCGCGGTCTGCCCGGTCGGGACGCTCGCCTCACCAAGCGCACCGCCCCTCGCCCACTTCTCCGTCTGTCCGGACCCCAAAAGCAAAGAGGACAGCGTTCAGGCCCGCGCTGCCCTCTTTGACACTCATGTTCTCACAATGGTTTCACGCGTCATTCGACGCACGTCCCCTCTGGTCGGCTCTCATATCGATACGCGCGACTCCCCCCGAGCGTGTCGTATCGTGAGCACCGTCCGAACGTGCCGTGCGACGCCGATGGCATCTCAACCCGTCAGCGAGAACCGGATCGGGTACGCAACGCGCACCGGAACCGGAACGTCACGCTGCTTCGCCGGCTTGAACTTCCACTGGCGGACAGCTTCGAGCGCTGCCTGATCGAGCATCGGGACCGAAGCCAGGACCCTCGCGTTCACCACGTTGCCGAACTCATCGATGTCAAGCTGCACCATCACGACGCCTTCGATCTCGGCATCGCGGGCCATCGACGGATACGTCGGCTTGACCTGCACGACGACCACGGGTGGTTCATCGTACGACATGAAGAACTCGGTGCGGGTCTGGACCGCGGGCAACGCCGGTGGAGCCTCCACGTCCAGTTCGGTCGAAGCGATCGTCTCCTCGGCGGCCGCGTCATCACTCGGCGCGATCTCCGTGACGATCTGCTCCTTCACCTCCTCCACGGGAGGCGGCGGGATCTCGAACTGGTCCGGGATGGCGAGCGCCTCGGCCACCTGCTTCTCGCGAAGCTGGTACGGCTGGATCTTCAGCTCCGGCGTGACCAGGAACGCAACGACGTGGATGGCAAGCGCGATCAGGAGCCCGTTCCGAAGCATCTTCGGGTACGCGTCCTTGAGGCGCTGCTCCTCCGTCATGTGCATGAGAAGATATGGACTCATCTCTATTCTGCCTCTTCAATTCCTCTTCAGGTCACCTGGGTGACGAGCCTGCGCTAGTCTTCTATAAGCGCCGTCGTGAATGAGACGCTCAGTGCGTTGGCTCTCTTCAGCTGCTCCATCGCTTCGTCCATTATGCCATACGGCGTGTTCTCATCCGTATTGAAGGCGATGATGAGCGCCGGGTTATCCCGGAGCTTCGCCAGCACCATGGGTTCGATGTCGTTCATCCCAACGATGAGATCATCGATCGCAATATTGCCCAGGTTGTCAACCCAGATATGGGCGATCTTCTCTCTTGGAATCTTCTCGCCGGCCTGCGTTCTCGGAAGCGAGATCGGCAGACCTTCCTCAAGCTTGAAGATGGTCGTGACCATGAAGAAGACGATCAGGAGGAACGCGATGTCCGCCATCGACGATGTCGGAATGCGGGCTCCCGATCCCTCTTTTCTTCGCAGGTCCAATGGTATCCTCCAAACGCCTATTTGGTCCCGAGCATCTTGAGCGAGATACGCTTCTCGCGCTTCAGCCCCGCCTGCTCAAGCTCATCGTAGACGAGCATCACCATGTCCAGCGCCTCGATCATGTTCGTGTAGGGCGCCTCGGCATGCGTCTCCAGGGAGAGAATGAGACTGTCGTTCTCCCTGACACGCTGCGTCACGATCTCCTTGATACGCGGCAGCTCGGTAGGCGTCTCCTCAAGATCAACGAAATGGACTCCGCTTCTCGCCGTGACGATCTGCATGACGTTGTCCCGCTTGACCTGAGTCACGTCACCGGACGCGCTCGGCAGGATGATCGGAAGACCGACCTCGGGGAACGTCGTGCTCACGATGAAGAAGACGAGAAGCAGGAAGGCGACGTCCGACATGGACGATTCGCCGACCATTTCGGCCGAGATGCTCGACCTTTTCTTGAATCTCGCCATGAATCTAACCTTCCTGGGGCGAAAGCCCTCGGATCTACTTCAGAACGTCCATCTCGGTCAGCGTGTCGATCAGCTCGGACGCGCTGTCCTCCATCTCAACGACGAAACGGTCGATGCGCTGGACGAACAGGTTGTGCGCGATCTGGAACGGAATGGCGATCACCAGACCGGACATCGTCGTGATCAGCGCCTCGGAGATACCGCTCGCAACGAGCTTCGCGCTGACCTGCTCCGCCTGCGCGATGGCCTCGAAGGCCGCGATCATGCCGGACACCGTCCCGAGGAAACCAAGGAGCGGACCGACGTTCGCGACGGTCGCCAGAATGATGAGGCCACGCTCGAGGAACGACATCTCGATGATACCGGCTGTCTCGATGGCCTTCTCGACGGCGGCCTGGCCCCTGGGTGCCTTGCTCAACCCGGCGTGCAGGATCTGCGGGATCGGTCCGCGCGTGTTGGCGCAGACATCCATCGCCTTGTCCATGTCGCCCTTCTTCAGGGCGGTCACAACGCCTGTCATGAGCTTGCGAACGTCCGTGCTCGCCTTGCGAAGCGTGATGGCCCGTTCGATCGTCACGGCGAGGCCGATGATCGAGAGCGCCAGGAGCGCCCACATGAATCTTCCGCCCTTGATGAAGAACTCAACGAGCCCGCTGGACTGGAATCCGCCACCCGTCGTCTCGACCGGCTCTTCGGCCACCGGCTCGGTGGCGGCAGCAGCCAGCGTGTCGACGGCGGTCGTATCGACCATCGCGGAATCGACCATTCCCTCCATCGTTTCCGCGGCCTCGTCGACCATGCCGGCCTCATCGCCCTCGACCTGCGCGCTTACCGGCGCGGCGATCAGGGCTGCGACGAGCACCGTCGCGAAGATAATGAAGACTCTGCTCATTACTGTGCTTCCCCCTCCCGTACTGCGCTCCCGACCGTATCCGGCGAGCGCGGGACCTGAGGCTCCTCTCAGAACACTCACTTGATCTCTCTCGTGATTCCCTCGTCGGCGCGGGAGGCTGGTCGTTGGCGTTGCGCTCAGGCCGCGACCGATGCGCGTCCGCGAGGGTACACCGACCTGCAGCTCCGTCCCGACGTTCCGTGAGCGGCCGCGCAGGACCTGCTCACTCCGTGTGTTCGTTCGCCCTCCTCCTGCACTTGTATGGTCACTGGGGGGGTGTCCGACCCCGGCTGTCAATATCATCAGGAACCACCGCAACCGCCAGCGGCCCGTGGCTCCACTTGGTTGGGATTCTACATCCGGCCCGGAACACTGTCAACCGAATTGTGCCGGGCCGAATGCGTCTAAGCTGTTGCAGGACGGGCAATCCCGTCGCTCCGACCGCGGCTTTTTGGTGTTGACATATGGCACGCTGGAGGTATAATGGCGGTGGACTCACCCCCCCTCCCAAGTCATGACCTGGCGGGGGGGCGTGAGCATCCGGACACCGTCACGGGATGGTCCGTGGCGGGGTCAGCCCCGTGGACCGGTAGCCCCCTGGATATCGACCAATCCGTCGATCGAAAGCAGTCTGGAGGTCAAACGCATGACATCGTTCCGGAGAATGGGAGCCGGCGCGCTGACACTCGTCCTCGTCGCCATCCCCTTGGTCGCGATGCTTGTTCTCACCGGGTGTCGAAAGGAAGAGGAACTCGTGCTCGACACGAACCTCTCTCCCAACACCCGACTCACGAGTGCACCGGCGCCTCTCGAGCAGACGAACTACCGGGTGCACATGCACTGGAGCGGCAGCGACCCCGACGGGTACGTGGTGGGCTACTACTTCGCGTGGGATGACACGCTGCCGGGTATCGGCGCCGCGGGCTCGGCATGGACGTTCACGAGCAAGACTGACAGCCTCTTCAAGGCTGTCATCGACACGGCCGGCGAGACGCGGAGGCACACGTTCTTCATCCGCTCCATTGACAACGAGGGGGCTGTCGATCCTTCCCCGGACCGCATCCGGTTCGACGCGTCGACCGACCTGCCCGTCATGGATGTACTCTACCGGCTCGACGGTCCCGAGGATCCCGACGGCGACAACTACAATCCGGGCTATCGGGACACCGTGCTCATGGGTTCACCATGCTCGTTCACGTGGTCGGGCTACGACCCGGACGGTCAGGGCGCCCCGGTAACGTACAGCTACCGACTGGATTCGAATCCGGACTCGCCCTGGGGCGATGAGACAAGCTACACGGCGACCGACATCTCAAGCGGCAACCACCTGTTCTATGTGCGCGCGAGGGACGAGACGGGCGCCTGGAACTTCCCGGCGAGCTATCGGTTCGTGATGAACTACGAGCCCGACAGTGAGCTCCTCACCCCTCTCGAGCCATCCGGTACGCTGACGGTCGCAGACAAGGACACGCTGTGGATCTCATGGGTGGCCCGTGACAGGGAACAGCTCGAGGGCATCGAGGGAGGCATCATCCAGGTCTGGATCGAGCTCGACAACGAGCGCATACCGTTCACATACACGGAGCCCCCCTACACCGGCGAGTGGTACTACACATCGACGGCGCCTGAGGGCACGGACCACTTCATCTTCCAGGACAACATCAATACGGGCGGGAACAAGGACCACCAACTCCGGATCTGGGCGGTCGACGCGGAGAACCGCGTGGAGGTTCCCAGTTCGCTGCCCGAGGACCGCGAGGTGTACAGATTCTGGTACAACTACCCGCCCACGACCGAGATCACGTTCCCTGCCGAGGGTGATACGGTCGGTCCGGACTTCACGGTGACGTGGGAGGGGACTGACACGGACGGCGAGGTCATGGTCTACCAGTACGTGCTCGACCCGTCCGCCAACGGTCTTCAGATCACCGAGGAGACGGAGAACTCTTACAGCGGCATCAGCGACGGCGAACACCTGTTCTGGGTGCGCGCGCGCGATGACGCGGATTGTTGGGAAGTCGAGTACCGCGAGAGAACCTTCTACGTGGACTCCACGAGGGCGAACGGCGCGAAGTAGTCTGATGAGAGGCCCCTCCCCCGGTCGGGATAGAGCAGACAGGCCTGGGGAACGGAGCCGGAGGGACAGCTTACGATGACAGTCACAAGGACGAAGCACTGGATCGCAGCCGGACTCGCCATCCTCCTCGTACTCGCCGCCATGGGGGGATGCTCGAAGTTCGATGCGGGCGATCCAAACCCGAACATCGCGCCCGAGACGACGCTGTCGTTCTCCCCCGCGACAGGCGACACGTCGAACTACCGCGTGCGGATGAACTGGTTCGGGTGGGACCCGGACGGCGAGATCGCGTACTACTGGACCAGATGGGACACATTCGAGTGGCGCAGGGTGGTCAACACGGACAGCGTGTTCCTGGTGTCGGCCAGCGCGGATACGGTCGATGAGGCGTTCGGATACGAGTATCACTCGTTCAGCGTGAAGGCAGTCGATAACGACGATGCGGAAGACCCGACCCCCGAGACGGTCGAGTTCACCGCGTTCACGATCGTTCCGGACACGCGCATCATCAGAGGCCCCAACGGCGTGACAGGCCCCATGGTCACGTTCGAGTGGGCCGGTTCCGACCGTGACGGAGTGATCGTCGGCTACGGGTATCGGCTGTTCAAGTGGGAGCAGTCGACGAGCGAATGGGTTCAGGTGACATCGCAGACCGGCCTCGACGCTGAGACCGTCGTCGCCAACTTCGGTCCGATCGAGGGACTCCACCGCTTCGAGGTGTGGTCGATCGACGATGCCGGAGCCGCGGACCAGACACCCGCGTCACGGGAGTTCACATGCAACCCGGAACTGGCAGGGCCGAAGCTCTTTGTCATCTCGAACGTATTCGGCATCAGGACGTACCGCGGACCGGTATGGAACGATGTCTACAACATTCCCACACCGATCTTCGCGGGTGAGCGACTGGCCTTCCAGTGGATCGCGACGGCCGAGTCGTACGGCGGCCAGGTCGTCGGCTACCGCCACGCATACGATGACACGTCCAACTGGCCCTCGTGGTCGGCGTTCGACACCGAGTTCAGCGTCGTCCCCGAACTCGGTCGACACTCGCTGTACGTGAACGCGCTCGACAACGCCAACGTGCGTACGCGGGCTCGCGTCTACTTCGACGTCGTCGAGGCGACGCTCGACGAGTACATTCTCGTCGTGGACGACTGGGACAGCAAGGAAGGGACGCCGAACTGGCCGACCGATGAGGACCGCAACGCGTTCTGGAACAGCCTGCTCGCCGGCTACAAGCACATCAGGGTCGAGTGGCAGCCGGACCAGAACCAGATCGGCGGAGTTGATCAGGCGCCGGATGTCGACGCGCTTCGCGGAGCCTCGACGGTAGTCTGGTACTCCGATCAGGAGTACTCGGTGCTCAACGCGCTGTTCAATCCGTTCTCGTCGCGGTACAACTCGCTGGCGGGATACATGAGGGTCGGCGGCAACCTGGTGCTCTCGGGCCAGGAGTGCCTCAAGCAGATCCTCTATGAAAACTACCCGATGTCGATCGAGCCGGCTGACACGACCGAGGCGGCGCGCTTCGTGAGGGACTATCTGCACATCGGGTCAGCGGACTACAGCGGCTACGAGGCCAACAAGACCGCGCCGTGGAACTACGGATACTGTTTCTACGGCGACAACCCGACCGACGTGGGCGAATCGTTCGACCTCGTGGATGCCTACATCGACAGCGTCGGCCCCGGCGGGTATCCGGAACGCGGCAAGTGGCCGTTCTACGTCACACCGATCACGAACTACAAACGGTGTGGTCTGCCGGGTGTCGAGACGGTCACGGCATATCAGGGCACGGGTCTCGAGGTCTTCGAGATGGACTCGTTCCTCAATATGAACTTCGAAGGCGTCCCGTCGTCGGTGCTCTACCTCTCCGGCGACAACCACGGGAACTCCTGGTACATCGGCCATCCGGTCTACTACATCCAGGACGAACCGGTGAAGCACAACTTCGACAAGGTCCTCGAGCTGTTCGGAGAGGAGAAGCTCCGGTAGCGCTGCAGGACCGAAGCCATCGTGCACATGTGCGTGAAGCCCGGAGGACCTCGCTCATCAGGCCTCCGGGCTTCTTCATGCGCCCCTGCTGCTTCCTGTTACTCTGCGGCGAGCCCTCCTAGACCGGCTTTGCTTCGAACAGATACCGTCCTCTGAGATACGCAAGCCACTCAGCTCTCCCCGCCCACTCGGGACCCTCCTCCATCGCATCCCAGAGTTCGGAGCAGCTCATGGAGACGAACGCGATGTCCGACCCGGCGACAGCAAGCGAGAACTCGACGATCTCCCTCCGGTGTTCGACCGCCGCCGGGATGTCCGGCCAGTCGAGCGGTTCCCAGAACACGTAGAGGAGCGTCTTCGACTGCGGTTCGTCAGCCAGCGCCGAGCGCAGACCAAGGTACTGCCGAACGAGAGCCGTCGCATCGAGCGATCTGAAGCGGGCTGGATTCGCGCAGAGCGAGTCGTAGAGGGATGACCACTCCGGCGACGCCATCTCGGCGACCGCCGGCGCACAGCTGTCCGCGAGGTTCGCGGTCCTCATGGAGAGCGGCTCGGTCAGCACACAGCTCCCGCCGAGAATGCCATCCCCGCCGAGCGCCAGCATCCTGAGATACGCCGGCGGCCCTCCGAGACCGGTCCGCAGCCGCTTGCCGAGCCGCAGCACGTTAAAGGAGGGTAGACCGGGGAGGGACAGGAGCTCCGGCGCAGAACGGAACGGACCGAAGATGTTCGCGGCGAGCGTCGCGGAGGAGTCGATGTCGCAGAGTTCGTCGAACACCGTTCTCCCGTGCCCGGACTCTGCTGCGCCGCCGAGCAGGTCCCCACGGAGCTGCTCGTAGTCGACGCCGGGAGCCAGGTTGTCGCGGGCGTCCCGAACACGGTGCGGATGCGAGTCGTCGAAGCGGACCTCAGGCCGGAGTCTGCGCAACCGGCTCCTGATCTCGTGAGCGATCTCCTCACGAAGCGCTGTCAGGGACATGCCGTGGTCCTCCGAGATCCGGGTTTCGACCGGTCGACCCCTCGCCCGGCAGAAGAAGAAGCCGGGGCGCCCACGCTGTGGACCCCCCGGCTATGATGTGTCGTCCGTCGTGTCTGCCCGCCCGTGCCGACCGGGAACGCCGACTCCGGTTCTAGAAGAGGAACGTGACCGCGAACCGGCTCTCGCTGTCGAGATTGCCGAGATCGACATACGCGTAATCAAGACGGAACGCCGCTTCGCTCGTCGGGAACAGAAGGCCGAGTCCGAGGGTCAGTCCCTCTTCGTCGTAGTTCACTCGGTAGCCGCCGCGCCCGAAGACGTAGATGCCGCCCTTGTGAAACGTATATTCGGCGCCTGCGCTCGCGCGGTTGGCGCCGTCAGGCGTTCGCTTGTACTCGCTGGTCAGAACGACCCGGTGCGTCACGATGTCGAACACTCTCATTGACGCGCCCACGCGGTAGGTCGTCGGCATCGGGTAGGTCTCACCGAAACCAGAGTCCGATCCGGTTCGAGCCCAGCGGTTCTGCGGGCCGAGGTTCATCACCGAAGCACCGAGCCGGAGATTGCGGAACTTGGTCTCGTACAGCACGCCGATATCACCGCAGACACCTTCGCAGAACGCGTCCGCCATGCCCAGGTGGTACCACCGCACGGTCGTTCCAACGGAGAGACCGTCACCAAACTCCCAGCAGTAGCTGCCGCCGAAGGCCATGTCGCCGGCGTCGACCTTATCGCCGATACCGATGCCGAACTCGCTATCGGGGTCGTAGTACTCGGTCTTCTCATCGTACGGACTCATCTGCATCACGGACCAGCTGAAGGCGAAGACGCCCCGAAGATAGCTGTGCCGGAATCCGTAGCTGAGGTGCTGGAAGGAAAGCCCCGCCGCCCACGTTGTGTTGTTGATATGGATCTCGCTGCCCTCGACGAACGTGAGGCCGGCCGGGTTGTAGAAGACGGTCATCGCGTCGTCACCCAGACCCGCGAATGCGCCGCCCATGGCGATCTGCCGGGCGCCCGCGTCGACCTCGAGGAAGCTTGCGAGGTGCGTCCCCACGCCGTCGGCAAGACCGGCCTGCGGAGCGCAGAGCATCAACGCCAGCGCGCCGATGAGGAACAGATGTCTTCGCAAGTGAGTTCTCCTTTCGAACTTCTCCACGCGTTGATGCGGGTCTCGCATCGTTTCAACCCGCGCCGCGCGCGGAGAAGCACACCCAGAGGGGAAACGTCCGGGTTCGCGCCTAGAACTCGACGACCAACCCCATCCGGTGAACGACGCCGAGGTATCCGAAATCGTTGTAGCTGTAGTCGACGCCGACAACACCGAGAGACCCGACCGCGATCTTCGCGCCGCCGCCGAACGTGAAGCTCTCTTCGTCGTAGTTGAGCTTGTAACCAGCTCGCACGAAGTACATCTCGTTCAGGGCGTACTCGGCCCCGACGTTGATCTTCTCTGAGGTGTCGGCCGGGTGCCGGAACTCCGCCGCCGCGGTGACCCGCTGGCCCGGAGTATCGATAACGTTCATCGAGACACCGAACTTGAAGGTCGCCGGAACAGGCACGTCCTCTTCAATGTACGCACCGCCCGCACCCATGTTCTGAATGACGAGTCCCACCCTGAGCGACCGGAAGCCCGTGTCGTACAGGGTTCCGAAGTCGATCAGGAAGCCCTCAACGTAGTAGTCCTCAAGACCTTCCACACCGAGTACCGAGAGGTCGCCCAGCCCGGAGTGCATCCACTTGAGCGTGCCCCCCGCCGAGAACTTGTCCGTGAACACGCGCGCATACGTCAGACCGATCGCGATATCACCCGCGTCGAAATCAACACCGACGCCGCCCGGCTGATCCGCGGTGAGCACCGGCATAGGATCCATCGACAGCGTGGTCACGCTGACGCCGATGATGCCCTGAATGAAGCCGGGGCGCATCGCATACCCCATGAACTGGTGCGAGATCTCCGCGGGCCACGTACCGTAGCTGAAGCTCGCGGTGGGACGCGAGATGGACCTCAGCCCCGCTGGGTTCCAATAGAGCGATTCGATGCCGTCCGCGGCTCCCACCATCGCCTCTCCCATACCCGTGCCTCGCGGTCCCGCACCGATCTCCAGGAACTGGAAGCCGACCGTGCCGACCTTCTCGAACATCTCCGTCGCGTGCGCTGGCGCCGCCAGCACCGCGAGGGCGAGCAGGGCCAGTAGAAGCTTCCTCGTCAAGGACATCCTCCTTCCGCCGGTCGGCTGGCGTGTCCGGTCTCCGCCGCCGGCACCACTCAATCGATTACTTGATGATCGCGAACTTGCCAATCTTCTCGCCAACAGGCGAATCGATGTGATAGATGTACACACCGCTGACGACGATCTGGTTGTTCCTCGAGATCATGTTCCAGCAGGCATCTCCCCCGCTCTCCTCCGCGTTCGGATAAAGTGTCTGCACCAGCTCACCTCCGAGCGAGTAGATGCGGACGATCGCATCACGCGGCAGGTTCTGGAAACAGACCTTCTCACCGGTCGGGTCCGTATCGTCGGGAGCGAGGTTCCAACGCGAGATGAACTCGTGATTCACGTACGGATTCGGAACCACGCGCACGTCGTCGAGCGAACTCTGCACGGACGAATTCGGCGTCAGCAACGTCTTGTTCTGCGAGTACTTGCCGTAGTGATAGCCCTCGGCGGTGCTGTCGTAGGCCGTCACGGAGTACCAGTACGCGAACCCGTTCTTCACCAACGTATCCACGAACGCGTACTTGCCGATGCCCTCCAGACCGGTGTCCCAATCCTCAAGCTCGGCGCCGCCGTTGCTGCGGTCGATATCGAGGATCAGCTGCCAGTCCTGGTCCCGGGGTTCGGTCGACTCGCGTGTCCAACCGACGGCCTTCCAGACCTGATACCCGTAGAAATCCCGCACGCCCGTGAGCGGATCGTCGAGCTCCTCAGGGTAGTCGTCCCACTCGATACGGACGAACTGGTCGCCGACCGTCATCTCCTGGTTCGGAGGCGGTGGCGGTGTGTCCGCAACCCAGTTGATCAGAACACTCTCGGGCTCGCCGGCGCAGTTGACGACCTCCTGGTAGATGCCGTTGTAGATCTGCTGCGCGGTCGCAGCATTCTCGAGCATCCCCTGGAAGCCCCGCCCCATCACGAACGCGTACTGGAACTCAAGCGTGTCGCCGGGCGCGATCTGCTCGAACGGTCCCGCCGAGAGCAGGAGACGGTAGTCCTGCGGAGCGTCGGCGTTCCGACCGATGTTGACGTTCCATTCGTCGTCCTCATCGACCTGACCGTCGTTGTCGTTGTCATAGCCGTCCAGTGTCGGGTAGTCCGCGCTGTATCCGAGCGTCTCCGCCCCGGTCGGCGTGATGAACCCGCGAAGGAGACGGTACCGGTCCATGTCGTGATCCGGATCAAGGCCGATCGCCCAGATCTGGAACGCATGGACACGGACCTGCTCAGGCGCGGGGGGGAACTGCGGTGGATTCGCGCCCGTATTCCAGTCCTTGTCCGCCGTCGGGTGGCCGAGGAACATGCAGCCGATGTAGCCCTGCGCCACGTTGCCGTCCTGCCCGTACGGGTCGTCATACATATAGCAGAGCGAGATATCGAGCGTGTCGAGTTCCGTCGGGTTGTTCGGGTTCTGGTTGACGACGACGGTATCGATGTACCCGCCGCGATCATCGGCCCAGTAGAACAGATCGTTGTTGTCGGGACCGGCGTCCGCGTCGACCATGAATCCGATGTAGGCCATCCGGATCGTGTCTTCTCCGACGTTCGTCACCTGGTAGTTGATACCGACGAAGTCGTCAGTCTGCTCGCTCGTCCACTGATAGCTCTCCTGAACGACCCGCAGACCAAGGCTCGTATGAAGGTCGATCGTGGCGCCCTCGTTGACGTCCTCTTCGTAGGTGTCCGAGTAGATCATCCGGAACATCTGCTGAGAGATCGCAGCGAAGTCCTCGTCGATGAGTCCATCACCGTCGTTGTCGATGCCGTCGATCGGATCCTCGTCGTACCACTCGAACGGCATGTCCTCGTAGATGACATGATCCGTGCAGTCGCCGTCGTCGTCGGAGAGACGGGTGCTGTTGGCTCCGCCCTCCCACGCCTCATAGATCGTGGCCAGAAGGTCTTCGGGATCCGGCCGGAACTCCTGCTGATAGACGGCCGCCGTCACGAGCGTGTCGGACCTCCCCGTCGCCGCGTTCTCCACGATGCCGCCCACCCAGAGGCCCGCCGCGTACAGATACTCGTTGTTGCTCCCCGCGGGCCACTCGGCCGACGGGTTGTTGAGGTCACCGCCGTAGCGGCCGAAGAAGCCGAGGTTGCTCACGTGCAGAAGCAGCTGCCCGACGTTGTGGTACCAGCCGTAGTAGATGTAGATGCGGCTCTGGAGGTTCCGCATCACCTTCTCGTAGCGCGCCCGATCGTTGACGTCCATCCTCGCGCCCGCATCGTCCGACAGCGAGCAGATCGTCGCTGCGACGAGCGCCACGAGAACGAGCGACAGGAGCGCCCTGCCGATCGGCGCGATGCGCCGTCCCTCGCCCCGTCCTATCCTGCCAAGTCCCATCAAGAACCTCCGTGCACTGATGCTGGCTCGACGCTAGAGAGGAAGCCGACCCCGGAGAGCGAACTCCAGGTGGCCGGCCTCTCGTTCTCTCGTGGCTACCAATCGATGGCGATGCCGACTCTGATGACGCGTCCCTCGATGTAGACCGACGGATCGTTCAGAGGCTCGAGTACCTCCCTACCGTCCGGATCCGTCTCGAGGTATGCACCTCCGAGATTCCCGGTCTCCGTGTAGTACTCCGCACCGTAGGCGCCGAGACCGGTGACGTTCTTCTTGTCGAACACGTTGAGCGCCTCGAAGAACAGGCGGAACTCGCGTCCATAGAGCTTGTATTTCTTCGTCCCTCTCAGGTTGACCATCGTGTGAGAGGGCAGTCTGCCCGAGTTGATGGTCTCGGGATCGATCTCCTTCTGACCAAGGTACGTCGGTGTGTACGGCGTACCGCTGCCGTAGTTGTAGTCGAAGGTCATCTCCCAGTTCCCCGGATCGCTCACGAAGAGGAATCCGGTCACCGTGTGGCGCTCGTCCCAGTTCAGCGGGATCTCCTTGAGCGGCTGACGGGGCAGACCGAGGGCCTCAGCGTTCGCGCCCTGGTTCGCATCCGACGACACACCCGTCGCCCTCAGCCACGTGTACGTCGCGTTCCCGGAGAAGTAGTTCGAGAACCGCTTCGACAGGCTGAACTCGACTCCCTGCACCGACGCGTAGTCCTTGTTCACGTACGGGTAGACGACACCGTCCGTCGGACCGCGATCGTACTCCTCGGTCGCCAGAAGACCGAAGATGTCCTTGTAGAACCCCGTCACATCCATCGCGACATTCTGCGAGAACTGATGCTCTGCGCCGAACTGGTACGAGACCGTGACCTCGGGCTCAAGTCCGGAGTAGCCGATAACCCGGCCGGCTGCCGCATTGTCGATGTCCTCTCCGGCTTCGTAGTACGCCGTCAGGTGCGGCATCTGATAGAAGCGGCCGTAGTGGAAGTGCAGCGCGTCGCGGTCCGAGATGGGATGTGCGATACCGAGCCGCGGGCTGATCACCGCGTCCATCCGCTCACGCCAGATCTGGTGTTCGCCGATACCGGACGCGGGGCCCGGGTCCGCGAAGTCGAGTCGCAGACCGGCACGCACGATCATGCCCTCGTAGCGCATGCGATCCTGAACGTAGAACGCGCCGTTCGCCGGGAAGCCCTTGTAGATGTTGTGACGATAGACCTCATCGGTGTAGAGAGCCCGGTCCCAGTCGAAGAAGTCGAAATCGGGGTCGAGCGACACGCCGTCGGCCGCCAGCGTATCGCTGGCACCCGGGATCAGCGAGGCGAGACTCAGCTGCTTGACGTCGATCTCGTTGTAGATGATCTCGAACCCGGTTTTGAACTGGTGCGTATCGCCGATCTGGTTGGTCAGATCGGCCTTGGCGGTGGTCGCGGTCGTGACCTGCTGATTCCACCCGAGGTTGTCGCCCCACGTGCGGAAGTAGCCGGTCTCAGGATTCAGGTCGTTGTCGGAATCAGGGTCGGTCGTCCTGGTACCGCCGACGTAGGCCTGCCACCAGTAGTCGTTCGGATCCTCGTGCAGCCAGAACCGCTCCTCGGAGCTGAACTGCGCCAGCTTCACTGTGTAGAACATCTGAGGACTGACCGTGTCACGCCAGACGAGCTTCTTCTGGTTGAACTGGTTCCAGACCTCAGGTGTATGCTCGGCTCCGCTGTAGTACTGGTACGTGGTGTCGAGCGCGACGTGCGACCAGTCCTCATGCTCCTGCGACCAGTAGCCGGTGCGCGAGTAGCTGTGACTGTAGTAGTCTCGGACGTTCTGCGAGAGCAGGTACTCTGCCGTCAGCTTCTGGGTCGGAGTAACGAAGAACGAGAGCTTCGTCTGACCGGACACGAACATGTTCTGCCGGTCGGTCCACTGGACGCCCTTCATCAGCTCGACGGTCTCACGCTCCTCCGCGGTCTTGAGATACGTGTCGGAGAATCGACCCTCGCCGGAGACGTAGTACCGAACCTTCTCCGTGAAGAGCGGACCGCCGAAACCGAAGGCCATGTTGTCGAAGTTGTCGAACGTCTTCTCCGGCGCACCGTAGTCGTCGGTCATGTACCTGATCTCTCCGGAGAACTGACGTCCACCCTCTCGCGTCGAGAGGTTGATGACGCCCGACTGGACGTTCCCGTACTCGGCGTCGAATCCGCCGGAGAGCAGATCGAACTCGGAGAGCGACGAAAGGCTGACCTCGAGGCTGGCGCCGCCGGTCGCGCTGTTGGAGATCGCGATACCGTCGACGTACATCTTGACCTCGGAGGATCGTCCACCACGGACGTGAATCTCACCGTCATGAAGAACGACTCCCGGCTGGGTCGCGATGGCCTCCGCGACCGTGTTGATCGGCCGGATCCTCGCCTCCTCCTGATCCATCCCTCGTCGGGTCGCGGTGTCCTCGGTCTCGATCATCGGCCGCTCGGCCTCGACCAGAACCTCCTGCCCCTGGATAACGATCGGATCCAGTGCGAAGGCGATCTCGGTCGAGCGATCGGGCTCGACGACGACATCCGTCACCTGCTGCGTGTCGTACCCCATGAACGACGCCTGGACGATGTACGTGCCCACGGCGACGTTCTCGATCGTGAACTCGCCGGTGTTGCTTGTCATCGCGCCGTACGGCTGTCCGAGGATCGACACATTCGTGTATGCCAGTGCGTTGCCGGTCTCAGCGTCAGTGACCCGACCCACGATCTTCCCGGTGCTCTGCGCCAGTGCTGGCATGGCGAACATGAGGATGCTCAGAGCAAGAGCCGCCGCCACGTACACGGACGCGGACTCCCGGGACCTCTGTCTCGGTAGTCTCATGGTCTCATCATCTCCTCGGGGGGTTCCGGCACGAAAAAACCTGCCTCTGCGCCCGGGCAGGGCGAGGGGCGGTCGCTCATCGTTCTTCTACTCGGCATGGTACAACCGTACCCAGGCATTGTCAACAGGTTTTTCCCGGGTCTAACTTCATATGGCATACTCAGTTGCAAGCGTTTCAACCGCCTTCCGTTCAGCATCTGTGAGACGTCCCTCATCAAGAGAAACGCCCCAGGCGTGGGCGAATCCGCACTTCACGGCCTCCGCCACCTCGGCGAAGAGCACGGGGCGTCCCAGAATGCCCGACAGGTGGGTGGTTTTCTGTCTCAAGAGCCGCCGCACGGTCTCGCGACGACGGTCATCGGCGAGCAACATCACATCCGCGATACGCTCGTGCGTGGCGTCCGTGAGCACCGAGCCGTGCTGGAGAACGCCTCGGCCGACTCGCCGCTGCGCGCTCCCGATGAGCTTCCTCCCGCCGATGACGAGCTCATAGCGTCCCGCGCTCGCGAAGCACGGCGGACTCGCCCCGTCCCGGCTCATCGCCTCCGTCGCGACCTGCGCGAGCTCCACATCGATCCCGAGGTGGCTGAGTCCGGCCGCGAGCGCCTGGGCGATAGCCTCGTACGCCTCCATGATCGACCGCCCGAGCGGTTCCTCCCCCGCGGGGCCGACGACCGAATAGGTCAGCTCCCCCGCGTGGAGCACCGCGCGTCCGCCGGTCGGTCTGCGGACGACGCCGAAGCCGGATCTCCGTACCGCCTCGAGGTCGAGCTCGGCATCGATGCGCTGCGCGTACCCGAGACTCACCGTCGGGGGATCCCACGCGTAGACACGGACGGTCGGCGGGGTCGTCCCCTTGTTGACGCCGATAAGCAGCGCCTCGTCGATCGCCATGTTCGCGGCACCGCTGTCCGGACCGGTATTGAGGAAGCGCCACGTCGTCATGACCATACACCTCCGTCCAACGTCTGCTCTGCACCACGAAGCAACATGACTCTTCGCGAAGCGCGAGGGCGTCCCTCGAAGTCGAGGGCGTCCCTCGAAGTCGAGGGCGTCCCTCGAAGTCGAGGGCTGCACCGCCTAGGCGACACAGCCCTCGTTGCGTGAAAACGATGGTTGACCTGACCCCTCGCTATTCGATGATGTGAAGCCAGTCCCTCAGCATGAACTGCATCCGGCCGATGAGAAGCGAAACGCGCCCCATGACCGTGTAGCCGAACGACGCGCCGAAGGCGATCATCAGAAACCAGATCCCGAGCCTCGCGAAGCCGCCGAGCACACCCTTATGCTCCTTCGAGAAGAAGAAGTAGATGAGCGTGGCGCACACGCCGACGATCGCCACGACATTGAGGATGATCGCGAGCGCGCCGCCCGAATTGAGCGGCGTCGTCATCGTCGCGTAGATCTGCGCGACGAAGTCGGCCTGAGCGAAGCCTGTGATGTTGACGGCCGAGTACATCCCCACGATGAAACCGAGCGCCCACCTCGACAGCCACGAGAGCTTCGGGAAGAACCTCAGCAGCATGAAGACCGCAAGGACACCGGGGATGATCCGGATCCACTGCACCGGGTCCCCGCTACCGCCCGGGAAGAGCGGATGGAGCAGCTTCGGCACGAGCGTCTCATGATAGAGGAGCGCCAGCCAGTACGCCGCGCCCAATCCGACGAAGAGGCTCTCCGCGAACTTGTAGAGCGGGTTGTCCTTGTAGAGAAAACTGTAGATGCTGATCGTCAGGATCGCTGCGACCCAGAAACCCCAGACGACGGACGCCGGCGTCCCCGGTGGGCCATTGAAGAGCATGTGCAGCCAGTTCATGTTTCCTCTCCGAGGCTACCGGGCCTTAGGCCCGTCCCTTTCGCCGCGCGGCGAAGTAGGCGACATTGCCGAGAATGATGAACACTACGATGAGCGCGTGGACGACCGACTGGGCATCCATGCCCTTCGTCGCGAGGCCCGGATACTCGAGGAGCGTCTCGTACTCAGCGGCGCCCTTGAGTCCACCCAGGAGACCGACAAGCTGTCCGCTCTGAACGTACGGATAGAAGTTCGGGGCACCGACCGCCGTCGTCCCGGAGCCGAGCGCCACGCGGAACCGGCTCTGCACCTGCTGCACCCATTCGCGGGTGCCGGGAGTCCCGGCGGAGATCTCCATGACGAAGGCGATGTCGTCGAAGTTCTGAACCTCCTGCATCAAGGGGATCTGACGGACGGGCGTCCCGCTGTAGTCCGAAGGGAACGTGTTCGGGATGCTCGCGCCCATGCCGAGAAGCGTCACGGTGCCGCCGGCCATGTACCCCAGATTCACGTAGTCGACGCCGTCGACCTTGCCGAACTCATCCGCAAGCGGGAGGAGCGCTCGCTCCACCAGCGGCGGCGAGGCCGGCCAGAGACACGCCACGACGACCCGGAGATCGTTCCGGAACGCATGCCGCAGAAAGGTGTCCGTCATGGGCTGGAGTTCGGGCATCGTGTCCGGGCTGTAATCCCCGGCCAGCATCACGATCGACCCGGCCGGGATCTCCTCGATCGTGTTGTAGAGATTCTGAACCGGCGGCGAGACATCCATCGGAAGTCTGAGCGGTGCGATCAGCGGCCACACCACGGCGACGAGCACGAGGACGAAGATGATCCGCCGGTCTATCCGTCTGAGATCAAATCCTTCGCTCATACGCTATTTCTCCCCGCCGAGGTAGGACCGCTCGATACCGAGGATGATCCTCAGTCCCATCGCCATGACGCCGAGCGCCGCACCCATCAGGATGCCGCGGAACGCCGCCATATTCGGATAGGTCATGATCGTCTCGGTCAACCACGGCAGCGTCGCCTTCTCCGGAAGCCCGCGGGTCAGGAGCTGCCCGAGCGGAACACGCCCGAGCATCACGATGATGGCCGCGACCAGAAGCAGCCCGGCCTCCGCCGAGCGCAGTCGGAATGCGCGGTACGCCGCCGACGCGATGAAGAACGCCAGCAGAGAGAACATCGTGCTCTGCAGGGGAACCTGCATGTTGAGGAACATCCAGTTGAAAGCGGAGCCCTCCGCGATCGTCCCCCACGGCCCGCCGAAATAGAGCATCACGCTCATCGCCACCAGCGTCGTGATGCTGTATCCCCATCCGTCCTGCTTGCGGCGGATCTTGCGGTAGTGCACGCGGATCAGGTTCCCGACCCCGAGGAGGATCGATGCGGCGATCACGATCGTTCCCCACTGCTTCATCTCCTCAGCCGCCGCCGACACGCTGTGGTGCGGGACGAAGAAGTCGACGAGCATGAAGAGGCCGACCAGGAACGTGATGGCGAGCGGTATCTCGCGTCTCATCTGCCTCCCCCGTTACTGCGTCCGGAACCAGTTGACGAACGTCTCGAAGCCCATGAAATTCAGGACGGCCCCGAGCACGACAAGTGCGATGGTCACGACCTTCATCCAGTCCGACCCCTTCAATCCGCCGAGCAGCTTCGGCTCGCGCGACAGATACGCGCTCGCCGCGTAGAGCTCCTCCCCCATCAGCGTGAAGTCACACGCCGTGACGAAGAAGGGCAGCTGCGAGACCATGGCGGTACCGGCCACCTGGATGGCCCCCGCCTCGAAACCCGTCTCCGCAAGCAGGAGCGACTCGGCCCAGAACGCGCCCATGTAGAGATTGGCGGCCGGCTTCTCCCGGAGCATAATGCCGTTGACCGCACCCGCGAATGCGAACTGTGCGTCGGACAGGTATCGGATGTTGTCGGGATTGTACGCGTCGGGCTGGCCGACCTCGGTGTACGCCTGCTTGACGACCTCTTCGGCCGCCGACATGACGACCGCGCGAGCGGTCGGAACGATGAGGGGTGTCTCGTAGCGAGCCGTGATCTTCGCAACGTGCGAGAGGATCGTGAGACTCGCGATCGTCATGATGTTGTCGATCTCGCCGATGCCCGGAACGTAGAGCACCGGACGCCCCATCTCGGTGGCCCGTCCGACAGCCTCCTCGATCGCGTTGAGGCCGGGGATGCGGCGCACGAACAGCTCGTCGCCGCGCTCCGCGAGCTTCGTGAACACGAGTACGAGCCCGAAGAAGACGAGCATAAGCGCCAGGATCGAGGCCCGCGACGTCTGGAACAGGTTCACGCGACCCGCGACCGGCGCGCACGTGACCGCCGCCGACTCGTTGGTCCCGTCGAACGCGGTGATACTGTAGAAGTACTCCGCGCCCGGCTCGAGGTTCCGGTCGACGTAGTGCGTCTGCCCCGACGGCAACTCCGCGACGATCTCTCCCGGCGAGCTGGCCGACCGCGAACGCCAGAGGAAGTAGCCCGCGACGTCGCAGCTGCCCGCGCCGTCGTCCGGCGAGAGCTCCCAGTCGAGCTCTATCTTGTCCCCGGCGTCGTTCGAGTCCAGATAGTCCCGGGCCGTCAGAGCGCCCGGAGCCGCAGGGGCCACGGTATCCAGCGGGACGTCCTCACGCGGGACCTCCTCCTCGACGACCGGCGCTGCCTCCTGCGCTACCGCAGCACCGAGCAGCGATGTCGCCACTGCGGCGGCGGCGAGGAATGTGAGCCATGTCCTCTTCATTCGCACTCCCCGATTGATGCCTCGATCATCCGCGCTAGACCAGATGGAGCCAGTCGTGGAGAAGGAAGCTCACGCGACCGATCAGGAGCGAGATTCGCGACATCACGGTGTAGCCGAACGACGCCCCGAACCCGACCATCAGGAACACGATGCCGGTTCTCGCGAAGACACCCAGAATGCCCCTGTGCTTCATCGAGAAGAAGAAGTACGCAAGCGTTCCGAGAAGCCCGATGACGATGAGCACGTTGGTCACGGACGTCAGCGGCAGCGCGTTCGCGCCGATCTGCTCGATGACTCTCGCCTGCATGACGGGCGAGATACCGAGACCTGCATAGCCGCCGACGTAGATGCCGAGCGACCATCTTGCGACCCACGCGACCTTCGGGAAGAACCGAGTATACAACAGAAGTCCCAGAAGCCCGGGGATCAGCGCCAGCCACCACGCACCGCTCCCGAATCCGATCGGCTGGTCACCCAGTCTGAGCTGGAAGACCGGTGTCACGACATTCGGGTCGATGAAATTGTAGTAGTAGATCACCAGATAGTAGCCCGCCGAGACGCCGACGACCAGATGCTCGGCGAACTTGTAGAACGGGTTGTCCTTGTACAGAAAGCTGTACACGGAGAGCGTCAGTATCGCTCCGATCGTCGTCCAGATAAGTGTTCCCATCGATATCCTCCGGCAGCTGTTGAGTGACGACTATGCCGCCTCGGCCTCTTCCTGCTTCTTGCGGCGTCTGGCGCCGAAGTATGCGATGTTCCCGGCGAAAATGAGGATGATGATCATGATGTGAATGATCGACTGCGAGTCCATCCCCTGTACACCCTTGTCCATCCTGTCGATCATCACCTCGTACTCCGCCGCGCCGCGCATACCGCCGAGGAGACCGACGAGCTGGTTCGAGCTGAGATACGGGTAGAAATCGGTCGCCATGACTGCCGTGACCCCCGCCCCGACCGTCTGTCCGAACGGCTGCCGCGCGTAGTAGATCCACGCCTCGGCCGCGGACCAGCCGGCAAGCGAGATCACGAGCGGGATCTCATCGTAGTTCCGGACCCCGTCCATCATCGGGATCTCGGAGAGCGGCGTCCCGTACGCGTCCTCGGGGAACACGGTGGCTATGTTGACACCCATTCCCAGGATCACGGCCGATGTTCCCGGCTGGAACCCGAGGAAACAGAAGTCCGTACCGTACTCCTGACCCATCTCCTCCGCGGCCTGAAGAAGAGCGCTCTCCGCAAGACCGTATCCTGCCGGATGAAGCGTCATCACCACGACATTCACGTCGCGCTCGAACGCGTGCCGAAGGATGGCCATCGCCATCGGCTCGAGTTCGGGAAGCGTCGCGGGAGCATAGTCGATCGACAGAAGCAGCGGCGCGTCGTTCGGGTGAATCCGATCGACCGCTTCGTGCAGGTGCTCAACCGGGGGCGTCACCACAACGGGCAACCCCAGCGGGAAGAAGAACGGAACGATGACCGCGATGCCGATGGCGAGGAAGATCCATCGCCGGTCGATCGCAAGCATCTTTTCAAACACATTCATACGAACCTCCGGGCGCGACGATGCGCGCTTCTCGCTGATTTCGGTCTAGTCGCTTCCACCCATCCATGCGCGCTCGATACCGAGCATGATCTTAAGCGCCGTAGCCATCATCCCGAGTCCGACGCCGATCATCACGCCTCGCTTTGCGGCGAGGTTCGGCACGTTCAGGATCCACTGCGTCGCCGCAGGGATCGACTCGTGAATGAGGTCTCCGATGGGAACTCGGCCAAGCATGACGATGCAGGCCGCAATGAGAAGCAGAGTCGCCTCAAGCGTTCTGGCGCGGAAGGCCCGGAAGGCGGCTGACGCGATGTAGAACGCCAGGAGCGAGAACATGGTCGCCTCGATCGGCACCTGGACGTTGAGGAACATGAGATTGAACGGCGAACCCGGAAGCTGATGCTGCGGGTGGATGAAGCCCAGTCCGATCATGCCCAACAGCCCCAGCAGAGTCACCCAGCTGAACGCCCGGTCGTCCGCGCGATTCCTGATCTTGTGGAAGTGCATTCGGATGAGACTCACCGTGCCCAGCAGGAACGCGAAGGCAAGGAGCGTCTGCAGCCATCCCAGAAGGAGCTCGTACGTGTTCTGGACGGCGGGGTGCGGAATGAAATACTGCACCGCCATGAAGAGCCCCGCGATGAAACAGAGAGCGAGTGGAATCTGACGTCGCATAG
>CAZRAD010000017.1:25124-27470 GCA_964597945.1 uncultured bacterium
TCCGGCTAGCCCGTTACGAAGAGCGGCGCCATGAAGTTCGTCTCGATCACGCCGGTCGCAGCGAGCGTTGCCACGACGACGGCGACGATGAGGAACACCCCGGCGATGAACTTGACCGTGTCCTGTCCCTTGAGCCCGCCAAGCAGGATCGGCTCACGCGAGAGGTAGGCGCTCGCCGCATAGAGCTCCTCCCCGATCAGCGTGTAGTCGCACGACGTGATGAAGAACGGAAGCTGCGTGACCGCGTCGGTACCGGCGATCTGGATGGCCCCGATGGAGGCGCCGGTCTCGGCCAGCACGAGCGACTCCGCGAAGAACATCCCCATGTAGAGGATCGTGGCGGGACGCTGTCTGACCGTGATGCCGTTGACGCCGGCCACATACGCAAACTGGCTGCGCGTGAGGTAGAAGACATCATCCTCGCTGTACGCGTCGGGACGTCCGGCCTTCGCGTAGGCCTCCTTGACGACCTCCTGCTCGACCGCCATGACGATCGGATCCGCGCACGGCACGATGAGCTTGGTGTTGTACTCCGCCGTCTTCTTGGCGACCTCACCGAGGATGTTGATGCCTGCGATGGTCGCGACATCGGAGATGGTCGAAAGACCGGTGATGTAGAGAATCGGCTTTCCCATCTCGGTGGCTCGTCCGACGGCGTTGTCCATCTCATCCAGACCCGCCAGGCGCCGGATGAAGAGGTCCTTGCCGGACTTGGCCGCGTTGACGAAGTAGATGATCGCGACAACGAAGACGACGACCGCTATCAGGACGTTGACACGCGCGCCGTTGAACCACTGCGGGAACGCCTCGGCGGGGCCGAAGGTCTCCGAGAGCGCCTCTCGACCGTCAAGCGCGACCGTCGCGACGCGGTAGTACGTCGGCTCGTTGTTGCCGATGCCGCTGTCCCGATAGTGATTCTGAACATACGGCACCCTGCCCGCGAACACGAACCCCGTGTCCGGGTTGTCTGAACGGTAGACGCTGTATCCGAGCAGCGTACCGCTCTCATGATCGGGAGAGTGTTCCCACGTAAGGCTGATCGCGCTGCCGCGGTCGTTGGGCGTGTCGACGGCTGTCACCGCTGTCGGCGGCATCAGAGGCTGCAGAGCTTCCTCGACCATAGTCTCTGCGGTCTCGACGTCCCCGGTCTGCTGTGCCGGCGCGACTCCCGCGCACAAGAAAAGGGCCACCGCGATCACGACGATCGCAACCGACCCCATCCCAGAGCGCCCAACGCGAGCGAGCCCTCTGTCTGCGAGCATCCACTGCTCCTTTCCCTTACCGAAATGAGAAGAGACTCCATGAGCCCCCGGGCTCCGTTGGACCGTCGGCTCCTGACGAGCCTCGAATCCACCAAGCCCCTCCTCTTGCGCATTTTGAGTGCTCGGAGATTATCAGACACCTTGTTGCCTGTCAAGACCTTGCGCGTACGGGCGGACCCCGGGGGGCCCGCCCGTCAGCGTGTGTCACTCATCTATTCGAGCCGCTCCCGCGCTGGGGCCGCAAGCGGCCGAGCGCGCGAAGCAGCCGTGCTCCGCGAAGCGTCGGGGCGCCGCGCGGCGGTGCCACTAGCCCTCGATCATCTCGACATTGGCACGCGGAAGCGTCGCCTCGGTCCCATCACTGAACTTGACGCTCAGAACGCGAACCATCGATTCGGACTCCATCTTCTGCAGTTCGTTCGGCAGTCCCGTCACCTCTCCGAGCCTACCAAAATGCGGCTCGCGAATCACGCGAATCGTGCTGCCGGTGTCCAGGCCGGCCGTCGAGGAGACCACCTCGCCGGATGGAAGGGCCACGTCGGGCATCGGCACGACGATCTCCGGACGGATCACACCCGCGCGGATCTGCGTGGCACCGTTGATCGACGCCTTGTGACCCTCTCGCGACTTGAGCAGCGCGAACGTGCCGCCGGCCATCCCGATGACGCCGAAGCCCTCGGTCAGGATCAGGGTCGTTGCGACGTCCTCCGAGCCTGTGATGGCGACTCCGAGGTCCTTGCCGAGAAGCTTCTTGAGGTCCGGATCGTCGAATCCTCCGACGACGATGCCGTTGATGCCGATACTCATCGCCTTCTGGAGTCCCTCCCAATCGATGTGGGAACCGCCGATGACGACCTTTCCCTTCATCGAATCATTGAGAAGGCTCGCGTCGAGCTTCTCATTGGGACCGCTCACGGCAACGTGGATCTCGCCGGTCCGCTCGCCACCGACACCAAAGATCCCCTGGATAAAGGAACCCTGCATCTGGACCGCTACGCCCTCGTTCTCGAAGATCTCGACGACCTCTCCGTCAACGTAGGCGTCGACCTCGATCGGGGTGGGCGGCTCCCGAAGGATGACTTGC
>CAZRAD010000018.1:0-1120 GCA_964597945.1 uncultured bacterium
GAGAGGTCGGAGCTGGGCGACATCTGGAAGATCGACAGGAGCGAACTCATCGAGGGCTTCTATCGCATGGTCGGAGGGCAGCTCGTCCTCGAGGCCGCGCAGTTCGATGCTGACGGATGGCCGCCCGGTGAGGAAGAGCACTTCAGTCCACATCTGCTCGACTGCTTCGACCGGGGCGGAACGTTCTTCGGCGCGTTCGACGGCGACACGCTCGTTGGGGTCGCGGTCCTGGAGAGCCGGTTCATCGGCTCCGGGCTCGATCGGCTGCAGCTGAAGTTCCTCCACGTCGGTCGACCGTACCGAGGGCACGGGCTCGGCACCCGGCTTTTCCATCTCGCCGAGTCGAGGGCGCGGGAACTCGGCGCCCGCAAGCTCTACATCTCCTCGAACCCATCGAAGCACACGGTCGGGTACTACACGAATCTCGGGTGCACGCTGACTGAGGAGATCGATCCGGAACTCTTCGAGCTGGAGCCGGAGGACATTCACATGGAGTATGTGATACCCTCGGAGCGTTCGGAGAATGGATCGGGTCGGTCCGAGATATAGCTCCTGACGAAATGACTCCACGTGCGTGGTGACTCCCTGACCGCGGCAACAGGACATCATCGTCCCGGGAGGTGCCAGGGAATGGAGGGTAACCAGGGAATGCAGGGTAACCAGGGCAAGACGCTGGTAGCACACATCACGGCGGGCGGCGCAACCGAGATGTACGCGAACGTCATCGCCGAGACGCTCAGAGCGAGCGGCTGTGACGTTGATGTTGTGAACCTGAAGCGTGAGAAGATCGACGACCTCTCCGGATACTCGAGCGTCGTGCTCGGAACCGGTGTTCGGATGTTCATGGTCTACCGCAAGGGCAAGTCGTTCCTGGCCAGACGCGACCTGAGAGGGAAGCCGCTGGGCATATTCCTCTCGAGCGCGATGGCCCTCGACAAGCCCGATGAGGCCAGAGAGAGGTTTCTCGACCCGCTCGTGGAGCGGAACGGCCTGTCACCTCTGATGTGCGATGCTTTCCCCGGCAAGATTCCCCTTGGCCCCGGGAACCTCGACGACAAGACCGACGCGAACATCGCGAGGAAGTGGGCGGAGGATTTCGCGCGGAAGCTCGGGGAGGCGT
>CAZRAD010000018.1:1220-27391 GCA_964597945.1 uncultured bacterium
GGCGCCGATTGGCTCGAGCGGTTTCCCGCCACGCTTGCGGAGTTCGCGGACCGGTGGTCGCTCGACGTCCTCCCACCGTTCGATCCTCTCTCATACAACTACGCTGCTCCGGCCGTTCGATGCGATGGGACCGCCGCTGTGCTCAAGGCCGGCGTTCCGTGTCGCGAGATCGAGACGGAGGTCGCGGCGCTCGCGCTCTATGCGGGGCGAGGAGCCGTCCGCCTCCTCGAAGCGGAGGTCGAGCGGGGTGTGATGCTGCTTGAGCGAGCCGTACCGGGTGCGCCTCTGCGTTGGATGGACGACGAGGACGCGACGGTTGCCGCCGCGGAGGTCATGCGGCGGATCTGGCGACCGGTTCCGGGGGAGCACCCTTTCCCGACGGTCGCGGACTGGACTTCGGGGTTGTCGCGACTGCGGGAGGAGTTCGAGGGCGGCACCGGGCCGTTTCCCGCGGGTGCGGTGGAGAATGCGGAGACGCTCTTCGAGATGCTCCTCGACAGCATGGACGAACCGGTCGTGCTCCACGGCGATGCTCACCACTGGAACATCCTGGCAGCCACGCGGGAGCCGTATCTCGCCATCGATCCGAAGGGTGTTGTCGGGGAACCGGCCTATGAGGTCGGCGCATTCCTTCGCAATCCGATGCGCGAGCTGCTGGACGCACAGGATCCGGTGCGTCTCCTCTCGAGACGCGTGGACATCTTCGAGCAGCGACTCGGCATCGACCGCTCGCGCATGATACAATGGGCCTTCGCCCAGGCCATCCTGTCTGCCTGGTGGTTCTACGAGGATCATGAAGACGGGTGGCGCCCGGCGCTCGAGCTTGCGGATATCATTGCTCAGGTCTCGTAGAGCTGCGCGACCAGTGACGGCACAGAGGAAGGCGTCTCATGCCGACGTTCGATGACCGATATCGCACTACCAGGAACGTTTTCGGGTCCGGGCCGGACCGGATCATAGAGATGTACGCCGCCCTCATGAGCCCCGTGCTCCCCGTGCTCGACGTGGGCGCCGGGCAGGGGAGAAACACGTTCTATCTCGCGCGCTGGGGATTCACGGTGGACGCCGTTGAGCCCGCGGCGTCCGGCGCGGCGGCCATCGCCGAAGTGGTTGAAGGGGAGGGAATCCCTGTCCGGGTTCACACGTGTGGGTTCGAAGATTTCGAGGGCGAGCCGGCCGGCCATGCCGGCATCCTGCTCATCGGGACGACACAGGTGCTGTCGCGTGACGGGATTGCTTCGCTCTTCGAGCGTGCCGACGCTTGGACTGCGTCCCGAGGCCTCGTCTTCGTGACGGCGTTCACGGTCGATGATTCGCGGTACGAGTTCCACGAGCGCGAATGGTCGGAGGTCGGTCATCACTCCTTCGCCGGTCCCGATGGGGAGGTGAGGACGTATCTCGATCCGGACGAACTGAAGTCGTTCTTCAACGGCTACAAGGTCGTTCACTACCGCGAGGGACCTGGGCCCGAGCACTCACATGGCAACGGCTCCGTCGAGCGTCATTCGCTCGTCGAGGCCGTCTTCCGGAAACCGTGACCCCGGAAGCGACCGCGGAGTATGGGAGAGTGAGGGCTGCGCGGTATAGCGCAGTAACGCGTGACTCCACACGGGTGTCGAGCTTGCCGAGATGTATCCTCGCCTGTAAAATCATTCCCTGATGGTAACCGACCACCGATGGTAACCGGTCACTGACGGTAACCGACCGTGCGAGACACGTTTCGGCCTTGGGACATGAGGAGCGTCGTTGTGGGTGAACTGCCTGACTACGTCCTGCGCAACCGCGAGGCCTGGAGCGTGATGGCCGCCGATTTCGTGGCGGCCGGCGAACGAAACTGGGCGACGGCCGAGCCGAACTGGGGCGTGTGGGGCGTGCCGGAATCGGAACTGCGACTGCTGCCCGACGACCTCGACGGGAGGGATGCCATCGAGCTCGGGTGTGGCACGGGCTACGTGTCCGCGTGGATGGCTCGTCGCGGGGCGCGGGTCGTTGGTATCGACAACTCCGAGGTCCAGCTGGACACCGCGCGACGTCTTCAGCAGGAACACGGCATCGAGTTTCCCCTCATCCACGGGAACGCCGAGACCGTTCCTCTGCCCGACGAGAGCTTCGATTTCGCCATCTCGGAGTACGGCGTCTGCATCTGGGCCGATCCGGCGAAGTGGGTCCCCGAGGCGGCGCGGCTGCTCCGGCCGGGCGGTCGACTCGTGTTCCTGATGAACTCACACCTGTTCGATCTCACCGTCCCGGACGAGGACGGACTGCCATCCGGCGAGAAGCTTCTGCGTCCCGCATTCGGCATGTACCGCATGGAGTGGCCGGACGACCCGGGCGTCGAGTTCCACCAGATGCACGGGGAATGGATCAGGCTTCTGCGTCGTTCCGGATTCGAGATCGAAGACCTCATAGAGATCCAGGCGCCGGAGGGCGCGACAACAACCTACCCGTACTTCGACTACGAGTGGGCGAGAAGGTGGCCCACAGAAGAAGTGTGGAAGACATCGAAGAAAGGCTAGCTGATGGAGCGGCAGACGCAGTCCTGGAAACCGATGCTGTTCTCCGCAGGCGCGTTCTGGCTTGCAACGATCATGTACATGTGGCGGTTGGTCGCAGGTGATCGGTCGATCCCCGTGCTCATCGGTGCATTCCTGTTCCCGGTCGCCGCAGCACTGGCGACGCTCGGTGCATTGTCGATGAGACGCGCGTCGAAGCGTGTGCTCACCGAGAACGTCTACGAGGACGCGATCCGAGCGCGGGCGTACGCGGCGCTGGAGTTTCCCGGTACGTATCACCTCGCGTTCCGTGACCTGCGGGCGCTGGTTGAGAAGCACGTGACAGGGAAGCGGGGACTCGACTTCGGGTGCGGCACCGGGCGGTCGACCCGCTACATCGAGGACCTCGGGTTCGAGGCGGTCGGTGTCGACGTCTCAGCGGAGATGGTGTCCGAGGCGCGCGCGGCGGATCCGCGCGGCGACTACCGCGTCATTCCTGACGGCGATCTGAGTTCGCTCTCGGGGTCGACGTTCGATCTCATCCTCTCCACGTTCACGTTCGACAACATTGCGACCGCGCCGAAGAAGCTCCTTCTGCTCAAGCAGCTGGGTGACCTTCTCGACACGGACGGCCGCATCATTAATCTCGTCTCGTCACCCGAGATCTACGTCAACGAGTGGGCCTCGTTCTCGACGAAGGATCATCCGGAGAACAAGAAGGCGCGGACGGGAGATCTCGTGCGGATCGTGATGCTCGACGTCGATGACAAGCGGCCTGTCGAGGATGTCGTGTGGGAGCACGAGGACTACCTCAAACTGTACGATGAGGCCGGTCTCGACGTTGTTGCGACGGAGCGCCCTCTCGCGACGGGCGAGGAGGGTGTCGATTGGGTGAGCGAGACTGAGATCGCGCCGTGGGTCATCTACGTCCTGGCGCCGAAGAACTGAGCGAACTCGCTGCGACCGCAGCCGGTTTGACATGGATGGAAGGAAGGGCCGATCGTGCTGTTTGTCACAACGGTCAACTGTATGGACGGGCGCGTTCAGCTCCCCGTGATCAACTATCTGTGCGAGCGTTACGATGTGCCCTATGTGGATTCGGTCACGGAGGCTGCTCCGGTTCGCGTGATGGCGGAGGAGGGGGAGTCAGCCGAGAAAGCGTCGATCCTGCGTCGCGTCGGCATCTCCGTGAACAGGCACGGTTCGAAGATCATCGCCGTGGTGGCTCACGGCGACTGCGCGGGGAATCCCGAGGACGATGCAACGCAGCATGAACAGCTCGAGACGTCGGTTGCGCTCATCGCCGAGAACTTCCCGGGCACGACGGTGCTCGGGCTGTGGGTGGACGCGGAATGGTCGGTCAGCGAACGACCGCGCACCGGAGGTCAGTAGCGTAGTCGTGTGGGTTCACGTACCTGGATACAGGGGGACAAGACGCGTCGGAGTCCAGTCGGTATCATCGTCGGTCTCATCCTCTTCGCATTCGGACTCTATGGGGTTATCTCGCATGCCGGACTGGGCGGTGTGACACCGCTTCTCATCGGCGCGTCACTCGTCTACCTGGGGCTGAGGCCAGGGCGCACGGCTTTGATAGTGTTCGGTCACAACTGCATCGTCGTCGGATGCGTCCTCTTCGCGTGGGGCATCTATCACGGATTCTGCCGCTGCGTGCGGTCCGGGGAGTGTCGTGCGGCGAAGTAGAACCGGGAGTTGGAGCGCCTGACCGGCAGACGCAGGTCTGTTCGAGGAGGTTCCATGAAGCGCAAGCGACCGACCGTCGAGGATGTCAAGCAGGCGAGAGGAAAGAAGATCCGCGATGTCATCGCGCCGGACCTTCACGTGCTCTTCTGCGGTATCAACCCCGGGCTCTACTCCGGGGCCGTCGGGTTCCACTTCGCGCGGCCGGGAAACCGGTTCTGGCGCGCGCTCCTCGACTCCGGATTCACTGACAGGATCCTCGACCCTTCCGAGCAGGCGCTGCTGCCGGAGTATGGGTGCGGCATCACGAATCTCGTCGCACGGTCGACCGCCGTGGCTGCCGAACTCAGCGCAGACGAACTCCGCCGCGGTCGCGGCAACCTCAAGCGGAAGGTCGGCAAGTACAAGCCCCGCTACGTCGCGGTGCTCGGCATAGGGGCGTACCGAACAGCATTCGAGGCGCCGAAGGCCGTACTCGGACCGCAGTCGGAGATGATCCGCGGGACGAGACTCTGGGTGCTTCCGAATCCGAGTGGGCTGAACGCGCGGTACCAGCCGCCACTTCTGGCTGAGCTGTTCGGGGACCTGCGCGCAGCGGCGCGTCGCGAATAGCCAGCTAGCATCCAGTATGCGCATTATGCTATTATCTTACTGTGCGGTCTGCGGAGGTTCGCACACACATCGACTCTGATTCCATTGAGGCCGCAGGCCCGCCCGGGTTCGTCCCGGGGGCCCGCGGCCTTCGCGTGAAAGGGGTCTGTCATGAGGAGACTGCACACACTGCTGACGCTCGCAGGTCTGCTGGCTGTTCCGTCCGTCGGGACCGGGGCGGTCATTCACGTCCCGCTTGAGCAGCCGACGATCCAGCTCGGCGTCAACGCGGCCGCGGCCGGTGACACCGTGATCGTGGCGCCCGGCATCTACAGCGAGTCAGTGCTCCTTTATGCCGGACCGATGACTCTCCGCTCCTCCGGTGGTCCCACCCTGACGATCATCGACGCACATGCGTTCTCCCAGGGGTTCCTCGTCTACGGAAGCGTTGATGAGGGGACCGTCCTGCGCGGCTTCACCGTCCAGGGGGGCGTCGCCGCCGGTGTCACGTGCATGAGCGGCACCTCGGCGACCATCGAGGACATGGCGCTCACGCAGAATCAGGGTCCCGGAATCCTCTCAACATATGCCTCACCGAGGATCGACGGGTGCTCGTTCTACTACAACAACGACCACGGCGTGACGATCGAGGGCGGCGCGCCGGTGCTCTCGGACTGCAGCTTCCTCGAGGACGGCATCGACATTGGTGGTGGAGCGGATGTTGAGCTCAAGGACTGTTCGTTCGGTGGATCCGGGAGCTTCGTACGGAGTGGACTCAGGGGCCCGGGCGCCAGGGTCAGCGACTCGACGCTGAGCGCCGACGGATGCTCTTTCTGGGGCTACGACGGGCAGCACGCACTCGCGCTCTACGGGACCGGTCAGGTCACCATCGACGAGAGTGAGTTCCGCGGAAACAGCGATGATCTCGGTCCGGCGATCTACTGTGAGGGCAACGGTCAGTCAGATACACCGCTGACGGTCACGAACTCGCTCTTCGAGGACAACACCTCATGGGAGAACGGAGGAGCCGTCGTTCTCCGGTGGAGCAAGAGCGCGTCCTTCACCGGTTGCACATTCCGAGGGAATTCGACCCCCGGTCTGGGCGGCGCCGTCTCGACCCACGATGTGGCCCATATCAGTTACAGCTTCTGTGAGTTCTATGAGAACCACTGCGGCGACGACGGCGGGGCCGTCAGGGCGTACGGTCCGACCGCGTGCGACATCCACATCGACCATTGTCTCTTCGTTGACAACTCCAGCGATGACAAGGGCGGATCGATCAGAGTTCAGGATTGCACGGGAGTGATCAGCAGCTGCACGATCTTCGGCGGTTCGTCCTCGGTCACGTCGGGCGCGATCAACTCCAGCGGAGACACGGCTCCCGTCATCGAGGAGTGCATCATCAGTAACGGGACGGGGTACGGCATCGACGCATCGAACGTCGCGGCCGTTCCGCTGATCCTGTTCTGTGACGTTCACGGCATGTCGAGCGGAACGTATGCCGATCCGATCCCGGACATGACCGGGTACTACGGGAACATCAGCGCCGACCCGCTGTTCTGTGATACGATGGCCAATGACTTCCGCCTGTACGAGTTGTCGCCATGCGCGACGGGCGGGCCCGGGGGTGCGTATATCGGGGCCTTTGACGTCGGCTGCTCGGGCACGGTCGTCGAGCAGAGGAGCTGGGGCGCCATCAAGGCGATGTACCGGTAGGTGTACTCTCGCCTTCCGGGCGCTTCACGGCGCGGGAAGGACAGGGTGCCGCATGACGCGAGCACGAATCAATCCGCGAGCGCAGGCCTGTTCATTCCGGCGTGCGCTCGTTCTTGTTCTTGTTGCCGCTGTTGCCTGCGGCGGCGCATTCTCGGGCTGCGGTGGCGAGGAGCTGCCGGCGCATGCGTACCTTGGAATGGAACCGCCGGGGCGGGTCCCGGAGATCTTCGCGTCCGGCGTCGTCTCCGAAGCGGGTTATCGGCTTCATGGCTCTCCCGTGTTCAGTCCCGATCTTACCGAGGTCTGCTGGCCGGTCATACCCCCGGCGATCGTATCCACAACCTATCAGGACGGCGTCAGGTACGAACCGTCCGCCATGCAACTCGACGTCGCGGGTGCGCAGGCTCCGAGCTTCTCCCCGGACGGCTCGCGCCTCTACTTCCATGGCGCACGGAGCGACGGGCATGGCAGTCTGGACATCTGGCATCTGACGCGCGAGGCCGGCGCGTGAGGGGCAGGCCGAACCCGAACTTCTGGAATCGCGGATCAACACGGAGTTCATCGACTACTGCCCGTGGGTCGCACCGGATGAGAGCTATCTGCTCTTTGCGTCGAGCCGCCCATCATTGAAGGAGGAGCTGTACCTCTACGTCTCGTTCCAGAGCTCCAATGCGGAGTGGACGGTGCCGGTGAGATCCACGATGCGGTCGCATTCGCCTCGCCCGCACGCTTCCCGTCCGTGTCGCCGGATGGAAAGTACCTGTTCTTCCTCTCTGAGGGTGAGATCTACTGGGTGGACTTCGCACCGGTGTTGGAGCTTGAGGCGGATTCGTGGGCGCTCGAGTTCGGTGAATAGCAAGTGCGGCGATCTCTCGGAGTTAGGAGGACCCAATGGCTGAATGGCGGAGCCGGAATGTGGCGATGCTGCTCGTCTCGCTGGTGCTTCTCGTCGCGACCCTCGCCCTCACATACACGACCGCGTGGTTCGAGCCCTTTCACGGTTCGTGGCTCGTCATCCTCGGCTGGTTCCTCCTGGCCGCGGCCGTTCTGACGGCGCTCATCATCAAGCGGTCGAAGACGCACAGACTGCTCGTGTTCCGCAATGTGACGTTCGTTCTCGGCGTCGTCATCATCGCGATCTCATCGGTCCTGTCCATCTGGGTCCATCAGGCGTTCCAGCCGATCCGAGACCTCCTGGGACTGCTGCGTGGCTGATACGGTCCTCAGTGTGAACTCGGTCAACGTTCGTACCCTCACCGAAATCGAAGAGGAGTGGGGCTTCCTGGCGCACGTCTGGGTGAACGAACTATGAGGGCGGAGGAGTGACCATGACCATCACGCTGTCTGAAGAGTCGCACAAGCGCGCGCTGGATTCGATCATCGCATACTTCGACGATCGGCTCGAGCAGGAGATCGGCGTGTTGCAGGCGCAGCTCCTTCTGGACTTCTTTCTCGAGGAGCTTGCCCCGAGCGTCTACAACAAGGCTGTCTATGACGCCCAGACGTTCATCCATGGGCAGGTCGCCGATATCGACACGACCTGCTTCGAACCCGAGTTCGGATATTGGAAGAAGAACAGGAAGTGACCCCGGAAGATGCGTACGGCGCTGCCCCCGAAGGAGAACGACGTGAGTCAACGGATGTGGTGCATTGCCACGATGGTCGCGATCATCTTCTCAGTGGGTGGCGTGATCGCCGCGCGCGCGAACGATGCCGCCCCGGTTGATGGTCTGGCGGCGGAACTCGAGTTCCTCCGACCGCTGCTGGGTCCGCCCCGCGTCGGGAGCTACGTCGACTCGGCGCCGGGGGAGCTCGAGATGACCGTGCAGTGGGACGTTGCCCACAGCGGCCATGTCGTCCGGTTCACCAAGTCGGTCCCGGAGGCCGACTTTACGTCGGAGACGCTCTACTACTGGGACATGGTCGATGAGCGGGTCGTGTTCGTCTCGGTCTGCAGTCGTGGCATCATGAGCCGTGGCGAGGTCCGAGAGGAGTACGGCTCGGTGGTTCTGACCGGCACCGAGAGCTGGGCCGACCAGGATATCGAGTTCCGGCTGACCTTCACCGCTCTTCCCGGCGGGGCGGTTCGAGACGTCTACGAGCGGTTCGAGGGGGAGAGATTCGTCCCCGGGCACGTCATCGAGTACCGGCCTCATCCGCGATGAAGGGGGGGCTGACATGTCGATGCCCGTCTTCGCCACCTGGATCCAGTCCTGCGAACAGGTCGCAGCGCTCCACCTGCTCATTGACTCGATCCGCGAGTACGGCGGAGCCCTGAGTCCGTCTCCGATTCTCGTGATGGAGTTCGCCGACGGCGTCGTGCCGGACGACATCCGGCTCGCCGACGGTGTGACCGTGCACGGTGTCGAGGTCGGGAAGGACCTGAGGAACGTCTGGTACGGCGCGAAGGTCGAGGCGTGCGCAGCAGCGGAGGCGCTTGCGACGGGCCGGACGAAGTCGCTTGTCCTTCTGATACCCGAGTGTCTTGTCATTCGCCCGCCGGAACTCCTCGTGCTTGATGATGACCACGACATCGCCGTCCGCCCCGTCCATATCAGCAACGTGGGTTCGCGAGCCGACGCGCAGCCCGATGGTTTCTGGAACGGCGTGTACGATGCGGTCGGTGTTGAAGACATCGATCTCGTTGTGGAGTCGTTCATCGATTCGGTCTCGCTCAGAGCGTACTTCAACTCGGCGGCGTTCGCTGTGGACCCGTCGCTCGGTCTGATGGGCGAGTGGCGCGACCGCTTCGCGGCGCTGGCGCGGGACGAATCGTACATGTCCGCGCACTGCTCGGACGATCTCCATCGCATCTTTCTGCATCAGGCCGTGCTCTGCTCGGTGCTCCCGGCAAGGGTCAAGGGCTCGCGCGTTCGCATCCTGCCCCCGGAGTATGGATATCCCTACAATCTTCACGGTGACGTTCCGCCGGACCGTCGTGCGACGACGCTGAACGAGCTCGTGCTCTCCATCTACGAGGAGAGAAGTGTCGACCCGTCCGTCGCCGATGATATCGCAATCGACGAGCCTCTCAGGACGTGGCTTGCGACCCGGCTCTCGCGGTGACCCGGGGGAATCCGGGGCGGACCGTGTTGCGTGGACGGGGGATGCACCGGCCTTCTTGCCACCGTTCTCCACATGGCGTACCATCGAATATCACTCACTTCGGAGGAAGCCATGCATCATCGCCCGAGGCTCAGCGCTCTGACCGGCTGTCTGCTTGCTGGATTCATGGCGCTCTGTTGTTCCTCTTGCGCCATAAGTGTGCACACCTCAGCGGTCCACGAAAGACCCCGAGAGCCCGTCGTCGAGTCGAGCACCGTCATCGATGTGACGGAGTTCAACGCGTTCGCCGAGGACGCGGCCGCGGCCGGTGAGAAGTGGGTCCGCAACCCCGTCATGGTCGTCATGGAGTACCTGCGCCATCCGAACGCCCCCATGACCGAGATCACGAGAGTGGATCCCCCGGGCGAGTCGATGCCGTCGACGACCATCACGGTGATCCAGGACGGGTTTCACGATGACTCTGTTCGCGGCACGTGGCACGAGTTCCTTCTCGAGCGGAGAACCGATGGGAGCTGGAGGATCGATGAGGCGCGGAGCGCGTACCGCTGCTACCGCGGGCACCAGAAGGACGAATTCGGAGCGCGCCTCTGTCCCTAGACGGGTTCGGGCACTACGGGTCCGGGCACTACGGGTCCGGGCACTGTGCGATCGGAAGAGCACACGCCATGGGCATGCGCTGTCACGGCGCGCGAACGGACTGACCGGGAGCTGATCGATGCGGACCATCGTCGTGGGAGCCGGAAGCCAGGGGAGCTACATCACGGGGTTGCTTTCGCTCGCCGGTGAAGAGGTCATGCTGGTGGCGCGCGGAGCACGCTCCGCGGAGCTCGAGGCGAGCGGGATCACGCTCGCCCGCGCGGGACAGTCGCCGGATGTCGTGCGCGTCCCGGTGGCCGATGGAGCCATCGCGGCCGGTGGTGTTGCCGATCTCATCATCCTGGCAGTGAAGACGTACGATCTCGTGGAGGCCGCGCGAGACGTGCCGCCGCTCGTGGGACCGAACACAACTCTCATGACCATACAGAACGGCGTCGCCGCTCCGGAACTCGTCGCCGGGCTGTACGGCGAGGAGCGGATCGTCGCGTGTGTCTCGTACACCCGCACCCTGCTTCAGAGCCCGGGCATCGTCGCGAGCGGCGGTGTCGCCGGCGGGCTCGAGCTCGGCGCGTACTTGACCGGTGGCGACACACGACCCGTCGACCGGATCGTGGAGATGCTGTCGAAGGCGGGGCTTGAGGGGCAACGGCGCGATGACATCCGGACGGCGCTCTGGGAGAAGCTTCTCATCATCTGCGTGACCGGCGGTGTGATGGCGCTCACGCGCTCGCCGCTCGGGCCCGTCCTCGCTACGCAAGATGGCCGCGAGTTCGTCCGGGCCGTGATCGCCGAAGCCGACGCGGTCGGGACGGCGAGCGGTATCCCTCTTCCCGTCGTTGCGGCGAGGCGCGCATACGACTTCGTCAGAGACCGCGTCGAGCCGGTGGCGACGAGCTCGATGCTCGAGGACCTGCTGGCGGGCCGCAGACTCGAACTCGAGTGGCTCAACGGCGAGGTCGTTCGACGCGGACGCGAGCTCGCCATCCCGACACCAATGAACTTCGCCATCTGCGCGGGGCTCGCTCCGCATGCCGATGGAGGAAGACGGAACTGAGAAGAAGGCGGCACAATGACGAAACGACTCGATGGTCTTCGCTGGGAACCGCTCTGGGTCTCACACGTCGGCTGTCTGAAGGGGTGTCTGAACTATCTGGGGAAGGAGATGTCCGCGCCGTGGCTCTTCGGCGCCACCGGGCACGCGTTCATGCTCAATCTCTCGGAGGACGTCTGTCCGAGCGGCCCGACGGCGTGGAAGACGAACGTCATTCTCACGCTCGGGAGCAGCGTTGGGTACCGGACGATCGTCGTCTTCGGATATCGCGGGAACGGCGACCTGGAGCAGGCGCAGGAGCGAGCCTGGGAGGCCGCACGGCGCGCGATCGATGATGGCATCCCGTGCTACGGCTGGGAGCTCGATGTCCCCGAGTTCTATGTCATCAACGGATACGACGAGGTCGGCTACTACTACCAGGGATGCACCGTTGATGACGGCGCGGGACCGAAGCCATGGCGTGAGCTTGGCGACACGGACATCGGCTGTGTCCAACTGGTCGTCGTGCACCCGGAGCAGCCGCGTGACGATGTGACCATCGTGAGGAACGCGCTCGAGTTCGCGGGCGCCGTCGCCGCCGGCGGCAAGGACTGGGTGCTCCCCGGATACGCGATGGGGCTCGCCGCGTATGACGTGTGGGTCGCCGGAGTGAAGAGCGGGGAGGCATCCGGCACGGGTGCCGCATACAACGCGTCCGTGTGGGCGAGTTGCCGAAGTCACGCCCTCGGTTTCCTCGAGGAGTCGCGGAGGCGGCTGGCGGGCAGGGCCGACGGAGCCTTCGACAAAGCAATCGAGGCCTACGCCGCAGTCGCGGCGAACCTCGCCGTGGTTGCCGAGCAGTTACCGTTCGTCGGGGCCGATGAGGCGCAGCGGGACGCGAACGCGCGGGACTCTGCGCGCATCGAGCAGGTGGTCGAGCACCTCCGGCTGGCGCGGGACAGCGAGGAGCGAGGCGTGAAGGCACTTGCAGTGATTGTCTCTCATCTGGCATAACCTGTGTGTGGCTATCCGAATCCGCGGCGGTCGGGGACCGGCGGACAACAGCTGGCTGGAGTTCTGAGCGAGGGGGGTAGATGAGATCGCTGCTCCTGGTCGTGTCGGCGCTGATGGTGCTGGGCTGCGCGACCGTTCATGCGGAAGATGTCGAGATCTACGAGACGATCAACGCGCTGCAGGTGCGCAGCATCCTGCAGGACCTGGGCTTCACGGGTATCGAGATCGACGAGGACGATGACATCATCGTCCAGATGCTGGGCTACAACGTGCTGATCCTCATCGGGTCGTACGAGAACAACAGTCTTCAGATGAACTTCGCGGTCTCGGGCACCGATGCGAACCTCAGGATGATGAACGAGTGGAACCGCACGAAGCGCTATTCGACGGCGTCTATCGATGACGACGGCGACCCGGTGCTCGAGAGTGATCTCGACCTGGCCGGCGGAGTGACGCGCGAGAGGGTCGAGGACTACCTGCTGACCTACTATATGTTGCTTGAGGCGTTCCTTGATGTGATTTCCTAGCCGGTTCGTCCGTACGCTCGCGGCGCGTCCGGATGCCGGTCTACGATGGAGGGAAGCATGACCGATCAGACGAATCCTCCCGCTCCCGGACACGGCGATGCCGCACCGGCCGGGCGCTCACGGCTCCCCGCCGAGCATCGGATGAGCAAGCACATCACGCTCCTCGGTGTGTTCCACATCGTGTATCACGCGCTTGGGCTTCTCGTCGGGCTGGGCATCTTCGCCCTGCTCTCGACGATCGGCTGCATCTCGGGTGACCCGGACGCCGCGGTGATACTGCCCATCATAGGTACGTTCATCGCCGTTCTTCTCATCGGGCTCTCAGCTCCCGGCGTGATCGCCGGTATCTGGCTTCTCCGCAGGCGCGGGTGGGCCAGGATCCTGGCGATGATCGTGGGTGGACTCGGTCTCATGGACATCCCGGTCGGTACCGCACTTGGCGCATACACGTTCTGGGTGCTGATGCAGGACGACAGCCTGGAGCTGTTCGATTAGCGCAATGTTCAGATTACGGAATCAGGTCACAGTCCAACACGAGCAGTGAGCGATGCGATTGAGCGCGAGTCGGTGCGGTTCCGGCTCGCGCTCAGCGCGATCGTGGGGTATGATGGTTGATATGAGCGACGCCTCGCGTTTCAAATGAAGCGGCCCGGCGTCGGCAGCATCCTCTCCCTGACTGAAGGAGCCACCGAGTATGGACTCGAGACACTATGCAGCCGTCGTCCCGCTTTCTGACGTCGGGAGTATCCAGGTCAGGGCCATTCGCCCCGATGATCGTGGGAGGATCCTCCAGTTGTTCGATCGTCTCACGCGTCGCACGATCTACTTCCGCTTCCACGAACCAAAAACCGAACTCTCCGCTGAGGAGCTCACGCGATACACGGAACTGGACTTCGATGAGCGCGTCGCGCTCGTCGCCGTGGTCGGACGCGGCGAGGCCGAGAAGATCGTTGGCGTTGGTCGCTACCGCTGCATCCCTGATGCCGACCCCCGGTGTGCCGAGATCGCATTCGCGGTGGAGGACGTCTATCAGGGCCGCGGTATCGGTTCGGGTCTCCTCAAGCACCTTGCGCGCATTGCCAAGGCGTCAGGAGTCGCGGTCTTCGAGGGGAGGATCCTTCCCGGGAACAGTCACTTCCTCGGGTTCCTTGAGAAGTCCGGATTCCCGATCGAGCGTCTCGGACAGATCGAGGGGCTCGACCGCTACGTCATCCGGCTGAGCTGACCCCAGCCGCTCGCCTGACGATCTGCGGGTTCCAGACAGCGAGCGCGCCTCGAGCGCGGCCGCTGACCTCGGGTTGACCCTTCAACCGCTTGCCCTCGAATATCATCCAACTGCATGACACGAAGAGAAGCGACTCACGCCAGCCGATCATGAAGGACCACCATGCGGGAGATCCGCGCGAAGACGCTGCTGTCGCGTGTGCCTCAGCCGGACCAGTGGTTCGGGCTGATGTACAACATGAATCTGTATCGAGGGTGCCAGCACCAGTGCATCTACTGCGACTCGCGGAGCGAGTGCTATCGGATCGATGACTTCTCCGACATTCAGGTGAAGACGAATGCGATCGAGCTGCTCCGCAGTGAGCTCGCGTCGAAGCGTGTGAAGGGGACCGTCGGTACCGGGTCGATGCACGATCCGTACATGCCGCTCGAGGAGACGGTCGGTCTGACGGGGCGCGCTCTCGGCGTGCTTGACGAGTTCCGTTTCCCCGTCCACGTTCTCACGAAGAGTGACCTCGTGCTTCGGGATATGGACACGCTCGCTCGCATCGCGCGGGTGCACGCGACCGTCAGCTTCACCGTCACGTCTGCGGATGATGAGACCGCCGCGAAGACGGAGCCGGGAGCACCTCCGCCGTCCGCGCGCTTCCGCGCGATGCGGGAGCTTGCTGCGGCGGGCGTGCTCACGGGTGTTACCATGATGCCGATTCTCCCGTTCATAGGGGACACGGTCGACAATGTCACGCAGATCGTCCAACGCGCGAGCGACGCGGGCGCGTCGTACATCGTGCCGTGGTTCGGGATGAGCCTTCGTGACCGACAGCGCGCGTACTACTATGAGAAGCTCGACAGGAGCTTCCCCGGCGTGCGCGAGCGGTACGAGCGCCGGTTCGGAGACCAGTACTACTGCTCAGCCCTCGACTCACGGGAGCTCGATCGCGTGTTCAGTGACGCGTGCGCGAAACGCGGTATCTCGACGAGCATCCCACGATACGAGCCGATGAGAGTCGAGCAGTCCTCGCTGTTCTAGCGAGGCAACGTCTCACACAGCGGAGACGGTGCGTCACGATGAAAGGGCACCATGGAGCCGGTCCGATTCATCAGCGAACCGATCGAGGCGATTCACGCCGAGCGTCGCGGACCGGAGAAGCGCCTCGGGTGTCCCGACAGCTTCGTGTGGTGCGGTGAGGAGCATCGTGTCGAAGAACTGCTGCGGGAGTGGCACGACTACGCGCGGCGGGGGAAGATGGAACACAACATGCGGCCCTCGCACGCCGCGGCCGCCGCGAGCCGTGGCTCGTGGGGCGTCGGGCGTGACTACTATCTCGTTCGCACAGGTGATGGCCGACTTTTCGAGCTGTACTACGACCGCGCTCCGAAGGGCCGGAAGGAGCGGACGGGCAGCTGGGTTCTGTTCCGCGAGATGACCGAGTAGTCGCGGCCACCCGCCCGCATCTGAAGCACGAACCACCATACTGCGGGGTGCCGGGGCCGCCGCCCCCACGTTCGTGCTTGGCAGAACGTCCCATCTGCGGTACATCTCTTCCAAAGCACACTCTTGCCCGGTCCGAGCGATCGGGGTTATCCGGAAGGGGGTCCATCGTGTTCGTGACACTTCTCCTCGTGACCTTCGGGGTGGCCGTCGGCTGCTCCTTGATCGTCGTCAGGATATTCGACCGCTCCATCAATACGATACTCGGTCGCATCGTAGCCGACGAGATCGCCATGGCATGGACGAGGTATCTCAAGTTCGCCATCTTCGTCGTCGGAGTCTCCGGAGGCGTTCGCATCTGGGAACTCGAGAAGTACATCACTCCGAGGAATCTCGACGCTGAGGCCATCGTGCTCACTGGCGAGCGGTGGACGCTCGAGATCTACAGGACGATCATCGAGACGCTTCAGAGCGTCGCATGGCTTCTTCTGATCTTCTTCCTCTTCGCTCTCATCGCGTATGTGATCGCGCGAGGGCGGGAGTCCATTCAGGCCAGCTATCGTGGTCCGGGGCAGGGGGGAACCCCATGAGTATTCGCGCGCTGCTCGCTCTTGTTGCCGTGTCGTTTCTCTCGGTCGGCTGCGCCACCGTTCCGATGACGGGGCGTTCGCAGCTGGCGCTCGTCCCGGAGGCGGACATGGTTACGGCGGCCTCACAGAACTACGAGGACTTCCTCGGGAGCGTCACCGTCTCGACCGACCCGGCGGCGAACTCACTGGTGAGCCGCATCGGCGAGCGTGTCGCAGCGTCCGCGGAGAAGTTCCTGATCGACTTGGACATGGCAGCCGACCTCAGGTTCTACGACTGGCGGTTCACGGTCGTCGATGACGATGAGACCGTCAACGCCTTCTGCATGCCGGGGGGAAAGATCGTAGTCTACACCGGCATCATCCCCGTCGCGGAGAACGAGAATCAGCTCGCGGTCGTGATCGGTCACGAGGTGGCGCATGCGCTGGCTCGGCACTCCTCAGAGCGGATGAGTCAGATTCTCCTCGCCGAACTCGGCGGCATGGCGCTCTCGCGCGCGATTCAGGAGAAGCCGCGAGAGACGCAGGGCTGGATGATGCTGGCGTACGGGATGGGTGCGCAGCTTGGCGTCATCCTTCCCTACAGCAGAACGCACGAGAAGGAGGCCGACCGCATCGGACTCATCCTCATGGCCCAGGCCGGGTACGATCCGAGAGCAGCCGTCCCGTTCTGGACACGGATGGGTGAGATGGGCGGGGCGCGTCCACCGGAGTTCCTGTCCACGCATCCGGAGCCGTCCTCGCGGATCGAAGAGATCAACGGACACATGCCCGAGGCGCTTCGTTACTACGAGGCGTCCGGGAAGTAGAAGAGGGGAGTCGTGATGTCGTCAGACGGTGCCGGCGCCGTCACGATCAGGGCGGCCGAAGCGTCCGACATGCGGGTCGTGCGAGCGCTCTTCAGCGAGTACGCCGGGACGCTCGGCTTCGAGCTGGACTTCCAGGACTTCGATTCAGAGCTCGCCACGCTCCCGGGTGCGTATGCGCCGCCCGGGGGCGCGCTGCTTCTGGCCGAGATCGGCGAGGAGCCGGTCGGTTGTGTCGGACTCCGTTCGCTGGGCGATGGGTGCTGCGAGCTCAAGCGGATGTACGTGCGCCCGGAACACCAGGGGTCCGGTATCGGAAGGGCGCTGGGAGCGGCCATCATCGACGAGGCGCGGGAGCGCGGGTACGCCCGGATGCGGCTCGACACGATCGATACGATGACGGTCGCGATCGCCCTCTACACGTCGCTCGGGTTCAAGGAGATCCCGCCGTATCGGCCGAACCCCATCGTCGGAGCTTCGTTCTTCGAACTGGATCTCAACGCTCCGGAGCCGCTCTGAGTTCCGCGAAACGCCCATTCCTCGCACCCGTTGCGCCACGGGAACCGTCCATCCCGCACCCTCATCAGAACAAGAGAGCCTGAAGAACGGGTGAGCCGCGGCCTGCCCTTCCGGATGCCTGCATGCGGGGGAGGAACTCGATGCTTGCCGTCGGTCCGCCGTGGACTTACCCTCGGTATGATGCGTGGATCGTGCGGTTCGAGGGACGCACCGGACCCATCACAGGACTGAGAACACGACGATGAGGAGTGTCACGATGACAGCGAACGAAACCAATGAGACCTGTTCGGCGCCTTGGCGCCAGGCGGCGATGCGGGTTGGGTGCGCAATACTACTGCTGCCAATCGTGCTCGTGGCGTCAGGATGTGTCGCGGGCGGCGAACGTCCGAGGAATGTGATCTTCCTGGTGGGGGACGGGATGGGCGTGGCCCACGTGACCGCCGCCAAGGTTGCTTTCGGTGAGCTCGAGATGGAGCGGTTCCCGTACGGCGGCATCTCCGCGACGTTCCCCGAGGGTTCCTTCGTGACCGATTCGGCTGCGAGTGGAACCGCCCTCGCAACCGGTTTCAAGACCGTCAACGGCGCCATCTCCGTGACACCCGAAGACGCCGTTCTCAAGACGGCGCTCGAGTACGCCGAGGAGAACGGTATGGCGACCGGGCTGGTCGTCACCTGCTCGATCACGCACGCGACGCCCGCCGTCTTTGCCGCGCACATCGACGACCGCAGCAGGGACCGCGAGATCGCCGAGCAGCTCGCGGCGAGCGACGTCGATGTGCTCTTCGGTGGCGGCGCCGGGTACTTCACACCGACCGCCGTCGGTGGCACCCGGTCCGATGGCCGGGATCTCCTCGCGGGTATGGCGGAGCGCCTCCTCGTTGCGCGGGATGTTGATGAGTTCAACGCGATGGGAGATGTGGATGCGGCAGCGTTCCTGTACGCTAAGGCGCACCCGGGACCGGTGGGTGACCGACCGGTGTCGCTTGCAGAGCTATCGCGCCGGGCGATCGAGATCCTCTCACGAGACGGTGACGGCTTCTTCCTGATGATCGAGGGGTCGCAGATCGACTGGGCCGGTCATGAGAACGACAAACAGTATCTTCTGGACGAGATGGCCGATTTCGACGCGGCCGTTGGGGCAGCGCTCGACTTCGCGGAGCGTGATGGCGAGACGCTGGTTGTGATGACAGCCGACCACGAGACCGGCGGACTCACGGTCGATGAAGGGTCCGTTCCCGACGATTGGCTCGGGCCGGTCGCGTGGAGTTCGGAGAGTCATACGGCAGCCATGGTTCCCGTGCTCTCGTACGGTCCCGGCAGCGCCGCGCTGGGCGGCATCATTGACAACACGGACATCGGCGCGTTCCTCATCGACGCCGTCGGTGGCAAGCCGCAGGAGCGATGATGGGCCTGAGCCGGCTTCTGGACTGGAAGCGGAAACCGGAGAAATCGACCTATGAGCGCGACCGCGTCGGCGATATCGAGCGCTGGGACGAACGCGACGTCCTCTTCTCGCGGACGGACCTCCATCTTCGCTACGGGATCGACAGCGAGGAGGCGCGCGAGTACTACGCGAGACACCCTGAGCGCATCGAATACGACACGGAGATCAGCACGAACTACGGTCTCGGCTCGACGGCCGGGATCGACTCGCCGATGTACCGGGTGCCGTTCGAGGCAGCGGCGCGGCTTGCGGCGGAGTCGTTCGTCGACGGTGAACCGGCGGCCGAGCGCGTCGAGATGCCCCCCGCGCACGCTGCTGAAAAGGTGAAGGCGTTCGCGCGACTCATGGGTGCGGACCTCGTCGGAATCGGCCCGCTCCGCCAGGAGTGGGTCTATTCGCATGTCGGACGCGCGTTCGGGGCACCCGACGACCGCGCGGAGCGCGGATCGTCGGTCGACATGAGCCATCACGCGAGTGCTATCTCCCTCGGGTTCCAAATGGACTACCGGCTCATCCAGAGCGCACCCGACTTCCCGACGATCGTGGCGACGGCCGAGGGGTACGCGCGCGGGGCCTGGGTCGCGGTGAACCTGGCCGACTACATCCGGCGGTTTGGCTACTCGGCTCGTGCGCACCATGTTTACAACTACCGGGTCATCTCGGTGCCTGTCGCCGTCGATTGCGGACTGGGCGAGCTCTCCCGCGCGGGATTCCTCATGACGAAGGAACTCGGGCTGGGACTCCGGCTATCGACCGTCACCACGGACATGCCTCTTGAGCACGACGGGCCGGTCGATATCGGGGCGCAGTCGTTCTGTGAGCGGTGCAAGCTGTGCGCGGAGAACTGCCCGTCCGGCGCGATCCCGAGCGGCGAGAAGACCGAGTACAATGGGATCACGAAATGGAAGCTCGACGAGGAGAAGTGCTACCGCTTCTGGCAGGCGGTCGGGACCGATTGCTCGCTCTGCATGGTCAACTGCCCGTGGACGAAGCCGCCGACGTGGATCCACCGGTTGATGTCGACGATCGCCGGCATTCCGGGTCCGCACCAGTCGTTCATGGTCTGGGCCGATCAGGTGTTCTACCACCGCGGCAGACCGTGGGCGCGTCCCGCGTACATGGAGCCGCGCAAGTGACCGCGAGGGGGACCTGCCAGACGCTCGAGCGCATCAGTGTTCCCACGCTGGTCGTCGACGTCCGACGCGCGGAATCCAATCTCGAACGCATGCTCGCCCGCGCGAACGGCTGGGGTGTTCGCTTCCGACCTCACTTCAAGACGCACCAATCAGCAGACATTGCCGGGCTCTTCAGTGGCAGGGGCATCTCGGCTTGTACGGTCTCGTCCGTGAGGATGGCCGCCTACTTCGCGGGGTGCGGGTGGGACGACATCACCCTGGCCGTCCCGCTCAATCTTCGGCAGCTTGCGGAGCTTCGCACGCTCGTGGAACAGGAGGTTTCGCCTCCGAGGCAGCGTGGCGCATCCCGGCTCCGACTCGGCGTTCTGGTGGATTCCGTCGATGCCGTCGTGCCGCTCGCAGCGGGCGAACTGCCCGGTGTCGCGGTCTGGATCAAGGTCGACTGCGGGTATGCTCGGTCGGGCGTCCGGTGGGACGGCGGAGCCGAACTCGCGAAGATCACGACGGGCGTCGACGCGGCTGGATCGGTCACGCTCGCGGGGATTCTCACGCACGAGGGGCGGAGCTACGCCGCGGAATCGGCGGACGAGGTGCGGCGCATCCACGAGGAGTCGTTGGCGAGGATGGCGGTCGCCCGTGCCGCCGTGGCCGGCGTCCGTCCGGCGGAGGCTGTGCTTGAAGTGTCGGTCGGCGACACGCCGGGCGCGAGCCTGGCGGAGACGATGACGGGCGTCGACGAGATTCGCCCGGGGAACTTCATCTTCTACGACCTCATGCAGCTCGATATCGGGTCGTGCACCGAGAGTGATCTGGCCGTCGCCGTCGCGTGCCCTGTCATAGGCCGATATCCCGAGCGCGGCGAGATCGTTGTCTACGGCGGCGCCGTCCATCTCTCGGCGGCGTCGCAGCTGGATGCGCGGCAGCCCGGGGCGACCACCGGGCAGACGTACGGCTGCCTTGTCGAGTCCGGCGAGCAGGGACTCGGCCGGCTGCGGCTTGATGCTCCCGTCGTGCGTATCTCTCAGGAGCATGGCGTCATACGGGCGCCGGCGGATGTCATGGAGCGTGCCACGGTGGGGGATGTCCTGCTCGTCACGCCCGTCCACTCATGCCTGACCTGTGCGGTGCACGATCACTACCTCGCGCTCGATGGTCGTCGCCTCGACAAGATGTGATACCATTCACCACGTGGATTCTCGGGATACAGACGTCACAACGGACAGCGAAGGAGGACCAGATGGCCGATCTCTCGACCAGGTTCATGGGACTCGACCTCAGAAATCCCGTTATCGTCGGGAGCTCGGGCCTGACGGGTTCGCTCGAGCGGCTCAAGGCGTGCGAGGAGGCGGGCGCGGGAGCGGTTGTGCTGAAGTCTATCTTCGAGGAGCAGATCACCGCGGAGGTCGACGGGATCGTCGCGTCAGCCGAGACCCCGTACGCGCACGCCGAGGCGGCCGACTACATCAGAAACTACGGTCACGAGAACGCGGTGCGACGATTCATCGAGCTCATCACCGACGCGAAGAAGGAGCTGACGATCCCTGTCATCGCGAGCATTCACTGCGTGTCGGCGGGTGGCTGGACCGATTTCGCGAAGCGTGTGGAGCAGGCGGGGGCGGACGCTCTCGAACTCAACATCTTCGTGCTTCCGTCCGATGTCGAGCGCGACGGCCGATCATACGAACAGGTCTACTTCGACGTGCTGGCCGCGGTGAAGCAACAGGTGAGCATCCCCGTGGCGCTGAAGATAGGCGCACGCTTCTCGGGCCTCGCGCACACCGCGAATGCGCTGGCTGAGAGCGGCGCCGCCGCTCTGGTCATGTTCAATCGGTTCGCCCGCTTCGACTTCGACATCGAGGAGATGGAGATGGTCCCGGCGAGTTACCTGAGCGAGCCGGCGGAGATGCTCGTGCCGCTGAGATGGATCGCTATGCTCTCGGGCGAGCTCTCCTGTGACCTTGCAGCGACCACGGGCGTCCACGATGGCAAGGGTGTCGTGAAAATGCTGCTCGCCGGCGCCGCAGCTGTTGAACTGTGTTCCGTGCTCTATCAGCACGGCGTGCCGCGTATCGCCTCGATCCTCGAGGAGGTCACGCTGTGGATGGACGCGCACGGGTTCGCGACGATCGCGGAGTTCCGCGGCAAGATGAGTCAGGAGGCGAGCGAGGACCCGGCAAGCTACGAGCGGGTCCAGTTCATGAAGACGTCGGAGGCACAGTCCTGATGAAGAGCCATCGCAAGGAACTCTGGTTCGATGTCCCCTCGCGCCGTGCGTTTATCAACATCACGCCCGACGTCGAGCAGGCGCTCACGGAGTCCGGTGTCACCGAAGGGCTCGTGCTTGTCAATGCGATGCACATCACCGCCTCGGTCTTCATCAACGATGACGAGCGCGGGCTGCACGCGGACTACGAACAGTGGCTCGAGGGACTCGCGCCTCACGAGCCGACATCGCACTACCGTCACAACCGGACCGGAGAGGACAACGGCGACGCGCATCTCAAGCGACAGGTCATGGGCCGCGAGGTCGTCGTGGCCGTGACCGGCGGATCTCTCGACTTCGGACCGTGGGAGCAGATCTTCTACGGCGAGTTCGATGGTGGTCGAAGGAAGCGGGTGCTCGTGAAGATCATCGGGGAGTAGGTCTCGATGAGCGGCGGACGGTTCGGACCGAGCGCCCCGCACAGTCAGCGCGCATTGTCAGCCACACCTTGCGAGAGAGCGCGGCGTTCGAAAGGAGCGATGAACATGAACCGAAGAAACGTACGAGTGGCGGTCCTCGTGCTGGCTGTCGCGGCACTCGTCGGTGCGGCGGGCGGTTGCGCCTCGACGAACATGCGCTCTCAGATCTCTCCCGACTTCCCGGGAGAGCCGTACGAGAAGGTCCTCGTGTGGGTCGACCTTGACGACGCGATGCTCGTTCAGAGCGCCGAGGACTACCTCGTTGACGAACTCGATGCGATCGGTGTCGACGCCGTCGCACAGTACACGGTGTTCTTCGACGAGAAGGAGTACTCGTTCGAGGAGCGCAAGCGCGCACTCAACGAGCGCGACATCGACGCCGTGATGACTCTCGTGCTCACCGACGCCGGCGCCACCAGACACCGTATTCCGCCGTCGCGCTACACCGTCTCCCGCGTGAACCCCTACACCGGTCGCGTTCACCATTCCACACGCTGGACGCGCGGGGGAGTGGATGTCGATGCGTGGGCCGACTTCAAGGCGGAGCTTCTCGATCGCGAGAGCGGCGAGATCGTCTGGCGGGCTCTTGCGAAGACGTCGGGCGATCCGTCGGTCGGTCGCGTGGGCTTCCTGCAGTCGGTGTCGCGTGAGATCGCGGGGAGTCTGAAGAAGGACGGCATCGTCGCGACGAACTAGATGCGCCGAAGGGACCTGTCGCGACGAGCCGCCTGTCCGCGAAACGAATAGTCAAGTCGGCCACGATGCCGGGAAGCTAGCTGTTGCCCCTCTCTGAAACGCGAACCGTGTCGACGCCCTCGAAGGGCTCTCCCGCGGTCGTCATGCCGGTGAGAGTGAGCGAGGCCTGCGGCGGTGCGACGATGGCGCAGATCTCCTCATGGTCGAACTTGGCGACGAGTTCACCTCGGGCATCAGCGAACGTGGACACAGCGTCGATACCGTCGAGGAGCACGGTCTCCGCTTCGACGGACGAGTAGGGGATGACCGCATGGACCGTGATCCACTCGCCCTTGTCCTTGATGATGATGGTCGACGGGGCCACGGCGATGTCGACTGTCATCGACGACGAGGCGACGCGGGCGAGCGACGTCTCGGCTGCGACCGGCGCGACGAGGTCTTCTGAACTGCATCCCCCGGCGGCGAGCGAGAACAGAGCGGCCGCGATGAGAACGAGGATTGCGGACCTTCTGAGCATTGGGGCCTCCTGACGTGCGCAGCAATGACCTTGTTCGGGCTCCGGTCGGCCCCGGGCGGTGGTGCGGCCCGGGCACCCGAGAGCCCAGCCTCCTGCCACTTCTACGATTAGAGCCCTCGGGGATTGTGATTGTTCCCGCTGCCGACTCCGGGGAGGGAGAGCCCACGACGTGAGGATCGTAGCCATCAGTGATACACACGCCCGGCATCGGGCGATTCCCGAGGTTCCCGCAGGCGACGTCCTCGTGCACGCGGGCGACATGACGGGCGCCGGCAAGCCCGAGCACGTGCAGGAGTTCAACGCATGGCTGGGGGAACTCCCGCATGCGCACAAGGTGGTCATCGCCGGCAACCACGACTTCCCGTTCGAGCGCGCTCCGGCGAGCGTGGAGCCGTTTCTGACGAACTGCGTCTATCTCCGCGACAGCGCCGTTGTCATCGAGGGTGTGACGTTCTACGGAAGCCCCTGGCAGCCCGCGTTCATGGACTGGGCTTTCAACCTCGAGCGAGGAGAGGACCTTCGTGAGAAGTGGGACCTCATCCCGGACGGGACCGACGTGCTCGTCACACACGGTCCGCCCGCCGGACACGGTGATGTGACCACGGGTGGCACCGGTGTCGGGTGCGTCGACCTGATGGATTCCGTGCTGCGCGTCAGGCCGAGGCTCCACATCTTCGGGCACATCCACGAGGGCGCAGGCGAGACCGAAGCCGGCGGGACGAGGTTCGTCAACGCCAGTTCGGTGACCGAGCGGTACGAACCGGTCAACCCGGCCATCGTCATCGATCTCTAGGGGAGGGTGCGTGTCCTTCTATTCCGATTTCGCCGAGTACTACGACAGGATCTTTCCCGTCGAGGAAGCGGTCGATGTGTTCCTTCAGGAGCGTATGCCTCCGAGCGGACGCGTGCTCGACGTCGGATGCGGGACCGGTGACTACTGCGCCAGTCTCGCCGTAACCGGCCGCACTCCCATCGGGATCGATCTCGACCCGCGGATGATCCGGACGGCGCAGGCGCGCTACCCGGAACTCGACCTCCGGGTGATGGGGATGACGGAGATCGGGAGCATCGAGGGCGACCTCGCCGGCGCGTTCTGCATAGGCAACGTCGCCTCGCACATCGACCGCCACGCGTTCGAGGCTTTCGTCGACGACCTCGCCGGTCTCACCAGGCCCGGCGCGCCGTGGGTTCTCCAGTTCGTCAACTGGGACTACCTGCTCACGCGGGGCTCGTACCGGTTCCCCGATGTCGCCATCGAGGACGGTGCGGTCGTGTTCGAGCGCCGATATCCGGAGATCACGCCTTCGAGCGTGGAGTTCGCAACTCGCCTCGTGCGTGGCGAGACCGTGCTCTTCGAGGGGTCCGTGACCCTCCACCCGCTGACTTTCGAGGACTGCATCACCATCCACGACGACCGAGGGTTCGCGCTGGTCGAGAGCTTCGGGAACTTCCGCGGCTCCGAGTTCGAGCCGGGTGTGATGTCCTCGAGCATCCATGTGTTCGGACGCATCTGAACCGGTCCGCAGCCGCAGCTGAGCGTCGTTCGGGCTCGCTTCGCCGAGTTAGCCCTTGCCCGGGCCTGCGCACCCTGAGAGAATCGTTGAACGCATTCACTACGGACCCCGCGCCGGACGGAGCGAGTTGCCCCGCCGTCACGGGGACGTGAGGTTTTCCAGCCGAAGCACGTCAGGAGCGGAGACATGGCAATCGTTCTGGATGGAAGCGGACTCACAGTTGAGAAACTGGTTGCGATCGCGCGTCACGGTGAGAAGGTCGAGATATCGGCGGACTCGGTCGAGCGGATCAACATCTGCCGCGCGATGCTCGAGGAGAAGATCAAGGCGCACGAGATCATGTACGGCGTCAACACCGGCATCGGTGAGTTCTCCGAGGTTGTCCTCGACGACGAGCAGGTGGAGCAGTTCCAGAAGTTCCTCATCTACAACCATGCCGCCGGTATCGGTGATCCCGCTCCCATCGAGTACGTTCGCGGCGCGATGGTCGGCCGGATCAACGTCCACTGCCACGGCAACTCCGGTTGTCGCCCCGAGATCACGCAGACGCTGGTCGATATGCTCAATAAGGGCGTGACGCCGTTCGTCTGCCAGAAGGGTTCGGTCGGCGCGTGCGGCGACCTCGCCCCGATGAGCCAGATCGCTCTCCTGATGATGGGTGAGGGGCACGCCTACTACAAGGGCGAGCTGCTCCCCGGCAGGGAGGCGCTCGAGAACGCCGGCATTCCGGTTCCGGGTCTCCAGGCGCGCGACGGTCTCGCGACGATCAACGGGTCGAACCTGCTGACCGCGATGAGCGCCATCCACGTCTACGACATGAATCGCATTCTCAAGCAGGCCGAGATCGCGTGTTCGATGTCGCTCGAAGCGCTCATGGCGAACA
>CAZRAD010000019.1:0-5560 GCA_964597945.1 uncultured bacterium
GCAAGTGGATCGCGTACACGTCGGACGAGACCGACGACTACGAGCTCTACATCACCCAGTCGGATGGCAAGGGCGAGACGAAGAAGCTTACCAACGACGGACTCGGCTACCTCGAAAACCTGAGCTGGTCACCCAACTCCGAACGCATCGCGTTCCTCGACCAGACGGGCACGCTCTACGTTCATACTATCGACGGCGGCCGAACCCGCAAGGCCCACAAGTTCTACTCGTACCACGGAGGGAGCTTCAGCTGGGCGAGCGACTCCAACTGGATCGCGTTCGCGGATCATCCCAGCCCGAACACGAACTACGTCGCCTACATCTACGACATTGAGAACGACGAGACGCACCAGGTCACGAGCGGCGCGTTCGACGTCACGTGGCCGACCTTCGATCGCGACGGGACCTACCTGTACTACGCGAGCAACTCCGACTTCGGCACCGGTTCGTACGACGACACGACCTGGGACTGGGTCTACGAGAACACGGACCGGCTCTATGTCGTGCCGCTCTCGGCCGAGACGGAATCACCCTTCGCTCCCGAGGTCGATGTCGAGGAGTGGGACGATGAGGATGCGGACGCGGAGGAAGAGGGTGAGGACGAGAACGGGGATGAGGATGCTGAGGAGGACGAGAGCGACGAGGAGGCCGAGGAAGAGGAGCGCATCGAGATCGACTTCGAGGGCTTCGAGCGTCGCGCCATCCTGCTCCCCATCGAGCGCGGCGGCTTCTACAACATGGCCGTCAACGCGTCCGGTCAGCTGCTCTGCACGCGCAGCGGCTCGACGATCATCCTGGTCGACATCGAGAACGAGGACGAGATGGAGCAGGAGGTCATCTCGGACGCCTACGGCTTCGTGATGTCCGGTGACGGCAACAAGATCGGCGTCTGGGGCAATCGCGGCATGGCGATCATGGATGCCGCGCCCGGCCAGGACTGGGACGGTACGGTCCCGACCGACGGAATGCTCGTCGAGGTCGAGCCTCGCGTCGAGTGGCGTCAGGTCCTCCGCGATGCCTGGCGAATCTACAAGTACTACTTCTACGCGGACAATCTCCACGGCGTCGACTGGGATGGCGTGTGGGACGACTACTCGGTGATGATCGAACACTGCGGGTCGCGCGTCGACCTCTCGTACGTCATCGGCGAGATGATCGGTGAACTCAACGTCGGACACGCGTACTACATGGGCGGCGAGGTATACGAGGACACGCCGAGCGTCTCGGTCGGTCTGCTCGGGTGCGAATATGAGCTCGATGACGGCGCCTACCGCATCTCTCGCATCTTCGAGGGTGCGACGTGGGACGGCGACGCGAAGGGGCCGCTGAGCCAGCCTGGTGTCGACGTCAAGGTCGGCGACTACCTGCTCGCCGTCAACGGTGTTCCCATCGATACGGACAAGGACCCTTGGGCGGCTTTCCAGGGGCTCGCCGGGATGACTGTGACGCTGACCGTCAGCGAGAAGTCGAAGATCGACGATGACGCGCGCGAGATCGTCGTCGAGACGCTCGATGGCGAGAGCAACCTCAAGTACCGCGCCTGGATCGAGAAGAACCGCGCATACGTCGCGGAGCAGAGCGACGGTCGGGTCGGCTACGCCTACGTCCCGGACACCGGGCGCCGGGGCGCGAACGACCTCAGGCGTCAGTTCGAGAACGCGCGCCAGTATGACGCGCTGATCGTCGACGAGCGCTGGAACGGCGGCGGGCAGAGCCCGTACCCGTTCGTGCGGATGGTCAGCCAGCCGATCGTGAACTACTGGACCCACCGGCATCAGCGCGGCATGGACTGGGCACCCGAGTTCGGCAGGCCGGGCCCGACGTGCCTGCTCGTCAACGAGTCGGCAGGCTCCGGTGGTGACAGCTTCCCCTACATCTTCCGCCAGCTGGGCGCCGGCAAGCTCGTCGGCACGCGGACGTGGGGCGGCCTCGTCGGCATCTCGGGCAACCCGGGTCTCATCGACGGCGGCTACTGCACCGTGCCGACCTTCGCGTTCGTCGATCTCGACGGGACGTGGGGTATCGAGGGATACGGCGTCGCGCCCGACATCGAGGTCGTGGATGACCCGGCGCTGATGGTCGACGGCGGGGACCCGCAGCTCGATGCGGCCATCGAGCACATGCTCGATGAGCTCACGAGACACCCCATCCGGCACCCGGACGAGCCGGCCTTCCCGGACCGGAGCGGAATGGGCGTTCCGGAGAGCGACTGGTAGGAGACTGACGGGCTGGGCCGGACGCGATGCGCATCCACGCTGTGCCCGGTCGGTACGTCGATACGAACGGGCTCCTTCGTCAGAGGGAGCCCGTTTCCGTGTGATAAGGGTGGCGTCGGCTCATGCGCCAGTGAGTCCGCGTTCTCGAGAGGACGGGGAGCGGGCTTGAATCGGGGAGCGACGTGTGGCACGGTTGCATATCATCATCTCACAGACGGCACCAAGGAGGTTCTCTTGCCGACCATCACAGTTGACGGTCCTCCCATCGCCGACGTCGAGAAGCGCCGCTCGCTGGTTCGAGGCCTGACCGATGTCGCCGGAGAGGCGTTCGGTATCGAGAAGGCGCACATCGTCGTGCTCATTCGCGAGAACCAACCGCAGAACGTCGGCATCGGCGGCGAACTGCTGTCCGACAGACGCGGTGGCCGCGGAGACTGATCCCCCGGGAGCCGCCAATGCTGGAAATCCCGATCGACGGGACACTGGATCTTCACAACTTCCATCCATCCGATGTGAGGTCGCTAGTGCCCGATTACATTCACGAGTGCCGCAAGCGGGGCATTCTCGACGTGCGCATCATTCATGGGAAGGGCACCGGCGCGCTCAGGCAGACGGTCCACGCTGCTCTCGATCGCATGGATGAGGTCGTGTCGTTCCGGCTCGCGGGCGATGCGGGAGGCTGGGGTGCCACCGTCGCGCGGCTCACGCCGCTTCAGAGAGAACAGGAGAGAAGCGCATGACTCGCAATCCGATCCTGCCGGAGGAGCTCGTGGTCAACCCGAGCAGACTCTGGCTCTCGACATGGCTTCTTCTGACCGCCGGTGATTTCGAGAGGGGTGAGTTCAACTCGATGACCGTGGGTTGGGGGACGTTCGGAGCGATGTGGAATCGCCCCATTGCCGACGTCGTCGTCCGGCCCGTGCGTCACACCTACGGGTTCATGGAGGAGCACGGCTCGTTCACGCTGACCGCGTTCCCCGAGGAGCATCGCGACGCGCTGAAGCTCCTCGGTACGAAGTCGGGACGCGACGGTGACAAGATCGCCGAGGCCGGCCTGACGCCGATCGCGTCGGGCAAGGTCGCGGCGCCCGGATTCGCGGAGGCGGAGCTCATCATCGAATGCAGGACCATCTACTGGCACGACTTCGATCCGGCGCGTTTCGTGGAGCCGGCCATCGAGGAGAGCTATCCGGACAAGGACTACCACCGTTCGTACTTCGGCGAGATCCTCGCCATCCAAGGCACCGACGCGTGGCGGCGGCCCTGAGCAAGGAGGAAGGACCATGAGATTCCTGGCCCGTCTACTGATAACGATGATCGGTCTCTGGATCGCCGCGATGGTCGTGCCGGGGATCGTGCTCGACGGTTTCGGCACGATCCTGCTGGCGGCATTCCTGCTCGGCATCGTGAACGCGTTCGTCAAGCCGTTGTTCGTTCTGTTCACGCTGCCGCTCACGGTACTGACGCTCGGGCTGTTTCTGCTCGTGATCAATGCCGCACTCCTCGGGCTTGTCGCTCTCATGCTGGGCGGCTTCGCCGTCGCCGGCTTCTGGGCGGCGCTTCTCGGATCGCTTGTCGTGAGTCTCTTCAGCTGGTGCGCATCGTTTTTCATCGGCGCGAGCGATGAGTAAGAGCCCCTGGTGATGGCGGCCAGCTGATGGAGCGAGCATGACGAAGCTCTGCGCAATCCACCATTCGCACACCGACATCGGCTACACAGACGCGCAGAGCCTGATCGAACGGAGGCACGTCGACTTCATCCGCCAGGCTCTCGCCATCGCCGATGATTCGGCAGAGCGCCGAGGGCCGCATTTCGACGGGTTCGTGTGGACGTGCGAAGCGTTCTGGGCCGTGGAGCGGTTCCTCGAGGCGGCGACGCCGGGTGACCGGGAGCGGTTCACCCGCGCCGTGGCCGAGGGCTCGATCGGCATCTCAGCGAGCTACCTCAATTTCAACGAACTCATCGGGTACGAGTTGCTTCTCGAGTCGTTCCGTCGTGGGCGCGATCTCGGAGAGAAGCTCGGTGTTGCCGTGGATTCAGCGATGACGGCCGACATCAACGGGTACGGATGGGGATACGCCGAGGCGATGCTCGAGTGCGGAGTGGCCAACCTCTTCTCGTGCGTCCACACGCACCACGGGATGTACCCGCTTGGCGAGACGCAGATTCCGTTCTGGTGGGAGACGCCGTCGGGCGGGCGCGTGTTGGTCTGGAGCGGCGAACACTACCACTTCGGGAACGAACTCGGTCTGGCTCCCGGCGCAGCGGCGTCGTACCTGACGAAGGACGAGTGCGACGCGGAGATGATCTTCCACGACCACTGGGCCGTTGCCGAACTGCGCATCCCCCGGTATATCGCGGGACTCCGCGAGCGCGGATACAAGTTCGACATCGTTCCTGTGATGGTATCCGGGCTCCGGACCGACAACGGTCCGCCATCCGGGCGCATCGTGGACATGGTCGAGCGTTGGAACATCGAGCACGGCGACGTCTGCCGCATCCAGATGACATCACTCTCCGGGTTCTTCGAGGAGCTGAGAGCCGAGGTCGGGGAGAGGACGAGCGAGATTCCGACCTACCGGGGGGACTGGCCCGACTGGTGGTCCGACGGCCCCGGCGGCAACCCGACCGCCACCAGACTGATGCGTGAGGCGCAGCGGCGGCTGCGGCGCGTGGACGCACTCGGCGCCGCGGTCGATGGCATGCTCCGGCATGGTGTGGTCGACGATCTTCTGCTCTATGCGGAACATACCTTCAGCCATTCGAATGCGATATCCGATCCGTGGCATCCACTCGTCACGTCGATCTCAGCGCGGAAGCAGGCATACGCGGCGACCGCGCACGATGCGGTCGTCGGCCTCGAGGATGCCGCGCTTCGACGGTTGGGCGCGCCCGGACTTGCCGTCGGCGTCCCGCTTCGTTTCACCGTCCTCAACCCGTTCGACTACCGCGTCAGCGGCGTGGCCCGTCTTCCGGTCGGCCACTACGAGTTCAACGAGCTGCGGCTCGACCGCGGAGCGCGGGTGCTTGACGCGTCGAGCGGAGCGACGATGCGTGCGCAACTCGCGCACGTGCCGATGGGCGGTGAGTACCTCGTGTGGCTCGACCTGGCGCCGGGTGAGAGGCGCAGCTTCACGATCGAGCCGATCGAGGGCGATGCGACTCGCGCCGGCGCTGCCGGAGAGGGCGCGGGCGACGGCCCCGGGAAGTCGTCTGCTCCCGGCGGAACCCTCGTGACCGAGCATGTGCGCCTCGAGTGGGTTCCCGGCGACGGGGTTGTGCGTTGGATCGACCGGGCGACCGGCAGGAATCTGCTGCGGGCGAACCCCGTCCACGGGGCGAA
>CAZRAD010000019.1:5660-26573 GCA_964597945.1 uncultured bacterium
GCGAACCCCGTTCACGGGGCCTTCACACCGGTCTACGAGGTCACACCGATGCACGGTCGGGGCGAGGCCTGCAGCGTCCGCGCGGCGATGGGGCTTAACCGCAAGGGCGATAACGTGATCCGGACCGCCGGGTGTCTCATCGGCGAGGGGGCGAGAACGGCAGGGCCCGTCGTCTCCGGCGTGACACTCGACTACGGGGTCGCAGGTTCCAGCGTGTTCCTGGTCGAGCTGTGCGCATACGAAGACGAGGCGCGCGTCGATGTCGCAGTCCGGATTCACAAGGACAGCGTATGGGAGCCCGAGAACGTCTATCTTTCACTCCCGTTCACCGCGGGTCCGAGCGAACAGCTCTGGCTCTCGAAGGCCGGGGCGTTGGAGGTTGGCGCCGCCGTCCGACCACGCATCGATCAAATCCCGGGAACGCTCACCGACTACTACGCGGTCGACGACGGATTCGCGCTCGTGAGCGACGAGTCCGGCGCCGAGGGCGGTGTCGGCGTCGTTCACGACAGCCGGATGGGCGTGGCGGTCTCCATGCCGGACTGTCACCTGCTCCAGGTCGGGCCACTCGCGTTCGGAGAACGTCTTCTGGCCGGAGATCCGAGGCTCGCAGACGACCCACAATATCTGTATGCGTGGCTGATGAACAACTTCTGGGAGACGAACTTCGCCGCCTCGCTTGGCGGCTTCCATGAGTTCCGTTTCTCCGTGCGGTGGTGTGGCCGCAGTGACACGCAGCGGACCCTGTCGGCGTGCCGAGCAGCCAACGACGGGCTGATCGTCTTCCGTCACGCGTAGCCCCGTCGGAGGCGAGTTCGTGTATACTCGGGGTCTCCTGCGGGCGCCGGGGTGGAGCCCGCGATTCCTCAGATATCGACCCCGTAGGCCCTCGCGCCGCGGACGGTCCCGAAGAGAGGATGTTGATATGACACCCCGAGCCATGTCGCGAAACGCCGGCGGACTCGTGCTGGCCGCGCTTCTCTGTGCAGCGTCCGGCGCTCACGCGCACGGCATACACCGCGATCCGGACTACGAGTTCCCCGTGCCGTCCATTGACTGCGCCCCGAGGTCATACGTCTGCCAGCGCGCGAGCGACCCGCTCGTCGTCGACGGCGTGCTCGACGAGGAGGCGTGGCTGAGCGCCGCGCGAACCCAGCTCTTCATTGATATCCAAGGTGAGCAGCTCCCCGTACCGCGATTCGAGACACGGGCCGCGATGCTCTGGGACGACGACTACTTCTACGTGGCCGCCTGGATGGAGGAGCCGCACGTCTGGGCGAAGCTCACGGACCGCGACGCGGTCATCTTCTATGACAACGACTTCGAGGTCTTCATCGACCCCGACGGCGACACGCACGAGTACTACGAGCTCGAGGTCAACGCGTTCGAGACCGAGTGGGACCTTCTGCTCACCAAGCCGTATCGCGACGGCGGCACGGCGATCGATTCGTGGGACATCCAGGGTCTTCGCACGGGTGTGAGCGTTGACGGGACGCTGAACGATCCGTCGGACGAGGACGCCGGTTGGACGATGGAGATCGCCATTCCGTGGAAGGTGCTCGAGGAGTGCGCGCACGGCCCGTGTCCGCCCGAGCCGGGGGACGCGTGGCGCGTCAACTTCTCACGTGTCGAGTGGCGGACCGACATCGTCGATGGTGACTACCTCAAGTCGGTCGACCCGGAGACCGGCGAGAGTCTCCCCGAGGACAACTGGGTCTGGTCGCCGCAGGGGCTCGTGAACATGCACTACCCGGAGATGTGGGGCGTCGTGTCGTTCTCGTCGAGTTCGGCCGGCGCGTACGACGAGGTCGCGCCGTTGCCTACCGACCTTCCCACGCGCTCCGCGCTCATCAGGCTCTACTACGCGCAGCGAACGTTCCACGGTCGACACGGCCGATACACGCGAGATCTCGCCGAGCTCGGGCTTGCGGACGCGCCCTTCGACGGAGCGCCGTGGCCGCCGGCTATCCACGTGACGCCGTGGACGTTCGAGGGCGTTCTCACCGGCCGCGACGGCAGAGTGCTCCACGTCTCGGAGGACGGGCACATCTGGTAGCGGAAGGAGAACCACATGAACATGGCGCCAGTCGACTGGAGCATCGTCATCGCCGTCCTCGGCGTCATGGTCGTGGGCGTCTTCCTGAGCCGGCAGCACATGAAGAGCGTTGCCGACTTCCTCGCGGCGGGGCGGACGGCCGGCCGCTACGCGATCAGCATGGCGACGGGGATCGCGGGTCTGGGCGCGATCACGATCGTCGGGCTGCTCGAGATGAACTACGTGGCCGGGTTCTCGATGACATGGTGGGGGTTCACGATGAGCGTCGTGATCCTCATTCTCACGGTCTCGGGATGGGTCATCTACCGGTTCCGTCAGACGAGGGCGCTGACGCTTGCGCAGTTCTTCGAGGCCCGCTACAGCAGGAACTTCCGCGTGTTCGCGGGGCTCATCGCGTTCCTCTCCGGACTGATCAACTTCGGCATCTTCCCGGCTGTCGGTGCGCGGTTCTTCATCTACTTCTGCGGCCTCCCGGCGGCGCTCCCGATCTTCGGACTGATGGTCCCGACCTACCCACTCGTGATGGCCGTTCTCCTGGTGCTTGCGCTCTTCTTCGTGTTCAGCGGCGGGCAGATCGCCGTGATCATCACCGATTTCGCGCAGGGACTCTTCGTCAACATCGTGTTCATCGTCATCGTGCTCTACCTGTACACGCAGGTCGACTGGAGCCAGATCATCGAGGCGCTCGCGGCGGCGCCACAGGAGGCGTCGCTCATCAACCCGTTCAAGACGAGTCACATCGAGGACTTCAATCTCCTCTACTTCATCATCGGCATCGTCGGAGTTGTCTACGGCGCCATGTCGTGGCAGGGGACGCAGGCGTACAACAGCTCGGCGAAGAACGCGCACGAAGCGAAGATGGCCGGCGTGCTCGGGAACTGGAAAGGGTTCCCGCAGAACCTCTTCATCCTGTTCGTGCCGATCATCATCTACACGGTCATGCACCACCCGGACTTCAGCGCGATCGCGACCAACGTCCAGGGCGTGCTCGCCGGCCTCGGGAGCGAGGCGCTTCAGAACCAGCTCCGGGGTCCGGTCACGCTGACCATGCTGTTGCCCGTCGGGCTGATGGGCGCGTTCGCGGCCGTGATGCTCGCGGCGTTCGTCAGCACGCACGACACGTATCTGCACTCGTGGGGGAGCATCTTCATCCAGGACGTGGTGATGCCGTTTCGGAGGAAGCCGTTCACGCGCAAGCAGCACCTTCTCGCGCTCCGGCTGTCGATCCTCGGTGTCGCCGTCTTCATCTTCCTCTTCAGTCTGCTCTTCCAGCAGAGCCAGTACATTTTCCTGTTCTTCGCCATCACGGGTGCCATCTTCGCCGGCGGTTCGGGCGCCGTCATCATCGGCGGGCTCTACTGGCGCCGAGGAACCGCCCCCGCGGCATGGGGCGCGCTGATCACGGGTTCCGGCATCGCCGTCGGCGGCATTCTCATGCACCAGCTGCCCAAGGAGCTCTTCGAGTCGTCGCCGCTGATCGCGTCAAGGGCGGCGCAGGCCTGGTGGATACTCCGTCACTGGCTCTACAACATCAACGGCCAGCAGTACTGGGCGGTCGCGATGGGTGCGTCGGCCCTGATGTACGTGACGATCTCCCTTCTCGGGCGCACGCAGCCGACCGATCTCGATCGGGTGCTCCACCGCGGGGAGTATGCGGTGGCCGGCGAGACCGAGGTCGTCAACGCCCAGCCCTCGCGCGGATGGCGCATGCTCGGGATGGGCAGGGAGTTTACCAGAGGTGACCGCATCATCTACATCGCGACCTACGCGCACACGGGCATCTGGATCCTCATCTTCATCGTCGGCACCATCTACAATCTGCATCACGATGTTCCCGACGAGGCGTGGGCGAACTTCTGGCGCATCTACTTCTTCATTCAGGTCGCGTTCTCGATCTTCGTGCTGCTCTGGTTCTCGATCGGCGGTTTCCGCGACATCGCGATGATGCTCAAGCGGCTGCGTGTCATGCAGCGCGACGAGGCGGACGACGGCATGGTCGGACACGACGAGGAGACGCGATGATCCTCACGCGAAGCGCATCGAACCCGATCCTCACCCGGGACGACATCCCCGACGTGGCGCCGGATGTCATTGACGTCACATCCGTCTTCAATCCCGGCGCCGCGGTCGTGGACGGGCGGCACCTTCTGCTTCTGCGAGTGCAGACGCGGGGACGGAGGACGCACCTGATGATGGCCGAGAGTCGGCCCGGTGCGACCGGAGACCCCGGCGTCGACTTCGACGTCCGGCCGGAGCTCGTGGAACTCATCGGGTTCGAGAGGATGGGGGAGACGGTCCACCACGTCTACGATCCGAGGATCACGCGGGTCGATGGGACGTGGCACGTTGTCCTTGCGGTCGATGTCGATTCGACGTGTCGGCTCGCCGTCGCGCGGACCGATGATTTCCGTCGGCTCGAGCTGGTCGGCGCAGTCGGCGAGGGACGGGACGATGGCGCGTCCGCGCCCGAGGGCGCATCATCGGTACAGGCCGACACCGCGCGCGCCTGGGACGCTGTTCGTAACGGTGTGCTCTTCCCCGAGCGGATCGGCGGGCGATACGCGATGCTCCTGCGGCCGAACCGCGTCAGCGCGGGCGAGGGACTCACGAGCGGTGACACCATCACGCTCGCAACTTCGGAAGATCTCAGGAGCTGGCGCGACGATGGCGACGTGATGTCTGGCCGCTGGCACTACTGGGACGAGTTCATCGGTCCGGGACCACCGCCCATCAAGACTCGCGAGGGGTGGCTGCTCGTGTATCACGGAATCGCCACGCACCTCGTCGGCTCATGGATCTACCAGGCGGGCGTCGTCCTGCTCGACCTTGATGACCCGACGCGCGTCATCGCGCGCGGCCGGGACAATGTGCTCGAGCCCCGCGAGACATGGGAGATGACGGGCCAGGTGCCGAACGTCGTCTTCCCGTCGGGGCTCACGGTCGATACGGCCGCGGACGGGTTCGCCGAGGCGGGCAGTGAACTTCGCCTCTACTACGGCGCGGCCGATACGTGCGTCGGACTCGCGACCACGACGGTCGGCAGACTCCTCGAGGCCTGCCGACGATAGCCTCTTCTCGCCTGCGGCAGCGTCAGGCATGTCGACGCCATGCTCATCTGTTCATCCGAAAGGACCTCCGATGCCCCCGCGCAAGGCCTTCATCGTCTCGCACACCCACTGGGACCGTGAGTGGTATCTGACGTTCCACGAGTTCCGCGTGAACCTCGTGCGCGTGGTCGCAGGTGTGCTCGACGCGCTCGAGTCGGATGAGGCGTTCCGCTGCTTCGTGCTCGACGGACAGGCGGTCGTTCTGGAGGACTACCTTGAGGCGCGGCCGGACGACGAGGAGCGAGTGCGGCGACTCGTCCGGAGCGGCGCTCTCATCATCGGTCCGTGGTATCAGCTTCCCGACGAGTTCCTCGTCAGCGCCGAGGCGCACGTCCGAAACCTCAGTCTCGGTCACCGCGTCTGCGCGCGGTTTGGACCTGTCCAGAAGGTTGGATACGTCCCCGATTCGTTCGGTCACATCGCGCAGATGCCGCAGCTTCTGCGCGGTGCGGGGATCGACTCGTTCGTCTACTGGCGCGGCAACGGTGATGAGCTTGAGGATCTCGGGCTGGAATACCTGTGGGCCGCCCCCGACGGGAGCGAGGTCACCGCCGTCAATCAGTTCGGCGGGTACTGCAACGCGGCCGGACTCGGGCTCGCGGAGATCTGGCACGCGCACACGAGGCGCGAGGTCGACGTCGACCGCGCGGTGGCCAAGGTGGGCGAGCTCTTCGAGCGGATGGATGAGCGCAGCAACGGCGACGTCTACCTGCTCTCCAACGGGTGCGACCACTTCCCCAGGCAACAGCGGTTCAGCGACGTACTCACCGCACTTGAGACTGCATTCCCAGAGACCGAATTCGCCCACACCGGGTTCGCTGAGTTCGTCGAGGCCATCAAGGCGGGTGGGCTCGCCAAGAAGCGACACGCCGGCGAACTCCTTGGCGGGCGCTACTCCCACATCCTCTCGGGTGTCTGGTCGGCCCGGATGCCTCTCAAGCAGATGAACGACGCCGCGCAAACGATGCTTGCCGACGTGCTCGAGCCGGTCATGTCCTACGCGCGCTTCGGACTCGGGGCCGAGTATCCGGACGGACAGCTTGACTACGCGTGGAAGCTGCTACTCAAGAACCACCCGCACGACTCCATCTGCGGGTGCAGCACCGACGAGGTTCATCGAGACATGGTCCCGCGCTTCCGCGGCGTCCTCGAGACGGGAGACCGGCTGCTGTCGAACACGCTCGACGGGATGGTGCCGGCGTTCGCCAGGCACGAGGCGGACGACCGAGCGACCGCCATCTGCGTTGTGAACCCGCTGCCCATGCGGCGCACGGAGGTCGTGCGGAGAATGGTCGTGCTCCAGCCGTTCGGCGTCGAACCTGATCAGCTCCGGCTGTTCAACGAGGACCGACGGGAGGTCCCGTTCACCATCGTCGAGAAGATCTTCGTGGAACGGTTCTGGGGGATCGACTACCGCGGCCTGCTCTCGGAGCAGGCGCAGCGCGAGCAGTTTGACATCTATCGGTCGCAGTTCGGGCACCGCATCATCCGCCCGGAGAGCGAACGGGAGACGGCCGACTGCTTCCTGACCATCGAGTTCGAAGCGAAGGACCTCCCGGCGCTCGGTCATGCGGTCTACTTCCTGACGGCAGACAGCCCATCCGGCGGTGCCCCGTCGCGACCCGAGCCGGCTGTGACGGTGGCAGAAGACACGCTTCGGAACGAGTTCGTCGAGGTGCGGCTCCATCCGAACGGTACCTTCGACCTGACCGATCTGGCCACCGGAGCGCTTCGCCCCGGTCTGAACCTGCTCGAGGATGTCGAGGACATCGGGGACGAGTACGACTACTCGCATGGACCGGACAGCCTGACCGTAACGTCGCAGGATGTCACGCCCGGTGAAGTTCGCGTCGTCGACGATACCGGTCTCCGCGGCGTGCTCGATGCAGCATTCGTGCTGCGGCTTCCTGCACGCATCGAGGATGATCGAACGGCGAGGAGCGATGAGTTCGTCGACTGCGGCGTCCGCGTGAGCGTTGCGCTCGCGAAGGGCCGCCCGCTGGTCGACGTAACAGTCGAGTTCGACAACGCTGCGGAGGACCACCGACTCAGGGCGGTATTCCCGACCGGAGTTGTGACCGACAGCATCACGTCGGACGGGCACTTCCTGCTCAACGAGCGCGCGATCGGTCCGGTTCAGCACGATGATTGGGTTCAGCCGCCACCGGCCACCGTGCCCCAGCAGGAGTTCTCGCTGGTCGACGATGGAAAGAGCGGACTCGCCGTCCTCAACCAGGGGCTCCCCGAGATCGAGGCATCGCGCGATAGAGACGCTCGCGCCGTGCTCTCGCTGACGCTTCTAAGGTCTGTCGGGTGGCTGTCGCGTGATGACTTCCCGACAAGACGGAGCCAGAATGCCGGACCGACGCTGTTCACGCCCGAGGCACAGTGTCCGGGACGGCACATCTTCCGCTACGCTGTGGCTCCTGTTGCCGGTGGAGCACTCGGGGCCGGACTCCCGGCGCTCTCGAAGCGCTGGCGGGTCCCGCCGCTGACGAGGCAGGGAGTGGAGGACGGGATGCGCGAGGGCGGAGCGAGTCTTCTTTCGACCACTCGCGGTGAGATTCGAGTCTCCGCGGTCAAGCGGCATGCCGTGCGTGACACGCTCGTCGTGCGGATGTGCAACCTATCGGACCGACCGGTCGATGAGACGCTCACGCTCGCCAGACGGGTCCGCGAGGCGTGGCGGACGAATCTGCTCGAGGAGCGGGGAGCCGGCATCGCGGTGACCGATGGATTCCAGATCCCGGTCTCGCTCGGTCCGCACGAGATCGCCACGGTCGAGATCCAGTTCGAGGGGGAGTGAGCGTGAGTGACTCACCGCATATAGGGACACTCAACGAGCAGGCGCTTCATGCATCGCTCAAGGAGTGGTACGCCGAACCCGGAGACCGGTTCGAGGTCCCGCTCGACGGCTTCGCTATCGACATCGTCCGAGGCGAGCTGCTCATCGAGATACAGACCCGCGGCTTCTCCTCGATCCGCCGCAAGCTCGAGCGCCTGGTCGAGACGCATCGCGTGCGCCTGGTCCATCCGCTCCCCGTCGAGAAGTGGATCGTGAAGCGTCCCCGGAAGAAGCGCGGCAAGGAGACACGCCGCCGCTCACCAAAGCACTGCACGCCGATCGACGCGTTCGTCGAGCTGGTCCGTCTTCCGCGACTCCTCAAGCATCCGAACTTCGAGTTCGAGCTCCTGCTGACGCACGAGGAGGAGGTCCGCAGCTACGACGGGACGAAGGGGTGGCGGAAGAGGGGATGGGTGACCGACGAGCGACGGTTGATCGAGGTCGTCGGACGCGAACGCATCGCGACCGTTGCCGACGCGCTCGCGTACGTTCCGGAAGACCTCAAGGAGCCGTTCGACACCGCGGCTCTCGGTCACGCCGTAGACCGCCCCAGATGGGTCGCGCAGAAGATGGCGTACTGTCTCCGGGAGACGGGCGCCATCGAGATCTCCGGCAAGAGCGGCAACGCGCTGCTGTACGTTCGGTCCGGCAAGCGGTAGCCGCGCGGGAATGCGCGGCCGACGAGTATGAGACCGCGGGGGCACAGAGAGAGACGGCGGGGCCGATGGCCCCGCCGTTCTCGTGTCGGGCTTGATCCCCGGTGGTGCTACTTGACCAAAACCATCTTCCTCGTCGCGACGCTCTCGCCGGCGATGAGCCTGACGAAGTAGACGCCCGAGCCGACGGCGTCGCCGTGCGAGTCCCTGCCGTGCCAGATCGCTTCGTGCGGACCGGCGTCACGCTGGCCGCTCTCGAGGACGGTCACGAGCCTGCCGCGCACGTCGTAGACCGCCAGTTCGACCTGTGCCGGACTTGGGAGCGAGAACGCGATGTTCGCGGTCGGGTTGAACGGGTTCGGTCGCACCGGGTGGAGCTTCACGTCGCGGATGAGTTCCGGCTCCTCGACGCTAGAGCCCTCACCGCTGATGCCCCAGATCTCGACGTCGTCGATGTTCCAGCCGCAGTACTGCCATCCGCCGTCGGTGACGCCCATCGTCCAGCGGAGGTAGACGGTCTCCGCGTCGTCGGCGACCGAAGAGATGTCGATGCTCATCTGTGTCCACGCGTTGTCGGTGATCTCCTCGGTGTTCTCCCAGAGCGTGGTCCATGAGGAGCCGTCGGCGCTCGCGCGGATGTAGGCGTGGTCGTACTCGGGCGTCTCGACGCCGAGCCATCTCCAGAACCTCAGGTGCGTGTTGTAGAGGTCGCTGCAGTCGATGGACGTCGTCGTCAGGTGTGACTCATCCAGGTTGTTCGGATAGTCACCGCCGAGGTTGTACCCGTAGACGTCGTCTCCCGTGTACGCGGAGGTCGGGTCGGGGTTGCCGTACTGCCCGCCGCCGCCCGTGGGCTGTCCGTACGCCCAGTCGTCCTCGGTCGTCCAGCCCGGGTCGGTGTCGAGCGTCCACTCGTACTGCTTCTCGCTCGTCCCGATGGCGACGACAACGTCGCGTGTCGTATCACCCAGACCGTTGGAGAGGTTGCGGAACGAGATCGACGCGACGTGTGCTCCGTCGGGGAGGGTCTCGGCGTTCGAGTTGATCGTGACCGTGACCGTGGCCGGAACGCCGGGTGTCAGCGAACCTCCGGTGTCACCCGAGAGTGAGACCCACGTCGCCGACGAGGGGATCACCTCGACCTGGTAGTTGGCCGGGGCGTCGCCGCGGTACTCCATCACGTAGTCCTGGCTCACCGGAGTGAACGGGCCGCCGCTCGGTCCCTCGGACTTGAAGTGCGTGCCCGGGTCGATCGAGAGCCCGGCGTCGATCGTGAGCGCCTTCATGCAGAAATTGCCCGTCTGGCTCCACTGCCCGTCGTCGAAATCGTAGAAGTCGAGCCACTCGCCACCGCTCTTGTAGTAGCTCTCGCCGGCGTTTGCCACCGAAGCGACGATCGTGCGGTAGTCCGCGCCGAGCAGGACCGGAACGTCGGACGTGCGGTCGTACGGGTGGCCGCCCTGCGAGAGCTCGAGGTAGACGTAGAAGTCGTTCCCCGCGTAGAGATTCGCGGTCGGATCGAGATCGACCGTGTGAAGTCCGGCGTGATCGTACGTGCCGGTCTCCTCCGCCATGAGGTCGGAGAGCGTACCCCCCGAGAATGTGTCGTAGATGCGGACCGTGTAGTCGACGGTGTCGACAGCCGTGAAGAAGTTCACCGCCTTGAGGAGTTCGTCGCCATCGGCAACGAATGCGTTCATGGCCTCGGTCGCGACGGTGAGCGTGTCGCGCCAGCCGTGGTAGTCGTGGTAGTACACGTGCTCGTATTCAAGCGGCTCCACGCCGCGGAACACGATAGCTCCCATCTCCTCGTTCTGAGCGCAGTGCTTGTCGTAGTAGGAGATCCAGAAGTAGCCGCTGTAGCCCCAGCCGGAGCCCCAGCTGTTCTTGCAGAGCCAGGCGCCGGGCCCCGGAGCCTGCGTGCTCTTGTTGTCGTCCCATCCGATGATGGCGACCGCGTGGTTCGGTTCCCAGCTGTGGGTGGGCGGCTGGTAGTGGATGTAGTTGGACATGAACTGGGCATCGTAGCAGAGACACGTGCCGACGACGCCATAATCGATCACGGCCTGCTTGATCTCGTCGATGTGTTCGAGGTTCTCGCCGGCGACGTGCCACTCGACGTCGCGCGGGTAGTAGTAGTGAAAGCTCGGGTCGTATCGGAGCGGGGGAGAGCTGTAGGACTGCCCGTCGATGTCGCGGACGGCTCCCTCGAGACGGGCGAGGTACGCGGTGGTCACACGGTAGTCGCCGCCCTGGTGTATCTCCAGTCCGCCTGCGTCCGGAAAGATGTCCTGATTGTACTCGCTGTTGAATCCGTTCCACCAGTCGAGATGGTACTCGGCCAGGTTCGGCTCGCCGGTCTCGCCGGCTGCCGCCCAGACGCCCGTCATCAGGAGGTTGCCCTCCATGGCGGCCATCGCCCCGTGCGTCCAGCAGGTACCGCCGGTCTGGCTCTTGACGGAGGTGACGTAGTTCTCGCCGCCGACGTTCCGGAGATCGTACGTGGCCGGCGGGTCGGCTGCGGCGGTCATCGCAAGCACGACCGTGAGGACGAGCGTGCTCAGCACAAGAGCTCTGCGTACCATTCTTCGCTCCTTGCCCATGACGGGGACTGCTCCTGTATAGAATGACATGCGCTGCGCGGGCAGCGCGTCCAGTTCCGGGGGGGAGACCGTGAACATGGTCACCAGTTCATTATACCACAGCGCACGCCCCACGGCAAGGAGTGCGCCGGGCGTACGGAGGGCGCGCGATGCTGCGGGCCTGACGCGATGCAGGAAACCCTTGCCGAGCGGTCACTCCCGTGGGATGCTCTCCGCGAAGCCGCTTGGGTGGCGTGTTGCGGCGGTACACGGCGAACGCCCCGAGTCATCCACCGGGGCAGAGGAGGGTGGTGCTTGAGCAGCGACCCAACGACCGCGCTCGCGAGGAAGCTCGGCATCGATGAAGGTGACCGGATCCAGCTGTACGATGAGCCCGAGGATTTCAGGTCGACGCTCGGGGAGCTTCCGGAGGGCGTTGACGTCGTGCCGGAGCGCGCGCGGAACCTGGACATGGCCATTATCTTCTCGAAGCGCGCCGCGGATCTCAGGTTCGATCTCTCCCACGTGTCCGGCCGGTTGACCGAGGAGGGGCACCTCTGGGTGGCGTGGCCTAAGCGGGCGTCGGAGCTCGAGACCGATCTCTCGTTCGATGTCGTTCAGAAGATCGGAATGAGGCTTGGGATGGTCGATTCCCGTGTCTGCTCGCTCGGCCCGTTCTGGTCGGGCCTTCGGTTCCAGCGGCGGCGCGATCCGAAGAGCGATTACGCGCCCATGTGGCCGGCACCCATCGATGAGGGCGAGGACGAGACCCCCTAGCGGGTGGTGACGATGTCGCGGTGGCTCGCCATGACGCGGACCGCTCGCGGACCCGCGCCCCGGGGAGTGCATCCAAAGAGCACAAGGGAACACGCAGGAGGCTTGATGGCAGAGAGAGAAATGGCGCCCGACACCCAGGTTCTTCGAGACGAGCTCGAACAGTTCTGCAAGGAGAAGGAGCAGATCAAGCGGCTTGTTGGGCAGATCGGCGGGACGAAGTCGAATCGCCGTGACGCCGTGTTCAACGCCATCTTCATGGCGCTCATCCTGGCCCTGTTCGTTGTCGACCTGCTCAGACATGTGGTTCACATCGACGTGCCGCTGCCGCCTCTGTTCTCGCTCGAGCTCGGCGTTCTTCTCGTCTCCGTCAAGATCATCTGGATGATCCACAAGCAGACCAAGGTCGAGCACTTCCAGTTCTGGATCCTCAACTCGATCGAGTTCCGTCTGAATGAACTCGGGAGAAGACTGCGCACGATAGAAGATTCGCTCAACCCACCAGGAGGAGCAACGGATGCCTGATGCAAGAGGAAGCGTGGAGGGGGCCCACGCCGAACACGATGTGCAGTTCTACGGACTCTCGACGTGTGTATGGTGCAAGAAGACCCGCCGGTATCTCGAGGAGTCCGGCGTCGCTTTCGATTTCATCTACCTGGATCTGCTCAAGGGTGACGAGCGTGCCGAGGCGCTTGCTGTCGTGAAGAAGTGGAACCCGGCAGGGACGTTCCCGACCACGGTGATCGATGATGAGAAGGGTGTTGCCGGCTTCTCGCCGGACGAACTCAAGCTGGTGCTTGGACTGTAGAGCGGCCGAGATGGCGTGAGCAGCCGATACCGGGATGAGCAGCCCGAGATGGCGTGAGTAGCCCGAGGCCACAAGGAGTATCTCGACGTGAGCGATGAAACGCAGTGCACGCGCGAAGAGATCGATGAGCTGTACGCGAAGCTCGAACACGATGCTGAGGCGCACGGGTATCATCTGAACCCCGACCGGGAGTTCACCCGCGAGCTGATCGAAGGCCTCGTCTGCAACCAGAAGCGACTCGGGTACGCCGCATGTCCGTGCAGGCTCGCGTCGGGTGAGCGTGAGGACGATCTCGACATCATCTGTCCGTGCGACTACCGTGATCCCGATCTCGCCGAGTACGGCTGCTGCTACTGCTCGCTCTACGTGAGTCAAGATGTGCTCGAGGGTCGGCAGACGCCCCACTCGATCCCCGAGCGGCGCCCGACGGAGGAGGAGCGCGCGGCGATGACGTCGCGCCGGTCGGCTTCCCCCGGAACCACGGACGCATCCACGCCGGCCGGTGCGCCGGCACCTTCGCTCCCGATCCTCAGGTGCCGCGTTTGCGGGTACCTCTGCGCCCGCGAACAGCCGCCCGGCAAGTGCCCCATCTGCGGGGCATCCAGCGACCGGTTCGAACGGTTTCTCTGAACACTCACTCGTTCAGTGATGTCTCGTGGTCTCATCACCAGGCGTATGCGATTCAGGCACCGTTTATGCTGTTCGGTTTGTGGACGCAGGTGTATTGTGAGGCGCATACATGAATCATCAAGACCGGGTCAACCAGAGGTGCTATGCGACTCGTCGTGTCGCCACGACGTACCTGCGCAGTAATCTGCAGGTCCCCGAGGTTCTGATCTACGTCAAGTACGTCCGAGAGATCGCCGGCGCGAAGGTGCTTGACATCGGCTGCGGCGCCGGAAGAACGGCCGTGTTCCTCAGTCGTTGGGCAGGCGAGTACACGGCCATCGACTACGCGGACCGCATGGTCGAGCTCTGCCGGGAGCGGTGTCCGGGGATCAACTGTTCGGTCGGCGATGTGCGCGACATGAGCCGCTTCGATGACGAGGCGTTCGATGCGCTGTTCTTCTCCAACAACGGCCTCGATTCGCTCGTTCACGAGGACAGGATCCTCGGATTCCAGGAGATGCACCGCGTGCTCAAACCAGGCGGGCTCTGCGTCTTCTCGACTCACAACCGGGACTATCGCGGAGCTCACCGTCGTCCGGACTTCAGCTTCTCTCTCGATCCCGGTGTCACGCTGAGGCGCCTTGTACGCTACACCCGTTGCATGCGGAACCGGGCAAGGAACCGGCAGTTCGAGCGTGAAGAGGGACGCTACGCGATCACAAATGATCCTGCCCACAACTACCGCCTTGTGACGTACTACATCTCGATCCAGGACCAGCTCGAGCAGCTCGCGTCGTGCGGATTCGAATCCGTTGAAGCGTATGATCTGAATGGTGACATCCTGGACGCGCGTGCCGGCAACACCACCAGTCCCTGGATCTGGTACGTAGCCCACAGAATCTGAGCGGGCACTCCAGCACGACTCGACACACAACCATCACACATGCGGTGACACTCCATGAGCGCACTCTTTGGAATCGCCGACCTCCGGCAGGGATCCTCGACCGATCTGTTCACCGCGTTATCGCGCATGGCGTCAGTTCTTGGGCACCGCGGCGCTGCTCTGAAGACCGGCACGGCGGAAGCGTGTGCCATCGCCGTCAAGCGGCACGACCCGGTGGCGGCGTCCGCCGCGGTCGGGCGGAGTGAGATCGGGTTGATCTGCGGAGTCGATGGCGTCCTCTTCGACGCCGCTCAGGGCGCCGAGGCGCGTTTCGTGCTGGACCGCTACGCTCGGGACGGCCTCGGGGTGGCGGACGAACTCGACGGCGAGTTCGCCGTCGCCTGTTTCGATGCGCGCTCGCGGAAGCTCCTGCTTGCGCGGGATCCGTTCGGGGTCCGTCCGCTCTTCTACACGATCCACGACGGAGTCTGCTACTTCGCCTCGGAGGTCAAATCGATCCTCGAGGTGCTTCCGGGCAGTCCCAACGTGAACGAGGCCGCCGTCAACGATGTCCTGTCGTTCGGATACGTGCCGCATCCCGAGACGATGTTCGCGGGCGTCTACACCGTGCGTCCGGGATCTGCCATCGAGGTCGGGAACGACGTCCGCGAACACGTCTACTGGCGTTACGGCTTCGGCGAGACCGCCACGGCGTTCTCCACGGAAGCGGCGACACCTGCAGACGGGCGTGACGAGCGCGGTCGCCGGTTCATGGAGCTCCTGGCGTCGGCTGTCGAGAAGAGGACGCGCGGCGGATCTCGCCTCGGGAGCTACCTGAGTGGCGGTGTCGACTCAACGGCCGTCTGTGTCATGCTCTCGAGACAGGCGGAGGTGGATGCCCCGGCGATCTCCATCGGGTTCGATGAGGAGGCGTTCGACGAACTGCCTGATGCCGAGGAGGCCGCACGCTATCTCGGACTCCGGCACTACACCGAGCGTGTCCATGCCAGCGACGCGACACCGCAGCTTCTCGAGGAACTCGTTCGGATGTACGACGCGCCGTTCGAGGACACGTCGGCGATCCCGACGGGAGCGGCCGCGAGACTTGCGGCAAAACACGTGGACGTCGTGCTGACCGGCGACGGTCCCGACCAGCTTCTCGGCGGCAGTCGAAGACACCTCGTCGCTCTACGGCAGGCGAGGAGCCGACGGCCGCTGGACACCGTGCTCCGCCGATCCGGATTCCGGCACGCCGTCCGCCGTCTTCCAGTGACCGCGGCCACCGACGGGCTTGCATCGCGGATCACTCGGAGGCTCTATCGCGATTCTCTGACGATCATGGAGCGCACGAGCGAGCCGCGCATCACCCCGCTGCTGGTGCAGCGGGAGCTGTACTCCGCCGGTTTCCAGCGGATGACCCGGAACAGACCGCCGTGGCGGAACATCCTGCCGGTCATGCAACGCGCTTGTGACAAGCATCCGCTCGAGCAGTGTCTCCACTACGATGTTCACTTCTACCTTCAGGACTGTCTCATTCCGAAGGTCGAACGAGCTTGCAGCGCACAAGGGCTCGAGTGTAGGCTGCCGTTCCTCGACCGTACGCTGACGGCCTTCGTGAGCGGTCTGCCTCTGGCCGACCGCATCGACGGAAACTCGCAGAAGGACATTCTCCGGCGCTCGCTGAGACCAGCGCTTCCGGAGGGTTTTCTCGACCGAGGCAAACGCGGGTTCGCGGTTCCCCGTGACGAATGGCTGAGCGGGTCGCTCAAGGAGTTCGTTCTTGACACGCTCACAAGCCGAAAGAGTCTGGAGCGGGGGTATTTCTCGGCCCGAGGGCTCAAAGCGCTGCTCGAACGGTACTACGGACGGGGGGTTCGCTACTATGGAGCCTCGGGCGGGCTGCTGGTTGCGCTCGTGACACTCGAACTCTGGCACAGGTCTTTCATAGACAGAGAGTAGCGTGTGTGCCGAGGCGGCCATCCGGGGGAGTCCCCGGGTGGCACGAGCCGTGGCGTTGGTGTACATCGAGCAAGGGGCGTGGTGTGAGAATCGGCATACTGGGGGGGATGGGGCCGGCGGCGACTCAGCACGTCATCGACGTCCTGATGAGAGAGCTGAGCGAGTGTCTTGATCCCCGAAGGGACCAGGACTACCCGGACATGACGATCCTGATGGAGAGCAGCATGCCCGACAGAACGGAGCAGCTGCTCGCCGGCAGGACCGACGCGGCGACGAGGATCAACGCCGCGCTTACCCAGCTCTCCGGTCAAGGATGCAGTCCGATCATCGTGACCTGCGTCACCGCGCACGCGCTGATAGAACCCGCCCACTTCCAGAGTGGTGTTCTCGATTTTCGCACGTGTCTCGTCCGTCAGAACGGGCGGGTGCACTCCGAGCCTCTCGGGATCGTCGCCACCACGGGTTCGGTCTCGTCCGGCGTGTTCGACGCGATCGCACCCGAGTGCGAGATCATCTACCCGGACGAAGAGCACCAGAGTCTGACGATGGAGATCATCTACGGGCCCCGCGGGCTGAAGACGGCGCATCCGGACGAGGAGCATCTGAGAGAACTACTCGATCGTGTGGCCGGGCATCTGCGGGAACGTGGTGCCGGCTTCTGCGTTGCCGGGTGTACCGAGGTCGAGATGTTCGCCGCGCAGCAGTCGCTCGAAGACGAGTTCCTGTTCCCGATGCAGCTCCTGGCGCAGGAGATATGCCACGCGCTGGCACGAGAGGCGGCCTGATCTCTCAGTCTGTCGATCTCGGGATCGCCGGGCGCACCATGACGGACTTCTCCTTGCTGATGACGGCGAGGCCCGCTTTGGCGCCTCGCGGCTTTCGTACGTGACGCTTCTCCGTGTAGCTCACCGAGACCTTTGATGAACGGCCGGCCTTGCTGTGGAAAGCGGCGATGGCCGCGGCCTCGAGGATCGCCTGCCGGTCGGGTCGACGGTCCCCGTCCGGGATGCGCAGAACGACGTGCGATCCGGCTACCTGGCGCGCGTGGAACCAGAGATCGCCCGGGCGGGCGACCCTGTGTGTGAGGACGTCGTTGTCGCGGTTCGTCTTGCCGACCAGCACGTCCCACCCGCCGCTGATGTGGTAGGTACGGTAGTGTACGCGCTCCTCCTGCTTGTTCTTCCTCCCGCGGGCCGATACGGGACGGGTGAACGTCTCCTCGAGGCGTTCGAGCTCTATGCCGTCGGCCGTCTCCGCGGCAGCGGCGGCTCGCTCAAGCTCCTCGACCTCCACCTGCAGTGACTCCAACCGCTCGGGCGCGCGTTGTGCGCGCTTCACGGCCTTCTTCGCGCGTCGGAAGTAGGTCTCTGCGTTGTCCTGAGGAGTGAGCTTCGGGTCGATCTCGACCTCGACGCGCGTGACGCCGTCGTAGTCGAGGAGCGATGCGCTCACGTCACCGCGCTTGATCGAGTCCTTCCTCGCGAGGATGAGCTGTCCCTTCGCACGGTACTCGTCGGCGCGCTCGGCGTCGTCGATCTCCGCCTGGACCTTGGTGACGGCGCGTCGTTTGCGGCGTAGCTGTCTTGTGATGGCCTTGGCTACGATGTCTCGCCGGCGCGAGGGGCCGAGATCGGTGAAGACGGCGTCGAACGCGTGGAGCGCCGCTTCGTTCGCCGAGCCGAACCGTGTGTGCTCGCGCTCGGGGTGCCGCTCGGTGCCCGAGAGACCGATGCGTGCGTGGGGGCGCCCCGCGGCGTCCATCCACTCGGTCACGACGAACCCGTCGGCCGGCGGAGGGGAGGTGTCCCCGCGGTCCCCGGTTGTGGCGGTGCCGATCGTCAGGCCAGGATGGCGACCGAGATCGATGGTGGCGGTCCTCGTCGTCGCGACGCCGGCGGGGTTCGTCCGTTCGAATCCGAGCTCGATGATGGCGGTGTCGGGGATGGATCGCAGGCTCGTGACCGTCGCGCCGGTGAGTTCACGGCTGAGTCGATGATCGGCTTCGGCCCCGCTGGATCCGCCGGTCCCGATCGGTGAGAGCGCGATGAGCGGGAGGGCCCTGTCGACCGCGATGATGAGCCGGGCGGCGTCGAGTTCCAGCACCACGACTCCGGGTCCCGCTGCGACGACGCGCCGGACCCTGCTCCCAATGATCTCGGGGGCGATCTCGTGCACCAGATAGGTCGTCAGCGTCGTATCCAGGGTCTTCCTCCGTGCGGGCGTCGCATACGTCGGTAGGGCGGAGTCTATCGCAGCGCCTGCTCGGCCGCAACGCCGGCGTCGACCACAGCGGGAGCGCACCGTCCGATTGCGGGAAACGGCGACCGCAGCAGGAAAGCCCCGAAAACGGGCGAATTGTTGACTCGGTTGGCGCGAGCCGTTATGATATCAGGTCAACCCAGCCACAAGGAGGTTCGCGACCGTGCTGAGAAGCATGACTGGCTACGGTAGCGCGGAGCGGACGGTGGACGGACGGCGCGTCCGTGCCGAGGTGCGTTCCGTCAACCAGCGTTTCCTGGACATCCAGGTCAAGGCCCCGCGTCTCTTCCTCCGGATCGAGGACAGGATTCGGCGGTATCTCGAGTCACATCTCCATCGCGGTCGCGTGACCGTCTACATGGAGTGGCGCGAGGAGGGTGAGTCGGCGGCACCCGGCATCAATCACGCTGCGACATCGGTTCTTGTCGGTGAGCTCCGGGAACTGGCCGGTGAGCTCGGTCTCCCGGACACCATCGACCTTGCCATGCTGACGCGTTTCCCGCAGCTCTTTGAGCAGAGCGATGAGGACCCCGAGGCGGACGGCCTCTGGGAGGTCGTCAAGCCGGTCCTTGAGGAGGCCGTGGGCGGACTCGTCGCCATGCGCGAGGAGGAAGGGCGCCAGCTCGTCGCGGAGTTTGAGGAGCGCCTCGAACTCGTCAGCACGCTTGTCGCCGGTATCGAGGAGGCGTCGCCGCGCGCCGCGGCCGCGCTCAAGGAGAAGATGACCGAGCGCGTCAACGCCTTCATGGGTGACGGGATCGAGGTCGATCAGGCGCGGCTCGCACAGGAGCTCGCCTCGGCCGCCGAACGTGCGGATTTTACCGAGGAGATCGTCAGGCTCAAGGCCCACATCGTTCACACGAAGACCACGATCGCCGAGGACGGGGCGTCGGGGAAGCGGCTCAACTTCCTCGTTCAGGAGATGCACCGTGAGGCGAACACGATCGGCTCCAAGAACGTCGACCTCGACGTCGCAGCGCTCGACCTCTCTCTCAAGGAGGAGATCGAGAAGCTCCGGGAGCAGGTTCAGAACGTGGAGTAGCGAGTGCGCCGGTGGGGTGCGGAGTTTTGCAGCGACCCTCCGGCGAGCGCGAGATCGAGGACGGCAACCGTGAGCACACTGCTCAACATCGGGTTCGGGAACGTCGTTGCGCGCGACCGCGTGGTCGCGATCGTGACACCAGGCTCGGCGCCGGTCAAGCGCATGAAGGACCACGCGCGTGAGACGGGCAAGCTCGTCGATGCGACGCAGGGACGCCGCACGCGGGCCGTGATCGTAACAGACAGCGACCACGTCATCCTCTCGGCCATCGCGGCCGAGACGATCACCCAGCGTCTCGAGGGTCTCGACGCGCAGGATGAGAGCTAGAACTTCCAGGGCGGACTTCGCAGGTGGGAGAGGTGACGTGCGACAGGCATTCCCGATCGTGATCTCCGGTCCTTCCGGCGTAGGCAAGACGACCATTACCCTGGAGCTGCTCGCCGGCGACCCGCTCCTTTCGTATTCCGTGTCGGTGACGACACGTCCGCCGCGTCGTGGCGAGACAGACGGAGAACACTACGAGTTCGTTTCCGAGGACGAGTTCGCCGATCTGGTCGCGGCCGGGGCACTCGCCGAGTACGCGTGCGTGCACGGGTACAGCTACGGCACGAGGAAGAGCGTCATCCGAAGGACGACGGAGAAGGGACTGGACGTCATTATGGATCTCGACGTCCAGGGTGGGATGCAGATGCGTGAGGCGTTCCCGGAATCGCTTCTGATCTTCATCCATCCGCCGTCTCGCGACGAGCTTGAGGACAGGCTTCGAGGACGCGCGACCGACAGCGCCGACGTCATCGAGACCAGACTCAAGAACGCGCACGGTGAACTCGAGGCGGCCGAACGATACGACCACGGTGTGACGAATGATGATCTGACCCGGGCCATCGGGGAGGTGCGCGGTCTCATCGATGCCGAACGCGCCGCGCGCGATGGCGAACGCGCCACGGAGTGTGGCGACGCCGCAGACAGCGGTGAGACAGAGAACAGGAGAAGCTGATGGAGCCTCTGAAGAAGCGAGAGATGCTCAAGACCGTGAAGAACGAGTACCTCGCCGCCATTCTGGCGGCCAAGGTCGCAAGGCGACTGCACGCGATGACGCCGAGCGACAGGCAGGACCCGGACGCGAAAGTGACGTCACTCGCGATCAAGATGGTCACCGACGGCAACGTGGAGTACGACATCGCCGAGGAGCACAGGGTGGTCGAAACGGAGGAGGAGGACGGCGCGAAGTAGCGCTTCGAGACCATGGGAGTTCCACTCAGCGGAAAGACGGTCGTTCTCGGGGTCACCGGCAGCATCGCCGCGTTCAAGGCTCCGCACATCGTTACCAGGC
>CAZRAD010000020.1:0-25497 GCA_964597945.1 uncultured bacterium
GCTTCGGACCCGTCGCATCGGCCGTGATGAACGGCAGGTTGATGTCGGTCTGGAGGGTCGTTGAGAGCTCGCTCTTGGCTTTCTCGGCGGCCTCCTTCAGACGCTGGAGCGCCATCGGGTCCTGCGTGAGGTCGATACCGTGCTCCTTCTTGAACTCCTCGGCGATCCAGTCGATGACCCGCTGGTCGAGGTTGTCACCACCGAGGTGTGTATCACCGTTGGTGGCGAGCACCTTGACGAGTCCCTCATCGATCTCGAGGATCGAGATGTCGAACGTGCCGCCGCCGAAGTCGAAGACGGCGATCTTCTCCTGCCCCTTCTTGTCGATGCCGTAGGCGAGCGACGCAGCCGTCGGCTCGTTGATGATACGGAGCACCTCGAGTCCTGCGATCCTGCCGGCGTCCTTCGTGGCCTGCCGCTGCGAGTCGTTGAAATAGGCCGGGACCGTGATGACGGCCTTCTCGACCTTCTCGCCGAGATGCTGCTCGGCCGTGTTCTTCATCGCCTGGAGGATCATCGCCGAGATCTCGGGCGGTGCATACTGCTTGCCCTGCGCCTCGACCTTCACCGCACCGCCATCATCGATGACCTTGTACGGAACCAGCCCCATCTCCTCGGAGACCTCTCCGTACCGCCGCCCGACGAACCGCTTGATCGAGAAGATCGTGTTCTCCGGGTTGGTGATGGCCTGCCGCTTCGCGACCTGCCCAACGAGCCGCTCGCCCGTCTTGGTGAACGCCACGACGGACGGCGTCGTGCGACCGCCCTCGGGGTTGGCAATGACGGTAGGCTCCCCGCCTTCCATGACGGCGACGACCGAGTTGGTCGTGCCGAGATCGATTCCGATGACCTTGCTCATACTTCCACTTCCTTTCCTCCCCCATCTCTCGCGGCGCATCGCCGCATCCGGGGGTCCGTTCTGACGGCAAGTCGACCCCGCCTTCGACCGTCTAGCTCGCGACGATGACGCGCGACGGTCTCAGAAGCCGCTCACCCAGTGTGTATCCCTTCTGCATTACCTGAACTATCTCGTCCGAATCGTGCTCGTCCGACGGCACGCTGCCGACGGCCTCGTGGACGTTGGGGTCGAACCCCACACCGTCCGTCACGACCGGACGGACGCCGGCCTTCTCCAGCACATCCAGCAGGTGCTTGAAGATCAGCTCGACGCCCTCTCGGAACGGAACGTCCTCGCCGGACTCATCCTGAGCCCCCTCCGAGAGCGCCCGTTCGAAATTGTCAACGACCTCGAGCAGCGGCAGGAGAATCCCCTCCCGCGCCTCGACGTCCCACCGTGCCTTCTCGCGCTCGACACGCTTCCTGTAATTGTCCAGGTCGGCCAGCGCGCGCAGCCACTTCCTGTTGGCCTCGCTGAGCTCCTCCTGGAGCGCTTCGAGATCCGACAGCTCCTCGGCTTCGGCCCCACCGGCCGCGGCCTCTCCCACCGACGGGTCGTCGAGGGACCCGCTGGTCTCCGGAGCGTCGGCGCCTTCCGGCTGCGTCTCGTTGTCGTGTCTCTTCCTTGCAGTCATGTCTGACCGATGACTCCTGTTCCATGTGTCAGTCGATTTCGATGTGCTCTTCCGATGGTGCCGGGCCGGTCAAGACCGACCGTGCTAGCGCCGCACCCCGGTCTCGTCCGACGAGAAGAAATCGTCGAGAAGCCCCGAGAGATGACCCACCAGCCCCACGAGCCGGCGGTAGCGCATCCGGGTCGGACCGATGACCCCGATGCGTCCAACGGTCGCGCCGACCCGATAGCTTCCAACGATGAGCGACACGCCACTCATCTTCTTTCGTCTGTTCTCGCCGCCGATGGTGACCGCCACATCCTGCGGGTCGGCCGGACCACGGACGAGATCGGCAAGAGCCTCCTCACTGTCGAGGATCTCGCCGAGAATCGATGCGTCATCCGAGAACTCCGGATGCCGCAGCATGTACCTCGCGCCCTCGTAGTGCACGCGCTCTGAATCGTGGAGGTGAAACAGTTCGGGCCAGCGTTCGACCAGTGGGCAGAGCAGGCTCGCGAACGGGCAGTCCTTCTCCTCGACCTTCGCCGCCAGCAGCCGCTCGGCATCGCCGACAGCGAGCCCGGCGACCCAGTCGTTGAGCAACGCGGTCGCGGCCTGAGCCGTCCGGCGGTCGGCCGGCGATGCGCACTCGAAGACCGTGCTCCGCGTCTGACCCGACCGCATGCTGACGGCGGCCAGACAGCGTGTCGCGTCGAGCGGCACGACCTCCATCCGCTCGATGACGCTGCTCTCGACGGCGGGCTCGAGCCCGACCGCGAGCTGGTGTGCAACGTCGCTGACCATGCGGGACACTTCGGTGAGGACGGTCGCGAGATCGTGACCCCGGAGGACCGTCAGCTCGGCGGTGAGCCTCGCGCGATCTCTCTCCGGAAGCAGGACGGGTCCCATGAGCCGATCGACGTAGTACCGGTAGCCCTCGTCGGCCGGAATGCGTCCGGCGGAGGTGTGCGGCTGCCTGATGAGACCTCGCTCTTCGAGCGCGCGCAGTACGTTGCGCACGGTCGCGGAGGACACGTCGAGCCCCGAACGCTTCACAACAGCGCTCGAACTCACCGGTCTCGCCGTCTTCACGTAGTCCCGGATGACCGCGGTGAGGATCCTCTCCTCCCGCTCTGTCAGGCTTGCTCGCGTCACGATCCCCTCCTGGAGACGTTAGCACTCGTATATAGAGAGTGCTAATCTACGAGTCAACATAGACCCGCACGGAGGGGGTGTCAAGCGGAAAGGGGTGCTAGGAACGGCCCTTTGTCAGCGGATAAGGCTGAAGAGACGGTCAAACCGAGGCCTGCTCAGCGTTCCGTCCCAGGACCAGTAGATGACGATCGCCTTGCCCTGCATCAGGCTCTTGTCGAGGAACCCCCACTCCCTGCTGTCGGCGCTCCAGTTGCGGTTGTCACCGAGCATCAGGAGCTGACCCTCGGGGACCTTGACCGGACCGAAGCTCGACCAGCGCGGGGTCGGCGGCTTGAGCTTGATGTACTCCTCGACGACGCGCTCGCCGTTGACATAGAGCGCGTTGTTCTTGAGTTCGACGATGTCGCCAGGCGTGCCGATGCAGCGTTTGACGTAGTTCTCCTTCGGCGCGCGCGGGTCGGGGTTGGGATACTCGAAGACGATGATGTCACCGCGCTTCGGCTCACGGATACCGCGAAGCCTCGTCTCGGTGAACGGCACCTTGATGCCGTAGATGAACTTGTTGACGACGAGGAAGTCTCCGATCAGGAGTGTGTCTTCCATCGAACCGGAGGGAATGCGGAAGGTCTGGACGACGAACGCGCGCAGAATGAGCGCGAGCAGGACGGCCGTGACGACCGTCTCCACGAAGTCCCTGTAGTAGCCCTTGCGGGAGGCTGGCTTCCTGCCGCTTGTCGCCATCACATGCTTCCTTCCTGTCGACCTGGTCGGTCGTGTCTCGCTCTTTCGCTAGAACCGGACCTCGAACCCGACGCGGAAGCCGTCTCCGCCGAACGCGGGTGCCGCGGCCACCGCCGCGTCCAGCCCGCCCGGGGTGTTGTCATCGAAGCCCGAGAGATGTGCGTCGACGTACGCATCCGTGATACTGTAGAGCGCGAGGATGGCCGTCCACCAGATCAGCGTCTGTCTCCTGTCGAAGTGCTCCGAGTACTCCTCGAAGTAGTCGTTGTCGCCGGTCTCGCGGTAGTTCTTGAGCGCATATCGGGTCCAGCGGTCCTCCAGCAACAGCTGGGCGATCAGGAGGGCCTCGGCGCCGCCGATGATGGCGGCCTTGCGCTCGGTCCCGTTGAGAAACTGCCCGAGCCCCGGATAGGCGGCCGACGCGATGAGGACTCTGCTCCCGTTCGGCTTCGTCGATGTCGCCTCCGGTGAGGGCTCCGTCGTTCCGGCCTCCGCGGCCCTCGCGGGCGACGTGGTCGCACGGGGTGGTACCTCCTGCCCCATCGCGACCGTCGGAGCCAGCATCGCGGCTGCGAGTACGAACGCGAGTGCGACGGGCATACGTCTCATCAGATCGCGAACTCCTTGACGCGTCTGGAGGCGAACGGCTCGACGACGAACTCGACCGGCTCGGTGTCATCTCCCCAGCAGCGCACCCGGATGCTCTCGCCCTCGTCGGTGTCCGCATAGCGAGCGACCACTCTCGTGGCCGTCTCGAGGTTCGCCTCGGTCGGCTCGCCCCGGAAGACGCCGACCGGACCCTTGTGCTCGACGGCCTTGACGAACATCACGCCCTCGGGCTCGAGCTCAAAGAGCCGTTCGTTCTCGGCATGATTGCGCCCCACGATGAGCTTGCCGGTCTCCGAGAGTCGGAACTGCCTCCCCATCGAGATGAGCCTGACGTCGACGGAAGCGAGAGCACCGTGTTGTTTCACATCCTTGAGCGCCCTCGCGAAATTCTCGTCGGTGAGCAGGCATCCGCCGGCCGGTGATGCGTATCGCTCGATCCCGAACTGCTCGGCCAGCTCGATCTGCGGCTTGCGGGTGCGTCCGTGCAGACCGAGAAGCTCCTCCCGGTCGACCCATCCCTCGAGCTCCGGCACCGTCGGTGACAGGAGCTTCGCGGAGAGTGGTCGGATCAGGAGTCCCTCGACCCCAGACTCACGCTCGACGGCGCCGAGACCGAACCGCATCTGCGACTTCGGACGCTGGCCGACGACCTCTCCGGTGACGATGAACGAGGCCCCGAGCTCCTCGAGCTTCCCGGCAGCCGTCCTGACCATCATCGCGTGGCAGTCGATGCACGGGTTCATGTGCTTGCCGTATCCGTGCTTCGGTTTCTCGATCGTTTGGAAGATCTCCTCGGTGATGTCGATGATGACGAGCTCGATGCCGAGCTCCTCCGCTCCGATCTTCGCTCCCCCCGCGCCGAAGAACGGCGACGTGAAACTCACGCCCAGCACCTCGACACCCTGTTCCATGATCAGGCGGGCGGCGAGGATGCTGTCGAGTCCTCCAGAGAGAAGCGCAAGAGCCTTCACCGGTTGGAGCCTCCGAAACGTGAAAAGGTTGTGGCGGGAATGTGTGGGAATCGAACCCACCCCGGACGGGATCAACCGCCCAGCATAAGGGTTTGAAGCCCTCGGGGCCCACCAGGACCCATCCATCCCCGCATGACGGCTGCGCCCGGCTGAGCACCGGACATGTCCGGTCCGCGACCGGACGTACCGGAAGCAGTATAACCGAGATTCGCTCCGCGGGCCAGCACGGGCCTCAGGGCCCCGCAGGTCCACGCGGAGCGCGCGGAGCTAGCGCAGGATGAGCGGATGTGATCCCGCGGATCGGACGCGGCCGATGCGCCACCAGCGGGCGCTGTTCCCGGCCATCTCCCGCTCGAAGACCGGAAGTGCGTCCTCCGGGAGCGCGGCGAGGAGTCCGCCCGACGTCTGAGGATCGAACGCGAGCTCGGAAGCGGTCCGATCGTCCGTTTCGACCTCGACGCGCGGAGCGTAGAAGTGTCGGTTCGTTCCAAGACCACCGGGCGCGATTCCCTCGGCGCACAGCTCGCGGGCGCCGTCGATGAACGGCAGCTCCGCCACGTCGTACTCGATGGTCACGCCGCTCGCTTCGGCCATCTCGATCGAATGCCCGACCAGACCGAATCCAGTCACGTCGGTCGCGGCATCCGCTCCGGCCGCGACCATCGCCCTCGAAGCAACGCCGTTGAGCGCCGCCATCGTCTCCGTGAGCGCACTCACCGCCTCCGCGGTCACACGCTCGTACTTGATGCCCGTCGCCATCACGCCGGTTCCGAGCGGCTTGGTGAGAACCATGACGTCGCCGGGAACAGCCCCCGCGTTCGCGACGATCCGTTCCGGATGGACGGTACCGACGACGGCCATCCCGAACTTGAGCTCCTGGTCGCTCACCGAGTGTCCACCGATGGTCACGACACCGGCCTCGAGCGCCTTCTTCTGCGCACCCGCAAGGATGTCACCCAGCACGGCGTTCGGAAGCTCCCCGTCCGGGAAGCAGACGATATTGAGACCGATCAGCGGCACGGCGCCCATCGCATAGACGTCGGAGATAGAGTTGGCGGCGGCCACACGGCCGAAGTCAAACGGATCATCGACCACGGGCGTGAAGAAGTCGAGCGTGAACACGAGCGCGGTCTCGTCGTTGAGACGATACACGCCCGCGTCGTCCACGGTGTTCGTAGAGACGAGCACGCGTGGGTCCACGATCGGCTCCAGGTTCTTGAGCGCTTCGGCGAGGTCCTCCGGACCCAGCTTGGACGCTCAACCGGAGCAGCGGACCTTCTGGGTCAGCTTGTAGATCTCCTCACGAGACACGGACGTCCTCCACTTGGAACTGATGACGCTACTCGACCGTCACGCTCTTGGCGAGATTGCGCGGCTGGTCGACGTCGCACCCTCTCAGCACGGCGATGTAGTACGCCAGAAGCTGGAGCGGCACGACCGCGAGCAGCGGCATGAGATGAGGCAGGGTATCGGGAACCTCCAACACGTCGTCGGCGATCCTGGCGACCTCGGTATCGCCCTCGGTCGCGATGGCGAGCACACGCCCGCCGCGCGACTTCACCTCCTCCATGTTTGAGAGGATCTTCTCGTAGAACGGGTCCTGCGTCGCGATGAAGACGACCGGCATCTTCTCATCGATGAGCGCGATCGGTCCGTGCTTCATCTCCGCGGCCGGATAGCCCTCCGCATGGATATAGCTGATCTCCTTGAGCTTGAGCGCACCTTCGAGCGCAACCGGGAAATTGTAGCCGCGGCCGAGGTACAGGAAATTCTGGTGGCCCGCGTACTTCTCGGCGATCTTCTCGACCTTGCCGCTCTGCTCCAGGATGTCTCCGATCTGACCCGGGATGTCGAGCATCGCGCGAACGATGCGACGACCGTCGATGACCGAGATGCTGTGTGCGCGGCCGACCGCGAGCGCTATCGCTGCAAGGACCATGACCTGCGAGGTGAAGGCCTTGGTCGACGCCACCCCGATCTCGGGTCCGGCGTGCGTGTAGACGCCGCCGTCGCTCTGCCTCGCGATCGACGAGCCGACAACGTTGACGATGCCGAGCGTGGTCCCGCCCCGGCGCTGGACCTCCGCCATCGCCGCCAGCGTGTCGCGCGTCTCCCCGGACTGACTGATCACGATGGCGATATCTCCCGGATTGATGACCGGATTGCGGTAGCGGAACTCCGAAGCGTATTCGACCTCGACCGACACCCTGGCAAGATCTTCGAGCATGTACTCGCCGATGAGACCGGCATGCCACGAGGTCCCGCACGCGAGGATGAGGATCCTCTCGGCTTTCTTGAGCGCGTCGCGATGTTCCCGGAGTCCCCCGAGGAATGCGTCACCCGACGCCTCGATGAGCCGGCCGCGGACCGCATCCATGACCGTCCGCTGCTGTTCGTGGATCTCCTTGAGCATGTAGTGTGGATAGCCGTTCTTCTGCATCTGGTCGACGTCCCAGGTGATCCGCTCGACGTCCTTCGTGATGGACACGTTCTGGAGCGTCGTGGTCGTGAAGCCGTCGGGCGTCGCCACCACCATCTCGCGGTCGTCCAGATAGACGACGTCCTTCGTGTGTCGGACGAGCGCGGCGACGTCGGAGGCCACGAAGTAGCCCTCGCGCCCGATGCCGAGGATGAGCGGGCTGCCGTTCCTGGCGGCGACGAGCGACTCCGGCTCGTCGGCGTGGATGGCCGCAATGCCGTAGGCTCCGTGAACGCCTGCAAGCGCGGCGCGCACGGCCGCGGCGAGGTCGCCCGCGTAGTGCTTCTCGATGAGGTGCGCCAGGACCTCGGTGTCGGTCTCCGTCTCGAACGTGTGTCCCTCGGTCTCGAGCTGGCGTCTCAGCGGGCGGTAGTTCTCGACGATCCCGTTGTGGACGACCGCGATCCTGCCGCTGCTGTCCGAGTGAGGATGCGCGTTCATCGCCGATGGCTCGCCGTGGGTCGCCCAGCGAGTGTGCGCGATGCCGGTGCCGCCGACTACCGGGTCACCGGCCAGCACACCCGCGAGGGCATCGATCTTGCCGACCGTCTTTCGGACATCAACGCGACCGTCATGCAGAACGGCGACTCCCGCGCTATCGTAGCCGCGATACTCCATTCGTCGCAGACCCTCAACGAGGGTCGGTACCATGTCGTCCTTCCTCGTGACGCATCCGATGATCCCGCACATCTATGCTCTTCCTTCCCCGGATCCTCCGAGGGCCTCTTCGGCTCTCGCCGCGAGCGCCTCCGCGCCGTCGACATCGGGCGCCTCGGCGATCACGCGAACGATCGGCTCCGTGTTCGAAGGGCGTACATGGACCCAGCTGTCGGCCCACGAGATCTTGACTCCATCGGTTCGGTCGATCTCTCCCCCGGTCAGCACATCACCCAGCGCGCGCTCCAAATCCGCATTCGATTGGGCCATCGCCGGGAGTTTCCGCTTCACGATCGCGTAGGGCCTGAGCTCTCGCACAAGCTCTCCGACGGTCGCCGCGCCCCTGCGTGCCATGTGCGTCACGATGAGCGCCACCGCTGTGGCGGCGTCACGGCCGAGCTGCACGTCCGGCAGCACGACTCCACCGTTCCCCTCTCCTCCCACGACGGCCGAGATCTCGATCATCTTCGCCACGACGTTCGCTTCGCCGACGGCCGTGCGATGAACGATGGCACCATACCGATCGGCTACGTCGTCGATCATCCGACTCGTCGAGACGTTGGTCACGACGGGACCGGGTCCTGCCGCCAGCACCGCGTCGGTGGCGAGCGCCAGGGTGAACTCCTCCCCAACGGCCCGACCTGTCTCGTCGACGATGGCAAGGCGGTCCGCATCGGGGTCGCACGCGAATCCGGCCGCGGCGCCCGTCTCACGAACGCGGTCGCCGAGAGCAGTGAGGCTCTCCGGAACGGGCTCCGCCACGCGCGGGAACCCGGCGCCGGCTTCGGCGAACAGCTCGACGACGTCGCACCCGAGCCTCCGCAGAAGCTGCGGGAGGATCGCCGATCCGGCCGCGTTGCAGCAGTCGACGACGATCCGCAGAGCGGCGTCGGCCACGGCCGCGCGGTCCACGTGCCGGGCATCCAGAACGAGTTCGATGTGCGTCTCGATCGCGTCCGCTGTCTCCGGCGCACCTCCCGGCTCCGGACACGGAGCGGCGGCCCGTCCCGCCAGAGCGTCGGCGCCCTCGAAGATCCGCTCGCCTTCCTCCCGCGTCACGAACACGCCGGACCTCGAAAAGAACTTCAGGCCGTTGTACTCGCCCGGATTGTGACTCGCCGTGATGCAGATGCCACCCGCGCACCCCAGCGTGCGGACGGCCACACCGACGGTCGGCGTCGGAACGATGCCAAGCCGGACAGGCGTCACGCCTGCGATGAGAAGCCCCTCGACGACGGCCGCCTCGAGCGCGTTCCCGCCCGGCCTGGAGTCCCACCCGACCGCGACGCGACCATCCACGATCTCACCGAATGCGCGCGCGTGCCTGCGCGCGATGTTCTCATCGAGATCACGCGGCACGATGCCGCGGACGCCCGCAACACTCCTGATAAGCGTCAAGGCCCGACCTCCCCGCCGCCGGTCTGCAGAGGTTCGTCCGTCGTGTCCTCGGGCGGATCATCAGCGTTCCCGCCCCGGGTCTCCTCGAGCGGCTCGCCCGGCGCCCCTCCAGCGGCCTCGCCCGGGGATGCTCCGGTGACCTCGGCGAGGACTCTCTCGGCCTCGCGCGCGTAGTCCGTGTCCGGGTACATCTCGAGCACTGAACGGTAGGCCTCCGCGGACAGCATGGGCTGATCGAGCATCTCCCCCCGTGCCCACGCGACCGCCAGCGCCGCCTTCGGGCCGAGCGGTGTCTCTCCGAAGTGTTCGACGACCATCTCGTAGTACTCGACGGCGGTCTCGGCGTTATCCATCTTGAAGAGATAGATCTCGCCCGCGCGGAACATCGCCCTCGCTTCATCAGGAATCGCGACGGTGTCGGGTTCGGTGGATACGAACGTGTCGGGGGGAGCCACAGCGAGTGAATCGGACAACGCAAGCAGCGTATCGACCGACGCGGACAGCGAATCCGCCGCCGTGACCGGCGCATCGGCGAGCATCGTGACGAACTGCGACTGGTCGATCGCGCCGGATGCCAGCGTATCGGTCTGCGCGGCTGAAAGCGTATCAGCGGGCGCGAACTGTGAGCCGCCGCGCGCGGCATCGAGCGTGTCGGCCACTGCGCCCGTGGTGTCCGCAGCTGCACCCAGCGTATCAGCGGCCGCGCCCAGCGTGTCGGCTACTGCACTCAGCGTGTCGCCGGCGGCACCCGTAGTGTCGCCAGCGGCGGCCAGCGTGTCAACCGCCGCGGGACCGGCGAGCCAGCTCTCAATGATGGCGAGCGACTCCTGGAGCTCCTCGATGTCGCGAATAGCATCCGCCGCCTCCCGCGAAACCTCGGTTCGTGGAGCCTCGTCCTTGGCCTCGCGGAACGCCTCGACGGCCTCCTCGAAGGTGCCGAACCCGTCCCGAAGGATCAGACCGACGCGGTAGAGCGCCTCGGCCGCGGCTTTCGAGCGCTCGTGGGAGGCCGCGATACCCTCATACGTGGAGACCGCATCCTCGAGATCGCCCATCATCTGCTGCGTTCTCCCTCTCAGAAGGAGCACGCGGTCCAGGTCGTCGCGGTCGGTCGTGCGTCGCTCCACATCGGTGAGCACCTCCAGCGCGTCGCCGAGTCGACCGATGTCGAGATAGACCTCGGCGAGACGGATGCGTCCCTCGAACGCGAGCCTCCGCGCCCCACGCTCCTCACCGACGGCGGCCAGATGGTGCGCCGCCTCCTCGAGCCTTCCCATCTTCACGAAGTTCTCCGCGGCAAGGAACCGAATCTCGGCGCGGAGATCGCTGTTCGGAAATCGCTCCAGTGCGGATGCGTACGCCTCGGCCGCCTCGTCAAAACGGCGCCGCGAGTGTCTGGCGCGGCCGATCATCACGAGCGCGTCATCGGAGAGCTCGACGGGAGGATCGGCATACGCGAGAGCCGCCAGTGTCTGCTCCGCGGAGACCGGGTTGTCGCGGGCGAGCATGACGGCCGCCAGCAGGTAGCCGGCGTCCGCCTCGAGGTCGCTGTCGGGGTAGAGTGTTGAGAACTCGTTCAGACGTGACTCCGCACTCTCGTATCTCCCCTGACGGTAGAGCGCCTGCGCCATGAGCAGGATCGCATCGTCCGCCCAGTCCGAATCCGGATGGAGCGCGAGCACACGTCCGCTCTTCTCAATGACGCGATCGAGCTGTTCGCTCTCCTGGGGCGTGGGCTCGGAGTCCGGCGGCCGCGTCGCACGGATGCGCTCGGCCTCGGCGTAGGCGCTCCTGGCGTGATAGAACGTGTTGTAGTACACGCAGCCGCTGAGCGTGAACGCGGCGAGCGCCGCGAGACACGCGAGAAGCACGACGGTGCGTGTTGTGATCCTCACGAGGTATCTCCTGGATGGGGCCCCGGTTCTCAGTGGTGGAGTCCGGTTCTCAGTTCTCGCGCGAGAGAATGACGACCTCGTCCGACTCGTCCTTCTCCTGCATGCGGACGGCGATGACCTCGCGCTCGGAGGTCGGCACGTTCTTGCCGACGTAATCGGCCCGGATCGGAAGCTCCCTGTGTCCTCGATCGACCATCACTGCCAGCTGGACTGATCTGGGACGCCCGAAGTCGATGATCTCATCGAGGGCCGCCCTGACCGTTCGCCCGGTGAACAGCACATCGTCGGCCAGCACGAGGGTCCTCCCCTGTATGTCGAACGGGATGTTGCTCTCATTCACAACCGGCTGCTCTGCGATCGTCTGCAGATCGTCTCTGTAGAGCGTGATGTCGAGCACGCCGACGGGAAGAGGCGCCTGCTCGATCTCCTCGATCGCATTCGCCAGTCGCTTCGCGACGAACACACCCCTCGTCTGGATACCGATCACCGCCAGCCCCTCGAGCCCCCCGTTGCGCTCCAGGATCTCGTGGGCCATGCGGGTGATCGCGCGGCGCATGTCATCGGTACTCATGACGCGGGCCTTGGTCTTCACGTGCTGCCACCTCCGGTAGACGCCATCGGTCGTCGGACCCGGCCGGCACTTGCTCCTCCCGAGCCGGCGGAAATCGCCTAGAATCTACCACTTGACGCGCCGTCCCGCAAGGCGGGCGTCCCGAGCACGACCGAGGCCACATCGCGCGCGAGCGCCGGGTCGACGCATGAGAGCGCGTTCACGAGCTCATGGGCCGGCGGCGCCTCAAGACCCAGCCGCTCCAGGAGCACCCCATCACCGAAGACGTCCGCCGGAGGCCCGTCCGCCACGATGCTCCCGCCCGAGAGCAGCACGATCCTCTCGACCGTCTCCTCGGCGAGCTCCGGGTCGTGCGTCACAAGCAGGATGGCGCGTCCGGCCTCCCGCTCCCTGTGGATGAGATCGAGGATGCGTTCGCGCGTCCCCGGATCGAGCCCCGCGCTCGGCTCGTCCAGAAGCAGAAACGGGCGTTCGAGCACGACGAGGGCCGCGATAGCGGCCCTGCGCTGCTCGCCCGCGCTGAGCGTCAGGGGCGAGCGCTCCGTGAAAGCCGCCGGGCTCAGACCGACGCACTCGAGCGCCGCATGCACGCGGCGGGCGAGTTCATCCTCCGCGACGCGCGCCGCCCGGAGACCGTACGCGACCTCATCGAAGACCGTCTCCTCGAAGAACTGAAGCTCGGGAAACTGATAGACAAGTCCTACCGACGACTTGAGGGACGCGCCACTCCCGGCGCCGGCAAGAGACACCGATCCCGTCGTCGGCGGGACGAGCCCGGCGGCGATCTCGAGGAGCGTCGTCTTGCCCGATCCCGTTGGCCCCATGATGGCCACGGCATCTCCGGCGTCGATCGACAGACTCACACCTCCGAGGCCGCTCTTGGCCGTAGGAAGTCCACGATCGTAGGTCAGCCCCACGCTGTCGAGGACGAGTCTCACCGCCGCACCCCCGTCAGTGCGCCGACGAGTTCATCCATCGTCAGGATGTCATCCGGCAGCGCGCGCCCGGCGGCTCTGAGGGCGCCGGCGAGACCCATCGCGGGGGGCGGACGAAGTCCCCATCCGTCGGCACCGCTCCCCGCGGCGAAGAGGTCGCGCGGCGGGGCATCGAACACGACCCGCCCCTCGACCAGAACGATGGCGCGGTCGGCGTACGCGATCTCCTCGGGGAACTGCGTGACGTGAATGACGGTCCTCTCCTCGCGTGAACGGAGCTCGGCAAGCAGCGACCAGAGGTCCGCGCGGCCCCGGGCGTCGAGGAGCGATGTGGGCTCGTCCAGAAGGAGGTGACGCGGTCGCATGGCGAGCACGGCCGCGACCGCAACCCGCTGCTTCTCCCCGCCCGACAGCCTGTGCGGCGGCCGGTCACGCAGCGGCTCGAGCCCGAGCATCGGGAGCAGCGATTCGATGCGCGTGCGCATCTCATCCCGGTCCAGACCCAGGTTCTCCATGCCGAACGCGATCTCCCGTTCGACGGTCGTACTCACGATCTGATCATCCGGGTTCTGGAAGACGAGACCGACGCGGCGCCGGATCTCCCAGAGCGATGAATCATCGCGCGTGTCCATCCCGTCGACAATGACGCTACCCGCCGTCGGCAGGAGGAGCGCATTGAGCAGTCTCAACAGGCTCGTCTTGCCGGAGCCGCTCGGGCCGGCAAGAGCAACAGTCTCACCGGGGGCGATCGACAGATTCACTCCGTCGAGCGAGGGACGCGGCGCGCCCTGGTAGGTCACAGCGACGTTGCGGAGCTCTATCACGGCCGGCCTGCTTCCCCCGGGACCGTGGCGCCCGGTACGGTGTCTGTCGCCGGTTCGCCAGGAATATCGCGTCCCTCGTCCGCACGAAGCCGCCGGAGCGCCGCCTCGCCCGCGAGCTCGATGAGGCGTTTCCTGGCCACCTCAGCCCAGCTGCCGGACGGATGCCGCCGAAGATACGCATCGAGAGCGAAGATGCCGTCCTCCACACTGCCCTCGTCAAGCAGCGCCACAGCTCTCGAGAACATGGCCTCCTCGTGGAACGGCTTCAGCGTGAGCGCGTGCTCGAAGTGCGCGAGGCCGCCGGCGGCGTCACCGCCGTCATAGAGAGCTTTGCCGAGTGCGAAGACGATGTCCGCATCGTCCGGACGGACGGCGAGCACCTGGTCGAGCATGGCGACGGCCGCGGACGGTTCACCCATCATCAGAAGCACGACGCCGAGGTTGTATCCGGCGTCGACGAACCTCGGGTCGATGCGGAGCGCCTCGCGAAACTCCTCCGTGGCTTTCCGCAGCTCGCCCGCCTCCGCGTGTTCCGTGCCTCGGTTGTAGCGCGACTTCGCCTCGGTGCGACGGGCGTATCGGGCCACGTCCTCCTCACCCACCGGAACATCGACGAGAGCGCCCTGGTCAAGCGGGAAGCCGGGCTCCACACCGTTGGTCTCCGCGAGAAACCCCGCCGCATCCGTCGTGCCGTAGTAGTCATCGGCTATCGATGCGAAGCTCTCGCCGTCGGCGGCGATGTGCGTGACGATCTCGATCGTCTCCGCTCCGCTGCCCGTGAAGGTCGGCGGTCCCCCGCAACCCGCGATGGTCAGAAACGCGGCGCAGCCGACGAGGAGCAGCGTGGTTCTCAGTATCCGTGCGAATCGTCGCATCACTCCTCCTCCGCGAGCGCGCGTTCGAGACGTCCACGCACAAGCTCGCTCCCGTTCATGATGACGAGCTCGCGCCTGAGCTCGACCGCGCCCGGGAATCCCTTGAGCATCGCCACGATGTGCTTCCTCATCTCCATCACGCCGCGATGTTCGCCCTTGGCCTCGACGATCAGCTCCAGATGTTCGATGGCCAGGCGCAGCCGCTCGGCGAGCGTCGGCTCGGGCGGAGTCTCCCCCGTGGCGATGAGGGCTGCCGTACGTGCGAAGAGCCACGGGTTCCCGACGGCGCCGCGTCCGATCATCACGCCGTCGACGCCGGTCTCCTCGAGCATCCGGAGCGCATCCTCGGGCGTCTTCACATCGCCGCTCCCGATGACGGGAGCCCTGCACGACCGTTTGACCTCCGGCAGAAGGCTCCAGTCGGACACGCCCTTGAATCCCTGGGCGCGCGTCCTCGGATGCACCGTGATGGCGGCAACACCCAGTTCGCCGAGCATCCCGGCGGCCTCCGGCGCGTTGATCGAGCAATCGTCCCATCCGCTCCGGATCTTGACGGTCACGGGAAGCGTCGTCGACTCGAGGACGGCCTGGACGACGTCGCGAAGGAGCGTGAGATCCCGCATGAGCGCCGCGCCCGACGTCGACTTGACGACCTTCTTGACCGGACAGCCCGCGTTGACGTCGATGACGTCGGGCTTCAAAGATGCGATCCGGCGTGTCGCCTCGGCCATCGATTCGGGACGGCTCCCGAACAGCTGGAACGCGATCGGCCGCTCCTCCTCGTGGAACGTGAGAAGCTCGAACGTCTTCCAGCTGTTCCGAACGGTTCCCTCGGCGCTGACCATCTCGGTCCAGACCATGGCCGCGCCGTTGCGCCGGCAGAGCCTGCGCATGGCGCTGTCGGTGAGCCCGGCCAGAGGCGCGAGGACGATGGGAGGATCGACGGAGACGTCTTTGATTCGCATGAGAGAAGTATGGCGGGTCGTTCCGCGGCAGTCAAGAGAGCGGGGCGGAAGCCGCCGGCCTCCGCCCCGAACACCACGCTTTCCTCGGTTCCCGCGCTTCCGTGCGGGCCGAACGGCTCACTCGTCTCCCGGCTACTCGCCGGCCTCCTCATCGACCGCCACGTACGCCTCGGCCAGTGAGAAGAGGTCGTCGAGATCGGTCGCCTGGATGGTCAGGGCGACGGTCCGGCTGAGCTGCGTATCACCTGCGATGGCGACCTGGTAGGCGCGCTCACGCCCCCAGAGCTTCCGCGCAAGGTCTCGGCGCATGGACAGTTCGATCTCGTCGCGAACCTCATTGAGTTCCTCACGCGTGAACTCGAAGCTGTCCTCCTCGAGGAACGCGAGGAAGTCGTCCCACATCGGGTCCGTGACCTCGATGCCCGGACCCTCGATCTCGTTCTCGCTCAGATAGCCGATGGCGAACTCGAAGAACTCCTCGCGACGTTCCAGATCGACCACGACGTCGGAGCGACGACCGCCTTCAATGGTCACGTCCGGTGTCACACCACCTCCGCCGTATACGATCCTGCCGCCCGCCGTGCGGAACTCCGGCTTGGCCTCCTCGACCTCCGCACCCTCGCCGTCGGCCCCCTCGGCGACGAAGACCTCATCGGTGTCCCAGCGTTCCGGCTTCTCGATCAACCGTCCGCTCGACGTGTACCACTTCGCGGTCGTCAGCTTGACCGCGCATTCCTTCGTAAGGGGTCTCAGCCGCATGAGCGTCTGCACCGAGCCCTTGCCGAAACTCGTCGTCCCGGCGACGATACCGCGATCCCAGTCCTGAATGGCACCCGCGAGGATCTCTGAGGCACTCGCGCTGCCGCCGTTGACAAGCACCACGATCGGGAAGTCACGCGTGTAGCGAGCCGGCGTGCTCGCGTAGAACTCCTTGTTCTGCTCGTTGATCCGGCCGCGCGTGCTCACCACGAGCTCGCCGGTGTCGAGGAACACGTTGCTGACGTCGACGGCCTCGGACAGAAGACCTCCGGGGTTGCTTCTCAGGTCGACGAGGAGCCCGCGCATGCCCTGCGCATCGAGCTCATCGAGCTGCGCCTCAAGCTCGGTGACCGTCGTTCGCGAGAATCGGGAGATGCGGACGTAGCCGATGTCGTCCTCCATCAGGAACGCGTACGGCACACTGTCGATCCGGATGATGTCGCGGGTGACCGTGTACTCGAGGTTCTCATCGAGACCCTCGCGGTAGATGGTGATGCCTACCTTCGTCCCGGGCTCGCCGCGCAGCTTCAGGATGGCCTGATCGGTCGTGATGCCGCGGGTCGTCTCTCCCTCGATGGCGACGATGCGGTCGCCCGACTGAATGCCGAGATCGTATGCGGGCGTACCCTCGATGGGGCTGACGACGGTCAGGATACCGTCGCGAGCCGTGATCTGGATCCCCAGCCCGCCGAACTCGCCCTCGGTCTGCACCTGGAAGTCGGTGAACGACTCCTCGTCGAGGAACACCGAGTACGGATCGAGGCTTGCGAGCATCCCGCGGATCGCTCCGTACATCAGTTCCTTCGCGTCCGGCTCCTCGACGTAGACGTGCTCGACCTTCGCGAGCGCGTCGTTGAAGAGATCGAGATAGGTGTAGAGATCATTCCGGGCGCTGACGCGTTCGACAATGAACCCGCCGAGCAGCGCACCGACGATCAGTGCCGTCAGGACGGGTGCGAGTCTTCTGAATCGTCTGGTCATGGGTGCCTTCCTCAGTTGTCGTCGCCGGAGGATGTCAGTCGTTCCTCGAGTTCCGCCGGGATCTGCCTGGCGATCATCTCGACGTCCTCGCTTGCGTCGATGACCACGAACCGCTCGGGCTCGCGTTCCGCCTCTGCGAGGTATGTCTCACGGACCCTCTGGTGAAACTCGATGGTCTCGCGTTCTATGCGGTCGCGCGTCCCGCCGGTTGTCCTCCCGTCAAGACGCGCCAGACCCTCCTCGGGATCCAGATCCAGCAGAAAGGTCACGTCTGGTTTGACGCTTCTGGTGGCCACTTGGTTCAACGACCGGACGAGATCGGCTCCGAGCCGCCTGCCACCACCCTGGTATGCCACGCTCGCGTCGGCATAGCGGTCGGATATCACAACCGAGCCTCGCTCAACCGCGGGAAGGATGACCTCCGCCGTGTGTTCGGCACGCGATGCAAGGTAGAGGAAGAGCTCGGTCTCGGCGACCATCGAGCCGCCCACATCGAGCAACGCGTCGCGGAGCCGCTCACCGAGCGGCGTCCCGCCCGGCTCGCGAGTGAGGACGACCTCGTACCCTCTCTCGCGGAGCCACGCGACGAGGAGGTCGGTCTGCGTGGACTTCCCGCAGCCCTCGACACCCTCGAACGTGATGAAGAGACCCCGGTTCGACCTCACCCGTTCCTCCTCCGGTGAAGCAACGCAGGCCGGGGTCACCCCCGGCCCGCGGTCGGTTCATGATCGCTGCGCCGACATCGCGCTCAAGGCGAGGAGACCGGCGCACACGCACGCCATACCCGGCTCCGTCCAGAGCCCTACTTCTTATCCTTCGCGGGCTTCTGCGCGTGCTTCCTGATATATGCCTCTGTCTTCTCCCGCGCCTCATAGTCCGTGTACTGATTCGGCGGCGACTTGAAGAAGTACGACGACGGCGCGTCGACCGCTCCGGAGAGTCCGTGGTCGAGCGCGAGCTTGCAACAACGCACCGCATCGATCATCACGCCCGCCGAGTTCGGCGAGTCCCAGACCTCGAGCTTGAGCTCTGCATTCAACGGGACGTCACCGAACGTGCGACCCTCCATCCGTACGTACGCCCACTTGCGGTCCGTCAGCCACGCGACGTAGTCCGACGGTCCGATGTGGACGTTGTCGGCGCCGATGTCGTAGTCAAGCTGCGAGGTGACCGCATTCGTCTTCGAGATTTTCTTCGACTCGAGCCTTGAGCGCTCGAGCATGTTGAGGAAGTCCGTGTTGCCGCCGACGTTGAGCTGGCTGGTGCGCTCGAGCCGGACGCCGCGTTCGCGGAAGAGCGTTGTCAGAACGCGGTGGACGATGGTCGCTCCGACCTGCGACTTGATGTCGTCGCCCATCACCGGCAGACCCTTCTTCTCGAAGCGCTGCTGCCAGTAGCGCTCGCGCGCGATGAAGACGGGGATGCCGTTGACGAACCCACAGCCGGCCTCGAGGATCTGCTCGACGTACCACTTGGTCGCCTCTTCGCTGCCCACCGGCAGGAAGCTCAGGACGACATCGGTCTTCGTCTCCTTGAGCAGCCCCACGATGTCGTCCGTCGGGCCGGGCGCCTTCTCGATGATCTCACTGAGGTATTTACCCAGTCCGTCGTGGGTCATGCCGCGCGCGACCTTGACCCCGAGCTTCGGCACATCGCAGAACTTGTACGTGTTGTTCGGCTTCGTGAAGATGGCCTCGGAGAGGTCTTTCCCCACCTTGTTCTTGTCGATGTCGATCGCGGCGACGATCTCCACGTCGCTGATGTGGTACCCGCCGAGGTTGACGTGCATGAGCCCCGGAACGAACTCGTCATCAGCGGCGTTCTTGTAGAACTCGATGCCCTGCACAAGCGACGAGCAGCAGTTCCCGATGCCGATGATCGCTACCCTGACCTTCTTCTTCCCCATCGAAGGTTACCCCCGAAAGTTGTCCTGCGGAGGATCGTCGTGCGACAGTGTGCGGACGACGTGGTGAATCCTCTGCGCAGCTGTGATGTGAGACAGTATCGCCAGAATCCAAAGCACGATCCTGAACACGGCCGGACCAAGAAGCGTTCCGACGATGATCAGGATGAGCCGTTCGGGGCGCTCGGCTATGCCGACCTGGCACTCCACTCCGATCGCCTCCGCGCGGGCTCGCGTGTAGCTCACGAGGAGCGAGCCGCCAAGAGCGATGAGGATGACTGCTGCCGTCACCGGTTCCGGCGTGACACCGGGACCGGCAAGGTAGTACACGAGCGCTCCGAGAAACACGACGAGCTCCGAGTAGCGGTCGAGCGTCGAGTCGAGAAACGCGCCGATGCGCGTTCCCCCCTCGCCCGCCCGGGCCACGGCCCCGTCGGTCATGTCGCAGAGCCCGCCCAGAAGCACCAGAATCCCTGTCGCGAGGAAGTGCCCGCGCGCCAGCGCGACGCCGGCGATCGTCGAGATGCCGAGACCGACGACCGTTATCGTCGTCGGCGAGATCCCGAGGTCCGCCGCGAACCGCGCGAGGGGATCCAGAAGCTCCCGAGCCTTCGTCTTCAGACCAGCCGTCATGGTTCCTTCACCGTTCCCGCGGTTTCGATGCTGCATCCTCCCCGCGAAACAGGGCAGTCTAGCACCGGGCGCTCGGTGGTGTCAATGGCCCGGGACAGGGCGGTGCCGCCGTTCCGAGGGCGTCACCGGCCGCGGACCCGGCGTCGGTTCGCAAGCAGCACGGTGTCCCTCAGCGCCTGCTCGGTCTTCGCCGCCATCCATCGCTCGTTGAAGTCGACACTGCCCACGACCTGTGCGATCGCCGATAGCGCCCACAGGTGCAGACTCCGCTCGTCTCCCGTACCGACCAGGACGAACGCGATATGGACCGGTGGTTTGCTCTCGGACATCACGATCCCGCCGCGCGAACGGGCCAGCAGGACGCCGAAGGCCCTCTCGCCTTCGATGACGACATGAGGAATGGCCAGGCCCGGCGTCAGCACGGTGCTGCTCTCACGCTCCCTGGCACGCAGAGCTTCAGCGAGCTCCTGGGGGTTCATCCCGACTCGAGGCGCCAGCGCGCTCGCCACGAGTTCGAAGAACTGGTAGGACGTCGTGGCGCGGTCGATGTCGAGAACGACACAGTCCTCGATGAGTCGATCGAAGCGGTCCCGGACGATCCCGTCTCGTTCGAGGATGATGTCCTTGAGTTCCTCCTCCAGTGACCCTGTGACGAGTTCCTTGGCCGCGATCCTGTGAACGACGTGAAGCAGCGCCGATTCCCTGTTCGGCCTCTTCCTCCCGTAGAACCAGTAGACGCAGAAACCCGCGACGATCAGCAGTGCCGCCGTGGCGAAGGAGCCCTCACCCATCTCCAGGACGACGAACAGAATACCCACGATGCCGACGATCTGCATCCACGGGTAGCCGGGCGCGCGGAACCGGGGGCGGTAGTTCTGAAGACCGCTCTCTCTCAGGACGATGACCGCCGCGTTCGACAGAAAATACGTCATCAGGAACACCACGGATGCCGCCTGAACGAGGGCATCCACCCTCACGAGGAGGGCGGTGACGACGAGACATCCGGTGACGAGGAGCGCGATGTGCGGAGTTCCGAATCTACGGCCGACTCGACCGAGCGGCTCGGGCACCAGACCGTCGCGACCGAGCGCCAACAGATAGCGGGAGGCCGCCATGATGCCGCCGTTGGCCGTGGTGAGAAACGCCAGGACGGCGGCGATGCTGAGCGCCGTTCTCCCTCCCGCGCCCATGAAGGCGGCCGCTCCATCGGAGATCGGCGTGAGCGACCCGTCGAGAACCGCGGAATCGAGCACGCCGCTTGTCACGAACACGATCAGGACATATGCGATCCCCGTGATCACCAGCGACAGGATCATCGCGCGCGGGATGACACGGCCCGGGTCCTCAACTTCCTCGGCGATGCTCGCGACGTTCAGAAGACCACCGTACGAGACGAACACGAAGCCGGCCGTCGCGAAGATCGCTCTGAATCCTCCCGGGGCGAATGGTCGAAGATTCTGCATGTCGACCGCCGGAAAGCCGCGCACGACATACGCGGTCATGAGCGCGAGCAGCACGAGCACGAGGCCGACCTGGAGCCGCGCCGCCTCTCTGGCACCGATCACGTTCACCCCGACGAAGACGAGGCAGAACACGATACCGACGAGGCGCGGATCGATCGGCATGACGAACTGCGCGAAGGCGGCCAGGCCCACGAGAGCGAACGCGCTCTTGAGGGACAGCGAGAACCACGTGAGCAGCCCGGCGATCGTCCCTGCGGCGACGCCCATACTGCGTGACACGAAGAAGTAGTCCGCGCCGGCCTTCGGCATGGCCGTTGTGAGTTCGGCCATGCTCAGCAGCCCGGTGGCGGCCAGGATGCCGGCGAGGAGATAGGAGACGATGACCGCGGGGCCCGCACGTGCGTGCGCGAGCCCGGGCAACACGAAGAGACCGGAGCTGATCATCGCTCCCGTCGCGATACTGAAGACGTGGATCAGACGGAGGTTCTTCTTGAGTTCCATCTCACCTCCCGCGCCCCGCGGCGTCAGAGGACGGGGCCATGCCCGACGTCGGCCGGCCCACCATCGGTCTCATGCTCTGCCTCGGATCTCCGTCCCGCTACCAGCACGACGATCTCTCCCCTTGGCTTGTTCCCGCCGTACCGGGCGGCCAGCTCGGACAGCGACCCGTGCACGAACTCCTCGTGGACCTTGGTCAGTTCTCTCGCCACGACCGCCTGCCGGTCCCCGAGAACGTCGGCCATGGCGGCCAGTGTCTTGCCCAGCCTGTGGGGCGACTCGTAGAAGACGAGCGTACACTTGAGCCCCGAGAGCTCGACCAGGCGAGTGCGCCTGGCTCCGTCCTTCCGGGGCGGGAACCCGGCGAAGTGGAACGGTTGAGGCGGGAGTCCGGCGGCCGAGAGCGCCGCCGTCACGGCGGATGGACCCGGGATGGGGACGACTCGTATGCCCTCGCGCACGGCGAGTTCCACGAGACGATAGCCCGGATCGGAGACCAGCGGCGTCCCCGCATCCGAGACCAGCGCGATCGTGTCACCCGCCAGGAGACGCTCGACGAGCCGCGCGGCCGCGCGCTCCTCGTTGTGCTCGTGATAGGCGATGAGTGGACATCCGATGTCGTAGCGCTTCACGAGGGTGCGCGTGCGCCGCGTGTCCTCCGACGCGATGGCGTCGACGGCCTTGAGCGTCTCGACCGCACGGAACGTCACATCATCGAGGTTCCCAATCGGCGTGGCGACGACGTAAAGCATGCCCGGCTCGTGTCGTTCGGTCGCGCTCACCTCACGCCTCCCACGACGCGGTATCCGCGGCGGTATCCGTCAGCCCACCGTCGGCGGCATCCGCGCTCGAACCGGCGCCGGCCGCAGCTCCGGCATCTCCAGGAGCGCGGTCGACCTCACTCGCGAAGAGAACCTCGTCCGCGACGCTGAGGCGGTAGAACAGATCCACCGGGCCATCAGCAACGCGCATGGGTGTCCGGAATCTCAGGCCGTTCTGCTCGACAGCAGCCACGGCCTCGCGGGTCACACCCCTGGCGAGGAGCACGGGACGCCCCCACCCCTGGCCGAACGGCGCGAACCCTGCCAGTTCGACCGCGGTGGTCAGGGTCGCATCGGACAGAGGAAGCTCCGCATCGACAACGCGCGGGACCGGGACCGGTGGATGCTCGGCGGCGTGGGCTTCCATGCGCGCGCGGAACTCATCGACCCTGTCGCTCTCGATCGAGAACCCGGCGGCCCGGGGATGCCCCCCGTACCCGAGGAACAGCTCTCCCATCGACTGGAACGCCACGACGAAGTTGTACCCGGCCGGTCCGCGAGCCTCCGCGTGAGCCTCGCCGTTCTTCTTCATGATGAGGAGACACGGTTTGCCCGTCTTCTCCGCAAGTCTCGAGGTCGCGCTCCCCATCACCTCGATGGGAACCGCTGCCTCGACGATCAGCACGGGACTGTCAGCGGGAAGCTCGCTCGCCACTCGCTCCACGATCTTCCATGCGCGGTTCGCCGTGCTGCGCCACTCCTGCCGCGCGTCCGCCAGCTCCCGCGCGATCGAGGCGGCCGCCTCGGGATCCTCCTCGGCAAGCATCTCATAGGCGCGGTTCGTCCCCTTCCCGTCGGAGACCCGACCGAAGATCGAACCGATGTTCTCCTGGACGTCATCGTAGCTCAGCGCGCGGCCCGAGAGGTTCGAAGCCTCAAGAAGCGCCCGCAGACCCGGACGGACCGTCTGTGGGAGCACACGGAGTCCCTCGGTGATGAGGACGCGATTGTCGCCGGTCAGCGGCACGCGGTCCGCGATGGACCCGATGGCCGCGAGCGGCAGCGCTTCATCCATCCAGCGCTCTCCACCCCATGGCGGAGCAGCTGTCCGCTTGTCTGCGAACTCCTCAAGGAGATGCCCGGCCAGACGCCACGCGAGACCGGCGCCGGCCATGTAGCGGTACGGATACGGGGAATCGGGGAGCTTCGCATTGATGATGGCGACCGCCGCCGGGAGTACAGGCGGTATCTCGTGATGGTCGGTCACGATGACATCGATACCGAGCGATGCCGCGTATGCGATGTTCTCGACCTCGCTCACGCAGGAGTCGACCGTGATGAGAAGCGTCGTCCCCGACGCCGCCAGGCCGTCGAGTTCCACGGTGTTCAGACCGTGACCCTCGGTCCGACGGTCGGGGATGTAGACTCCGACCTCGCCCCCGAGTTCCCTGAGGGCATCGACCATCACGATCGACGCCGTCACACCATCGGCATCGTCGTGCCCGTGGACGGTGATCCGTTCGCCGACCTCGAGTGCGCGCCGCACCCGTGCGACCATCTTATCGACATCGGGGAGCAACTGGACATCCGGAAGATCGCGGATGTCCGGACTGAGCAGCCTCTGCGCCTCATCCGCCGAACCCACACCTCGGCGAACGAGCGCCTCCGCAGTGGCCGCAGTGAGGCCGGCCGACCTCTGGATCGCGCTGACGAGATCAGGGTCGGCCGCCTCTATGCTCCATCGGTAGCGAGCACCATCAATGAGCATCAAGAGCCCTTTCCGAACATGTCGACCAAGCCCCTCAGAAGATCGATCGGCACCGGGAAGAGGATCGTCGAGTTCTTCTCGACCGAGATCTCACTCAGTGTCTGGAGGTACCTGAGCTGGAGCGACGCGGGCTCGCTGGCCAGCACCTTCGCTGCTCCGGAGAGCTTCTCTGAGGCCTGCATCTCGCCCTCGGCATGAATGATCTTGGCGCGGCGCTCACGCTCGGCCTCGGCCTGGCGGGCGATCGCACGCTGCATCGTTTCCGGAAGGTCGACGTGCTTGACTTCGACCGCAGAGACCTTGATGCCCCAACTGTCGGTCTGCGTATCCAGGATCGACTGGAGCTCCTGGTTGATCTTCTCACGCGCAGAGAGCAGCTCGTCGAGCTCGGCACCGCCGATGACACTCCTGAGTGTCGTCTGCGCGAGCTGCGAGGTAGCGTAGTGGTAGTCCTGAACCTCAACGACCGCCTTGTTGGGATCGAAAACACGATAGTAGACGACCGCGTTGACCTTGACCGACACGTTGTCCTTCGTAATGACGTCCTGCGACGGCACGTCCATTGCGATGATCCGCAGGCTCACGCGCATCAGCCGATCGATGAACGGGATGACGAGGATGAGACCCGGGCCGCGCGAGTCGATCAAACGGCCGAGACGGAAGACCACCCCGCGCTCGTACTCCTTGAGGATGTAGATCGCCTTCATGACCAGCACGAGAGCGACCAGAATGACTACTATGACTCCGCTCATTGTCCAGCCTCCCTGCTAGAGGGGTTCTACCGTAAGGACCATTCCCTCGACCGAGACGACGCGGATCTGTGTTCCCGCAGACACCGCGGCTGTCGCCTTTGCGTTCCAGTACTCGCTGTGCACGTAGACCTTGCCCGCCGGCGCGACATCCGTGACGGCGACCCCCTTCTCACCGACGATGCCGTCCCGGCCGGTCACCACTCGCCGCGACTGCGCCAGGATCCCCACGGGAACGGCCACGATGAAGAAGACGATAAGTAGCGCGATGGCCGGGAAGATGGCGCTCTCCCCGAGACCAAACAGGCGGAGCAGCGCAACGAGCAGGTCGACCAGACTCGTGTATTCGCCCATGTGTGCCTCCCTTGACGCCCCCATCCTGCGACAGACACAACA
>CAZRAD010000021.1:0-25374 GCA_964597945.1 uncultured bacterium
TCGCTCGACGATCTCGACGTGCTTCGTCAGCGACGGGAGCCGCCGCCTCAGATAGTCGACCGACTCGCGGAGGACCACGACGAGGTCCTGTCGCTGCGTCTTCGGGATCGACCCGATCTGATTGAACCTCAGCGAGATCTTCTCGAGCCGCGCGAGGTCGGTCTGCATCTCCGCGGCGTACTTGTCCGCCTCCGCGCATGAACCGCAACCGTCGCACGCGTTCTCCCGCAGGAGTTCGGTCCACCCCATGAGCGATGAGATGGGCGTCCCGAGCTGGTGTGCCGTCTCCTTCGCGAGTCCGACCCAGATCGAACGGAGCTCCGCGATCTTGGCGTTGCGGAACCCGAGAAGCCCGAGCACCAGGAGTACGCCGAACGCCGCGATCTCGATGGCGGGGACGAACCGCATTTCACGGATCATGTTCGATTCGCCGTAGTGTATGTATCCGAGCACGGTGTCATCACCAAGATGTGTCATCTGCATCGCCGAGCGTCTCCGGTCGAGCTCGGCCGCGTAACGCATGACATCGCCAAGGGGCGTGTCCGGCGGATCCATCGGGTCCGCCGTGATGTACTCTTCGTGGGTCACATCCTCGGCATCGGCTTCGAACGGGAGGTTCCGCCACGTTATGGGAACACCCCGGACATCCGAGATGATGATCGGGAAATTGATCGACTCGATCAGCTCACCGAAGACAACGGAGAGCTCCTCGTCCTCGCGGGCCGCGTAGGTCGCGGTCGCGCAGAGTCCGGCGATCGACCGCGAGAGCGTCGCCGACTGGTCCTCGAGCCTGCGGATGAGGCTGTTGGTGTAGAGGAAGATGACGACGGCGAGCACGGAGACGGCCACGAAGACCCATCCCCGGATCCTCATACCCGCGACATGCTCGGCATCCGCTCTGGAACGACGCATCGGACCCACGGCGAAGCCCCCGTATGTTGAGGCGTATTCGTCTCTTTCGACAGTCTAGACCCGCCTCGTGGGTGAGTCAAGCGAGCCTGAGAGATGCCTCTCAGGCAAGGAAGAGGCCGGGACGAGCCCGGCCTCGATGTCTCCGACCACCTCGTCCGTCCGCGCTGCGCCCTAGGGCGTGCCGATCTCGACGCGACCGTCCATGTAGGGTCGCAGAGCCTCGGGGATCACCACGGTGCCGCGTTCGGTCTGGTAGTTCTCGAGGATGGCGACCATCGTCCGGGGAAGCGCGACGCCGGAGCCGTTGAGCGTGTGGACGAACGTCGACTTGCCACCGCCCGCGGGCCTGTAGCGGATACCGGCGCGGCGCGCCTGGAAATCGCCGAAGTTGCTGCACGACGACGCCTCGAGCCACGTGCCGATACCGGCGGCCCAGACGTCGATGTCGTAGCATTTGGCCGCGGCGAACGAGAGGTCACCCGTGCAGAGCTCCTTCACCTGATACGGGATGCCGAGCCGCTGGAGAATGTCCTCGGCGTTCGCGGTCAGTGTCTCAAGTTCATCGTACGATGTCTCCGGGAGAACGAACTTCACCATCTCGACCTTGTCGAACTGGTGGATGCGCATCAGGCCACGTGTGTCCTTGCCGTACGAGCCGGCCTCACGACGGAAGCAGGGCGTGTACGCGGTCCGCAGCACCGGCAGGTCGGCCTCCGGGAGCGTGTCGTCGCGATAGAGGTTCGTCACGGGGACCTCGCCTGTCGGGATGAGAAACAGATCGTCCCCGTCACAGCGATACATGTCGGCCTCAAGCTTCGGCAGCTGCCCGGTCCCGAGCATCGACTCGCGATTCGCCACGAACGGCGGCGAGACCTCGGTGTACCCATGCTCCTTCGTATGGACGTCGAGCATGAACGCGATCATCGCCCGCGCGAGCCTCGCGCCGTCGCCGATGAACACGGGGAAGTTCGATCCGGCGATCTTCGTTCCTCGCGCGAAGTCCAGAAGCCCCAGCTTCTCCCCGATCTCCCAGTGAGGAACCGGGTTCTCCATCAGCGACCCCGGCGTCCCCCAGGTCCGAACGATGACGTTCTCATCCTCGGTCCTACCCACCGGAACGGACTCGTGGGGGATGTTCGGGAGCGTGATGAGCTCGGCGTGGATCCTCTCGCGACGCTCGGTGATCTTCTCGTCGAAGGCGGCGATCTCGGCGGAGACGGCGCGCATCTTCTCGATGATCTCCGTGGCGTCCTCGCCGGCCTTCTTCAGCTGAGCGACGCGCTCGCTCTCGGTGTTTCGGATCGCCTTGAGCTCCTCGGCCTTGACAAGCAGCGCCCGCAGCTCCTCGTCGAGCCGGAGGAGCGTGTCGAGGTCCGCCTTCTCACCCTTGTTCGCGATCGCAGCTTTCACCGCATCGGGATTCGCTCTCACATATCTCAGGTCCAGCATAGGCTTACCCCTCGGGGCGCTCGCTCATGCGCGGCGCTCCTAACGTACTTCGATGGTCTCACGGGAATGACGATCCGCCGCTGCGTCGTCGGCTTCGACGGCGTCGCCTGACTCGGCGGCAGCCGCCAGGAGCTCGATCTCCTCCTCGGTCGGACGCACGACGCGCGAACCCGCAGGCTCTGATGTCGGCACCCGGAACAGCCTGTGTCCGAGAAGCAGGAGACCTCCGGTGACGGCCAGCGTGGCGAGCGCGAGAATCTCGAGCCGTTCACGCTGGAAGAGCGACAGATAGACGGCGACGCCGGTGAGCGACGCCGAGATCAGATAGATGCTGGCGGCCGTCTGCCGCGCGGAGAGACCGAGCCGCGCCATGCGGTGCGAACTGTGGTCCTTGCCTCCCATCGCGACATCGCGACCCTCGGCGAGGCGCGAAATGGTCACGAGCGTCGCGTCGAAGACCGGATACCCGAGCATCAGCACGGGGATGAGAAGCGCCGTCGGTTCGGCTCCGGCGTAGGAGACGGCTCGGAGAGACAAACCCCCGACGACGTATCCGAGAAACAGACTTCCGGCGTCCCCGAGGAAGATCGAGGCCGGGTTGAAGTTGTACCTCAGGAATCCGAGCGCGCCGCCCGCGACCGAGATGGCCGCGATGGCGGTCAGCATCTGGCCGTGACCGAGCGCGAGCGTGAAGATCCCGAACGTCGCGATCGCCGCGAGCCCCGACGTGATGCCGTCCATGTTATCGAGGAAGTTGAACGCATTCATCAGACCGACCATCCAGACGAGGGCCAGACAGAACCCGAGCACCGGATGCAGAGGCAGACCCTGAACACCACCGGAGAGCAGCATGACGGTCGCCGCAGCGGCCTGGCCGGTCAGCTTGACCGACGGACGCATGCCGTTGGCGTCATCAGCGAGTCCGAGGATGACGACGATGAGGCCGCCGGACATGAATCCCACGATGCGTGCGCTGTACGGATACTCGATGAGCGCGAGCGCCGCGGCCGCCGAGGCCATGCTGGCGAGCGCAACGGCGATGCCGCCCATCAGGGGCGTCGGGTTCTTATGGACCTTGATGCGGTTGGGATGGTCGAGAAAACGGAGGCGGGTGGCCAAGCTCCGAAGGGCCGGAGTCAGGGCCAATACCGACAGCATCGAGAGTGCGAATGCGCCCAGGAAGATCATCATAGTCTCTTGTGGTACCCGTCTTCTTGCCGTTCGGCATTGAACCGAGCGGACCGACCGCTGTCAAGCCGATTCTCCCCGCCGTCGGGCGGGTCTCATCACCGGATGCATCACCACATCGCTAGCAGTCTTCGGACACGTACCTCCTCGTGCGTTGATCTCCCTGCCGATCCACGCGGCGCTCTGCGCCTCTTCTCGAACCGACGGGCTACTTCCTGAAGTGTTCGACGACGCGCTCGAGCAGCTCCTGCAAGCTCACCTGTGGCTCGTAGCCCACGAACTCCCTGATCTTCTCAAGGTCCGGGACGCGCTCGCGCATATCCTCGAATCCCTCTTCATACGCCTTGTCGTACGGTATGTATTCTATCTGAGAACGGCTCCCTGTCAACTCCTTGATTCGGGTCGCCAGTTCCTCGATGGATATCGGCACGTTGCTGCCGACGTTGAAGACCTCGCCCACCGCCTTCGGTTCGTCCATGAGAGCGAGAACGGCCCGCACGACATCGGAGACCTCGCAGAAGCAGCGGGTCTGCTTGCCGTCCCCGTAAACGGTGATCGGGTGGTCGAGAAGCGCCTGCTTCACGAAGCGCGGGATGACCATCCCGTACTGCCCGGTCTGCCTCGGACCGCAGGTGTTGAAGCACCTGACGATGACGACAGGGAGCTGCTTCTCACGGTGATAGGCCAGCGAGAGGAACTCATCGATCGCCTTCGCCGAGGAGTATCCCCAGCGAGCGATCGTCGTCGTGCCCAGGATCCGGTCGTCGGTCTCCTTGCACGGCTGATGGTTGGCCTTTCCGTAGATCTCCGAGGTCGAGAAGATCATGACCTTCTTCTTCCCCTCGTTCGCTGCCTGTAGGACGTACTCCGTGCCCTTGATATTCGTCTCGAGCGACTGGAGCGGGTTCTCGATGATGTACGCCACGCCGACGGCCGCCGCCAGATGGAAGACCGAATCGACCCTCGCGACGTGCTCATTGAGGACGCGCTCGTCGAGGATCGTGTCGATGGTGTAGTGGAACTTCGGGTTGTCCTCGAGATGGGCGATGTTCTCGAACCTCCCGGTCGAGAGGTCGTCCATCACCCAGACCTCATCTCCCCTGTTGAGCAGAGCCTCAACCAGATGTGAACCGATGAAACCGGCGCCGCCGGTGACGAGGATCTTCATGAACAGGTACCTTTCCGAAGCACGCGGGCCTGTCTGCTATCGGCACCCCGTGGGGCACTCGTGTGGTCGCAACCTACCGTAACAGTGGAGTATACAGCGACGCCCCCCTCGGGGGCAAGCCGTTTGGCTACGGCCGGAGCGGTCGCGTCGCCCCCTACTATCGATGCAAGGTACATGCCGCGGCAATGCAAGGCCCATGCCCCGGACGCGAACACGCCGCGTGGCGGGCGATTACGCTATCCGGTATGACCTTGCCGATTGACCTTCACCGGCCTCTGCGGTACCGTTTCGGGCTATGAACATCCTCTACATCACGCAGGGATTCCCGGCCGACAGCATGGTCGGCGGTCAGATATCGAGCTACTACCGTATCGTCCAGCTTGTCAGGGCGGGTCACGACGTCACCGTACTCTGCCTCGTACCGAAGGGAGACGCGCTGACGGACTCGAAAGCGCTCGAGACGCTCTGCCGCGTCGTCCCCGTCCGTGACGTCCCGCGGACGACGGGGCTCCGCCTGGCGCTCGGGCTCTTCGACCGGCTCCCGTGGCCGATCCGGCGGTACAGCTCGCGCGCGGCGGCGAGGGCGGCGGCCGAACTCGTCGGTTCGCTCTCCCCCGACCTCGTCGTCTTCAACAGTCTCCACAGCGCGCCGCTGCTTCCGACCGTCAGAGCCGCCACTCAGGCGCCGTGTCTGCTCTTCTCGCCGAACGTTCAGTCGACGATCATGCGGCTCTTCGCCGCGCACCAGACGGGGCCGTTGACAAGACTCTATGCGTGGGACCAGGCGCGGAAGATGCGCGGGTACGAGAGCGCGCAGGCGGACCGCTTCGACGCGGTCTGCGTCTACTCGCGCGAGGACGCCGAGGGACTGCGTGCGCTCGCCCCCGACGCGACGATCGAGATCACGCCGATGGCGCTTGACCTGGACGCCATGGGCAGACCGGCCACGCCGGACTTCGACCTCTTGCTGACAGGCAGCTTCGAGTGGCGCCCCAACGTCGACTCGCTCACGTGGTTCCTGCACGAGATCCACCCGCGCATACTCAAGCGACGACCGGGAACGACGGTGCGCGTCGTCGGCCCGGGGTCGGCGGCGTTCCGCGACCGACTGTCCTCGCCCGGCGTGATGTTCGAGGGCCGTGTTGACGACATCGCGCCGTTCTTCAGGACCGCCCGGCTCCTCGTCGTACCGCTGAGGATCGGCAGCGGCATTCGCGTGAAGATCGTCCAGGCGTTCGGAGCCCGGCTGCCGGTTGTGAGCACATCGAAAGGATGCGAGGGACTCAGGGTCGACGCGGGGAAGCATCTGATGGTCGCCGACGAACCGGAGGAGTTCGCCGCCGTGGTTACCGAGCTGCTCGACGATACCGAGCTGAGGAGCACGCTCGCGCGCGAGGGCCGCGCGCGAGCGGAGCACGCGCACGACGCTCTCGTGGCCGACCGGCCGTTCGTGGCGGTCTGCGAGAAGCTAGTCGAGTCAGACGGCGGGGAGACATCACCATGACGCGTCGCGAGAGCAAACCAACGGCGTCCGCCAGCAGCCGCCCTGCGCCGAGGTTCTTCTCGAGCTATCTATGGAACTCCGCGGCGAAGCTTGGTGACTTCGGCCTCGCGTACGTCTTTGCGGTCGTGCTCGCACGGATGCTGGCTCCGGCGGAGTACGGTGCCTACGCGTCGGTACTGAGTCTCGCCACGCTCGTGTTCGTCCTCTCCTCTATGGGGATCGACAAGACACTCCACCGCTTCCTCGGAGAGTACGCGGCGACACCCGAATCGCACCGGGCTTCGACGCTCATCCGGATGCTCTTTGGCGTGCGTGTGGCGCTGATCATCATCCTCGTCGGTGCCGTCGTGCTCGGCCGCAACTGGATCGCACTCCGATACGAGAACGCGGCGATCGCGCCACTGATCCTCGCAGGCGCTCTCTACATGGTCTGCCAGAGCCTCGCATCATTTGCCAGTAACGCGCTCGTCGGGCTGCTTCGGACGCGCTCCGTCGGCATTCTCACGCTTCTGTTCAGGAGCACAAACATCATCGCTGCGCTCGTTATTCTCAACCGAGGAGCGGGTGTCAGGGAGATCATGGTGATGCTCGGCATCACGGGTACACTCCTCTTATTCGGATATCTGTGGAGCATCGGCCGATTCCTCGGAGAGCGCGGCGGCGCGGTCGAGTTTCGGCCGGTCCTCGCGTTCGCAACGAGCGCGTGGGTACTCACGGCCGTGGGGTTCGGGCTCGGCAAGCAGTCGGACGTCATCATCCTCAACGCGATCCGCCACGGTCAAGCCGAGGTGGCATTCTACGATGTCGCATTCTCGCTGACGCACGCAGTGGGTACAGCCCTGACGGTCGGACTCTCAGGGATCGCGCTCGCGCTGTTCTCGAGACGGCAGACACGGCGCCCGGATGCTATTGGGACCCTGTGGACGTCAGTGATCGCGCTGACGGGCACGGTCGTCACACCGCTCGTCGTCTTCCTCATGGGCAATGCAGCGGCTTGCGTCATCACCATCTACGGGAGGGAGTACGCGGAGGCCGGAGGCCTGCTGCTCGCCTACGCGCTTCCGATGACGATCAACTGGGTGCTTGGCGGAGGTGCAAGCTCGACCGCGCTGCAGGCGACCCACCGAATCGGCAAGGTGCTGCGCGTGCGGATGATCACGGGGGCGCTGAACGTTCTGCTGAACATCGTCCTGGTGAGCCGATGGGGCGCGGCGGGCGCACTGGCCGGAACGGGAGCGTGCGCGATGAGCGCCGTCCTAGCCGAGCTGATCATGGCGCGACGCGCGCTGGGCATCACGCTGCCGCTGCGGCACGTTCCGTACGTTGTCGGGGCGGCCCTGGTCGCACTGATACCGTCCGCGATCTGGAGACCGTCCGGCTTCGGACCGCTGGCGCTGCATGGGATCGTGTTCGCGGGGATCTACGCGGGGTTGCTCCTGCTTGCCAGGCCGCTGCCGCGGCTCGATGACGGTCTGGTGGAAGCTCTGCCGGGACGTCTCCGCACACTGGTGGTCCGCGTCACGCGCTAGCCCGCGTCATGCGCCAGCCCGCGTCACGCGCCAGCCAACAGGATCAGTCGTGCTCTCCACCAACTATCGCCTCAGCACGGTCGACCGCGTGGGACCACGAGAACCCTCCTGAAACGAAGCGTCGCCCATCACGACTCAGCGCGAGACGACGTCCGGTGTCCGTGAGAACGCACGCAAGCCCGCGAGCGAATGCTTCGGGATCGTCCGCAATGATGATCTCGCGGTCCGGTTCGGCCGTCAATCCCCTGTTGCCAACGGACGTGGTCACGACCGGAACCCCGGCCGCCATCGACTCGAGCATCTTGTTCTGCACGCCTGCGGCGAATCGCAGTGGAGCCGCGAACGCGGCCGCCCCACGGTACGCATCGCGAAGATCCGGAACGAACCCGAGGAGCGAGCACCACGCCGCCGACGAGCAGACATCCTTGACCCCGTCCCCAGCCCCCTGCCCGACAACACGAAGACACGCGTCCGGAACACGGTCCCTGAGCCGGGGCATGACGCGACGCACGAGGAACGCCACAGCGTCGATATTGTGCGGAACGCTCAGATTCCCAACGAAGACGACCGTGCTCGATGCACTCTCCGGCGGCTCGAGCTCAAACAGGCTCTCGTCGACGCCGTTCGGTACCACCTCGATGCGGGCACCGGGACTGGTCGCAAGCACGTCGTCCCTATCGGCCCCGGATATCACCCAGCCCTCATCGAAACGCGGCAGAACGCTCCGCTCGAGTGCGCGGATCTTCCGGCACTCCCACACGTACGGCAGCCGCGTTGCTACGGGCCGGTGTCGAATCGAGAGTTCGATCTCCGATGCTACGGAATCGGTAAGATCGAGCACGGCCCTCACGCGGCGGGCGCCCGACACATCACGCTCGACAGCAGACACCAGTATCGGCGCCATCCGGAACAGGTGAACGTAGACAAGATCATACTGACCGTTCGCCAGCGCCTCACCGACGGCGCGCTGCATCTGCGACGATCGGTAGTAGAGCACCTGATAGGGGTGCGGTGACAGTGCGTGTGCCGCGATGTTCATGAGCGATCGCTGCTTGCTGAGCGTGACGAACTCGTGCGAACACAGATCGTCGAGTCCTGCTGCGGCGGCCCGGTCCTCCTCCCCTTCCACGAACGAGAGCAGGTGGACGTCGTGTCGCGATGCGAACTCACGCAGGAAGTTGAAGGTCCTGACGCGGTCCCCGCGGTGCGGAGGATACGGGAGTCTCGACGTGAGGAAGAGAACTCTCACACGCCCCCTCCGGTTTCGGCGTCGTCCGGCTCACCGCCACGCACGGCGCGCAGCACCTCCGCATGGACATCAGCAACACCTATCGCCTTCATGCAGGCTCCGTCGCGATCACACTCGGACTGCCCGCACGGCGAGCAGTCCTGCTGCACGTAGAGTGTGGCATCCCGTGTGCCGTTCAGTGTGAACCGCCGAGGGTCACCTGGTCCGAAGAGCGCGACGACGGCGCAACCCATAGCGGACGCCAGGTGTGTGATCCCCGTGTCGGCTCCGACGAAGACGTCGGCCAGGGAGAGCAACGCGGCCACCTCCCCTATCCCGTACTCACCGGCCACGACATGCCCCGGAGACTCGGTTGCGACCACGAGGTCGGCCAGCTCCCGCTCGCCCGCGGAACCGGTCACAAAAACCACGGCATCGAGTTCCTCACGCACTGCCGCCGCCAGCTCCGCGTACCGCTCCACGGGCCAGCGCCGGTGGACCCACGCAGCGCCGGGATGAAGCACGATGAGTGGACCAGTCGCACCCGCCCGCGATCGCCGGACGTCCTGTTCCACCTGCTCGACATCCGACGGACGCGGTTCGAGCCGACCCGATGCCGTCGATGCTTCCGGAGAGACACCGGCGATGAGGAGGTTGGTATCGGATTCCGACCGAGGCCCCGGGGCGCCTCGCCCGAGCAGTCTGGCTGCCAGCCGCCCCGCGCGGTCACGGATGCGAACGGAGCCGCGGTCGCGACGTCGTTTAGCCCCACCCCACAAGCAGAAGGAGAGAGATGACCGATCATCGCGAAGCCCATAGGCGATATCGAATGATCGTCCGCCGAGAACGTCTCTGAGTGCTCGCCGTTCCGCCTGCATCCCAGCTTCGGCGCGATCGAACCGCGGACTGTCATAGGCAACCACGATATCGACGGGGAACAGCGCTCTGGCAAGTTCCTCACACCAGCTGCCGACAACAAGCGTCAGCTCCGCATCCGGGTGAATGTGCCGGATCGCCGAGATTGCCGGAGCGGCCGAAATGAGATCGCCGAGGTGGTCCAGCTTGAATACGACGACACTGCGCGCCGCTTCCCGCGGGCGGCCATGTACCGCATTGACGATCGCACTGACTACGCTCGATGTGGCGAGAAACAGGTACTCCATCGGAGACTCAGTCCTTGAGTGCGTCCAGATACCCTTGGTGGATAAGACTCGCGAACCGCGGCCATGTGTAGAGATCCAGCACCCGCTGGCGCCCACGACTGGACAGTTCATCCATCAGGGCGCGGTCGGACAAAAGCGATCGAAGCTGGTCGTTGAGCGCATCGACGTCGTTGTCCTGAACGATGAGTCCCGCATCGCCGAGTACGAGCGCCATCGAGCCACAGGTGGTGCCGATAACGGGCACGCCGCACGCCATGGCCTCGACGAGAACTCGCCCGAACGGCTCATTGAACTTCTCCGAGCGGATCGATGGCAGAACCATCACATCCAACGCATTGAGATAGGCGGGGATCTGTTCGTGGGTGACCCCTGTTACGAACCGGGTCGTCTCGCCGATCCCGGTGTCCACCGCCAGCGCCTCAAGGCGCGGCTTCTCCTCCCCGTCGCCAATGATGACGAGTTCAGGCGGATCCTGCAGTGCGGCCACGGCGCGAATGAGAACGTCCACACCCTTCTTGTAGGTGAGCCGCCCGACGCATCCGACCACAGGACCGCGCAGTCGCAGCTCGCTCCGCAGCTCGGAAGCGTCCATGGGGCGAAACTCCTCCTCGTCGACGCCGTGGAACACGCGCGTGATCGGGCCGATGTATCCCTTGGAGCGCAGGAGCTCACCAGCTATCTCATTGATCGTGAAAGCATACGATGCGACGCGGTGCGTGCGCCGCTGGATCGCCGCGTACATCCGGGACGGCCGGTACGGGTACCTGTCGTCGAAAGAGAGGCTGTCCGATGAATGGAATATGATCTTCGCCTCCGGGGCGAGAATTCCCGCGAGGACCGAGGTCTGGAGAAGAAAGAGACTGAAAGCCTCCTCGTACAGATCGATGATGTGTGGCCGCACACTACGAATCGCTGATGCGAGACCCGTCGCGAAGAACGCACGGTTGTTGTAACCGGGAAAGACGACGCTCCCTGTTCGGATCGCATATCCACGCCCGATCGCCGGCGGGACAATGGCCCGGTAGTTCTCCTTCCAGACAGCGGGAGCGAGCACTGTGAGGTCGATGTCGCCATGACTCGCGATCGCCTCGAACTTCTTCCTGAACGGGGCCACGCCAACCGTGTGGTCGATTGCAAGCACTCTGATCCGTTCGTCCTTGTCAGACCGCTTATCTCTCATCGACGACTCCCGGAGCCGGCGCCGGTTCTCCGGCGACGATGTCGAGCCTTCCGCGAAGCGAGGCATGCGAGAGTCCGAGCACGAGCGCCAGCACGAGAGCCGAGCTCTTGTCGTAGAACTGTGGCGACGTGAAGGAGAGAGGAACGGCCGCAATCAGTACGGCAGCCCCGGCGAAGAGCATCGCACGAGCGATGGCGGACGACGCACGCGCGGCCGCGCGAAGGGTCATGCGAATACTTCGGAGATAGAACACCAGGAACGAAACCAGTCCAACGATACCGAGCTTCAACCAAACAAACAGATACGCGTTGTGAATGAACGGCCGTGTGATGACGTGGTGCTGAAGCGGCGACATGTACGAGACTTCGGCTCCAAGCCCACGGCCGAAGACCGGAGCGGATATGACCATATCGATTGCCGCGCGCGTCTCAGCCATCCGCTCTTGAACCGAGAGAACACGCAAAGGACTTGTGAACGTGGAGAGTCGGTCCGCCATCGAAATCAAGACGCCGATGAACTTCGCGGAGAACACGGTCATGCCTCCCGAGAAGATGGCGACGAGGAGAATCAGCCAGAACGCTGCGATCCGACGGGCAGGGCCGCGCAGCATCATCGCGACGAGAGCGCACGCCAGCACGGCGGCCATCCAGTAGCCGCGTGTGAAGGAAACGCCAAGCGCTATCAGACCGAGCAGCCCCATCGAAAGAGCCACGACCGATACTGCGCGCGAGCGAGCACGAAGGAACACCGCGAATGATGCCACAAGTGTGGCCAGCGCGAAGATCTCGTGGAGTGCGACCCGCTGATACCGAAGCTGCCAGAGAGCCTCGGTCGAGGCGACGGCCCGAGCGTACCCGGCGATGGTAAGCACGCCGTGGTAGAGAATCACGGCGGCGAGACACCCGAGCACGACGAACGCGGCGCTACGCGACTTCACTGCCCCGGCCACAGGGAAGAACAGAAGCAGATACGAGAACCGTACAAGGTCTCGCAACCACCACAACGGGCTTCCCCCGTACAGTGCGACCAGAACCAGCGAGCCGACGCACAGTCCCAGAAAGACAAGGAGTGAAGCGCCGACGGGCGAGCGGAGAAGCCGATGCCCCTCCAAGGTGCGCCCGTCGCGGAGCACCCACCCCAGAAGCGTTGAGATGAACACGGCCGCATACGCGACCTCTCCCGCGTTGATCTCGGCGGTGCCTTGGAGAAGATAGAGCTGTGAGATGATGATGAGGGCAAGGCCTGTCAACGTGGAACGGAACGATGCGACCACGGCCGCAAGGAAGAGCACACCGGCCAGGAACTGAAGTGGCTCGTAGGAGGCAATGACCGCCGCCCACACCTGGAGAACGACGAGCAGACTGAAGAACACCAGCGCCCGCATAGAGTCGCACGGCCAGCGGCGGCCCGTCGTGTTGTGTCCAGAGAGAAGAGCGTCGGCGCCCAATCCTACCGTCCCCGCAGCCGAGCCGTGTCCTCCTTCAGAGCGGACATGGCTGCGTCGATGTTCCGCCTGGCGGGGTGCGACGCGTCTGTCGTTTCGAGGAACTCACGATGGAGTGCCATGATGATCCCGATCAGGAGTCCCAGAAGGACTCCTATGGCGACCATGAGCTTGCGTTGCGGCCTCGTGCGCCGGTCGGCCGGACGCGGTGTGTCGAGGATCTGAATCGTCGGAGTATCTCGGGCCTCTTGGATCTTCGCCGACTCGAGCTCCTGGGAAAGCAGGTAGTACACGCCGTTCTGCATTTCAACCTCGCGCATCAGGCGGGCAAGTTCGATACCGAGTTCCGGCAGATCACCAAGAGACGGGGCCATACCGGAGGCGTCGGCACCGTCTCCGGTCCTGAGGTCGCCAAGCACCCGCCGCCGCTCGCGGATCCTCGCCTCGAGTTCTAGCACACCCGGGTGGTTCTCATTGGCGTAGCTTCTGAGAATCCCCAGCTGAACCTGGAGAGCCGTCACCTCGGCCTCGGCCTGCGCCAGCACCGTGATCGCCGCGCGGGCCTGTTCACCTATCTCGATGCTCGCATGCTCCGTCTGAAACGCGGAGAGCTTCTCCTCCGCGCCGGCGAGGGCGAGCTTCGTCTCGGCCATGCGCGTCTCGACGAACTCACGCATGCGGCGGCCCGAAGTCGTGCGGGTCTCCTGGTTGTAGCGCTCGAGCGATGCGATGAATGAGGTCACGATCGCCGCCGCGCGCTCGGCGCTGCGATCCTCGACCGTGATCCGCAGGACTCCGCTCTCGTTGACATCGACAGCCGATCGCTCTCTGAGCGTCCTGACGGCGCCGTCCATCGTCCGTGAGCGGAAGACGGACATGAGATCGTTCGCCTCGATGACGTCGTCCGCGACTCGCCGACTCGTCAGGATCGCCACCATCGATTCGGACGGCGCAGAAACACCGGGAATCCCCAACAGAGGGAAGGTCGACTCGATCATCGACATCAGCCCGACGTTGGGCTGCCCGGACTCGGTGGGTAACAGCGTTCCGGTCGACGTGTACCAGGAGGGCATAACGAGCGACACGATCGCGGTCAGAACCGCGACGACGAGAATGTTCAGGAAGATAAGCCGGCGCCGCTTGATGAGCACGAAGACGTAGTCTGAGAGCGGCCTGACGGTCTCGGTACCGGAACCTGCGTCGGATGGTCTCTGCTCCAAGTGGTCCTCCGGTTGGCTCTCGACTACTGGGTTGCGATGTTGTCGACAACAAGATAGATCGTGGCCACCTGGCCGACGACCGTGAGGATCTCCTTGGTGATCTCCCACCAGTCGCGCGCGGGCCTGCGCGGGATCCAGACCATATCACCCGGTTCGATCCGCACGTCCCGCGATGCACGGAGACGGCTTCCTGACTGCGACTTGACGATCCGCAGGCCGCGACGGTTTGCGTCGCTCGTGAAGCCACCGGCCAGCGCGACGTAGTCCTTTGCTGATGCGTTCGCTGTGAAATTGACGAAGCCCGGTCTCTGGATCGCACCGCTGACGCGAACGACCGACAGAGAGCGCGGAATCTCGATGATGTCTCCATCGAGGAGGAGCACATCGTCCTCCTCTCCTCCGTTGCTGAGAAGCGACTCGATGTCGACCGACACCTGGTCGGGAAGCTCTATCCGCTGCGAGACGAAGAACGCATACTCCTCGTAGGTCATATGGACCGACTCGTACTCCTCCAGCAGCTCAACCTGCCTCTGGACGCCACTATCGATCCCGCGTGAAGCGCGCCGACGAAGTGTTGCGCCCGCGAGGTCGGCGGCATCGGTCGGTCCGCCGGCGCGAGAGACGACATCGCGGATACCCTCTTCACCTTCATTGACGGAGTACGTGCCCGGCATAGCGACCTCGCCGCGCACCTCGACCCGCGCGTCACGATGCCATCCCTCGAGCCTTCGCACAAAGATCCTGTCCCCATCCTCGAGCCTGGTCTGCGCGTTCCCGGCGCGCGCGGCAGCGTCCCCGGACGCGTCGGTCAGATCCAGCAGCATCCGTGTGTACAGTCGCGGGTTCTCATCCGAGAACCGCACCAGCTCCACGTTGGACAGCTCCGCGTCGGGTGCCGTGCCGCCAGCGAGCCTGATGAGCTTCAACACGTCGTCCGAGGCGACGAGTTCATACTCATCAGGACGATTCACGGCGCCACGGACCTCGACCGTCCGGAGTTGGAAGGGAACATGAATGACCGCTCCTTCCATCACGAGCGGGTTTGCGGCGAGCTCACCCAGGTACGCATACCGGAGCAGGTCGACGCGCCGCGCGTCTCCGCCCGGCACGAGGAGCCGTACGGCTCTCAGAGAGCCGTCCTCAATGACTCCGCCAGCCAGCTCAACCACGGCGGCAACACGCATAGCGGCCGTCGCCTCGTAGTGGCCCGGTTCCGCGACCGCACCGGTCACGTGAATCACGACGTCACGGGGGGAGATGAGATTCAGAGAGATGTCGATACCATGGTAGTATTCGTCGAAGAAGCCTCGGAGTTCGCTCTCGGCCTCCTCCAGGGTGAACCCGGATACCGGGAGTGAACCCACGGAACCAACGATCAGCGCGCCCTCGGGCGACACCGTGAGATGCTCGGCCTCGTTCACTTCGCCGCTGAGCGTCAGCAGAAGCTCGTCCCCCGGACCGACGATGTACTCGGCCCGGTCGATCGGCAGGTCCACGACGCGAGTCGGAGATGGCGCAACCGGCTGTTCTTCGATCGTGGTCAGCGGCTGCTCCGGCACGGTCTGCTGAGAGAGACCCGTGGGGCCGGCCAGCAACGCGGCGGTCATCAGTACTGCAAATGGAGTCATAGTCAATCCCCGGACTGCGCGGGTACGTGCGGGACGAACCTGCAGCTCCGCACGGTCGTTGGCGTTCAACCTCGCACTCTATCACGCGATTTGGAAGACTGTCAACGATGGCTGATTCCGCTACCCGTCATGCCTTCCCCAGTCGTACGGCACAGTACCATCATGCGGATCGACGCGGAACTCATCCGGCTCACCGTAGCAGTAGACCTCGGTCGGGCAGTTCACGAGGAGTCCCGGCTTGTCGCCGATGGCCTTCATGCCGTGGAGCACACCCGGCGGGATCGTGATGAGGATACGGTTCTGCTCGCCCATGAAGAACTCGTTGATCTCGCCGTGGGTGGGCGATCCTTCGCGGCCGTCGTAGAGCACCACCTTCATCATCCCGCTGACGATGGTGAAGTAGTCGGTCTGAACCTTGTGGTAGTGCCATCCCTTCACGACGCCGGGATAGGCCGCGGACAGATAGACCTGTCCGAACTTCTGGAACATCTCATCGTCCGAACGGAGCATCTCCATGAGATACCCGCGCTCGTCGGGAATGAGCCGGAGTTGTTTAATCTCGACCCCGTCGATGAGGCGCCTGGCCTTCACGCCCGGCGGGACTGCATTCGCAGGCATTGTGTCCCCCTCGTTTTTCGTTGCTCGGAGCACCAAACTCCGAGACCGCGCACTCGGGTCCACGAAGCGGTGCTCAGTCCCCGACTCGGCGCGGCCGCCAGGCTACGCTGCCTCCAGGCTACGCTGCTCGGCCTCGGCCGACACCATCGTATGTGAACCCATGCCTCTCGAAGTCTTCGGGCTGGTAGATGTTGCGACAGTCGACGACGGCGCGACCCGGCATCACCTTCATAAGACGCTCGATGTCAAGCTGTCTGAACTCGTTCCACTCGGTGACGAGCACGAGAACGTCCGCGCCCTCCGCCGCCGAGTACGCGTCGTCCGTGAGCGTCACGAACGGCATGATCGCGCGCGCGTTGTCCATGGCGACCGGGTCGAAACCACGAACGACTGCGCCGAGTTCGTTCAGCCCCTCGGCGAGAACGATCGACGCCGCATACCGCATGTCGTCCGTGTTCGGCTTGAACGCCAGCCCCAGTAGCGCGACCGTCTTCCCGGCGACGTCGCCGCCGGCCGCTGCGACGACCTTGTCGACCATTCGCAGCTTCTGCTCGATGTTGACCCGAACCGACGAGCTGACGATGCTGCACTCCACACCGGCCGACTCGGCGATCTTGGTGAGCGCCTTGGTGTCCTTCGGGAAGCACGAGCCGCCGTACCCGGCCCCCGCGTGCAGGAACTTCGGCCCGATCCGCTTATCGAGACCCATGGCGTACGCGACGGTCTGCACGTCCGCGCCGACCCGCTCACAGAGATTCGCGACCTCGTTGATGAAACTGATCTTCGTAGCGAGAAACGAGTTCGATGCGTACTTGATCAGCTCGGCGCTCTCAGGAGTCGTCTCGACGATCGGCGTTCTGATCAGGTAGAGCGGCGAGTAGATGCTCCGCATCGCCTGGAACGCCTTGTCGCTGTCTGCGCCCACGACGACGCGGTCGGGCCGCATGAAGTCGCCGACGGCGGAACCCTCCCGAAGGAACTCGGGGTTCGAGACGACATCGAACTCGTGAGGCTCGGACTGCTGATCGCGGATGATCCTGCTGATGCGCCGGGCCGTCCCGACCGGGACGGTGCTCTTCTGGACGATAATGCGGTAGCCGTCCATGTGCTTGCCGATGTCGCGCGCAACCGCGTCGACCTGAGACAGGTCGACCGCTCCGTCCTCACCCTCCGGCGTGCCGACTGCGCAGAAGATGACGTCGCACTCCTTCACCGCGCGCTCGAAGTCGGTCGTGAACTCGAGCCGCCCCTCCCGCACGTTCCGAAGCACCACCTCCGAGAGCCCCGGCTCGTAGAATGGGATCTCTCCCGCCTTCAGCTTCTCGATCTTCTCTCTGATCAGGTCCACGCAGATGACCGTATTGCCGAAGTCGGCCAGGCCGGCTCCTCCTACAAGTCCGACGTAGCCCGTTCCGATGACCGCGATCTTGTGCATTCCCTGTCGCTCCTCCTTATGATCTCGATCGGCCCCAGCGGCTCCTTCTGACTTGCCAGCAGGACCGCGACGTCCGACCGACCGGCCGCATCCAACGCGGCGGCGGCAGCCTCATACGCCAGACGCGGCCTGTTGTTCTCCTCCGAAAGGTGCGCGAGGACCACCGTCGACACGGGATGGTCCGCCGAACGTGCCAGTTCACGGGCGGCCGTCTCGTTGGACAGATGTCCGACGTTGCTCATGATCCGCTGCTTCAACGGCCACGGATACGGGCCGTCGACGAGCATCCGCTCGTCGTGGTTGAACTCGAGCACGACGCAGTCCGCACGTGCCATCTGGTGGCGGACCGCCGATCCCACAACTCCAAGGTCCGTTGCCACAACGAGACGCGCCGAATCCGCCTCGAAGGCATACCCGACGGGATCCGAACAATCGTGGCTGGTCGAGAACGGCGAGAGAGTGATGTCGCCGACCGAGAGCGGCTCTCCCGGCGCGATGGGAACCCTTGTGAACCCGTCACCGGCGCGCCGGTTGATCGCACGGAGTGTGCCGCGCGTCGCATGCACGGGCAGGCCGAAGCGCCGCGCTATGGGGCCGATCCCGCTGATGTGATCGGAGTGCTCGTGTGTCACGAACACGGCGGCGAGGTCGGACGCGTCCTCACCCACATCGGCGATGGCACACGCCGCCCGTTTCGCCGAGATGCCGGCGTCCACGAGAATGCTCGTCGTACTGGTGGATATGAGGAAGGCATTCCCGGAGCTTCCGCTGGCGAGGACCGTGAGCCTCATCTGGATCCCCCTGAGCAGTGCGGTCGCCTATCAGGCGTCTTTGGAGGAGGATCGGACCGATACGTACTGTGAAATCAGTCGCTCGAACCTGCTCTGGTAGATGAGATCGAACTTGTCCATCATGTCGGGAATGATCTCAGCGGCCTGTCGGCGCACGCGCTGAGCGATCACCGTCGCCTCGGAGACATCAAGCCGGCCTCCCATGATCTCCTCGCACGCGCCGTCGACGAGTTCTCGCAGCTGGGAGAGCTTCTCGTTCTCATCGGCCAGCAGTTGGGCCATCTCGCTGTCGTCGAAGTTCTCGGTCATAGCTGTGCTCCCTCGACCGGTACCCCCGGACATGCCGGTTCCCCGATACGTGTCGTGTCCCGTTCGTCGCGTATAGTCTTTGGATTCTATCGGTCGGAACGTCCCCGGGTCAAGCTGTTTGGGCCGTTCCGGGAGGCGGCTTGACACCCTAGAGCGCGCAGACGTAAGCTCTTAAAGACGGATACCTGCAAAGGATCACATGAGGAGGCCTCAAACTGATGAAGCGCGGACCCAGAGAACGTCTTACGGGACTCATCGACACTGTCGAGAGCATGCCGATCACGCTCGGTCGCTGGCTGTTGATCCTCGCGGCGATCATCGTGGTCCGGCACTTCCTCGAGCAGGTCTCGGGGCAGCTGAAGACCATCTACTTCCTCTCGTACTTCATTCACTACCCGCTGGCCTACATCGCGCCGATGCTCGGACTCTCGGTCGTCCTGGCACTCATGGCCCGGGAGCGGATCGAACGCGTCACGAAACTCATGCTGTTCGCATGGCTGCTGACGCTCCTGCCGCCGCTGCTCGATCTCCTGCTGGCGAGAGGCGGAGAGAACCCGGAGCTGATCGGATACCTCATTCCCGACCACACGGGTCTGGGGACGGCGTTCGTGAACCTCCTCAACCCGTTCTACCACGGCTTCCAGGGAACGACGGCAGGCATCCGGCTCGAGGCCGCCGTCGGCTGCATCCTGGCCGCCGTCTACGTCCATATCAAGACCAGGAGCCTCGGGCGCGCGCTGCTGGCGTTCATCGTGGTCTACCCCACGATGTTCCTCTTCTTCGCGCTTCCCCCGATCACGGTTGCGATCACCCGGCTCTTCGGCGCGGAGATCGACAACGTCTACCAGCTGTTCTTCGCGCGGGCGAACGTCTACCGAGCGTTCGTGAACGTCACGCCTTTCGCGCTCTCGGATCTCTCGAACTCGCTCATCGACCTCATCGTCCTCATACCGATCCTCAAGATCTGGTACTGGCTCTATGACCGTGAGGCGTTCTGGCGGCTTGTCCGACGAATCGACGTGCCCACGGTCGGTCTGCATCTCGTCGCGACCGCCGCCGGCATCGTTCTGGGCGCGCGGCTCCTGCTCGGGTCGACCGGAGCCATCTCGGTCGCCCACCCGTTCGACCTCATCTCGCTCATCGGACTCGTTGTCGCGTCGTTTTTCACGGCGCAGACGGCCACATTCATGCGGCTCTGGTTCGCGCACGACGGGGAAACCGCACCGTCGGAGGACAGAACCCGGATGCTACAGCTCGGACTCGTGATGATGGGATTCGCCGTCCTGTTCTCGCTCTCCGTCAGCTACGTCGCGCTGACATATGTCCTCGCGACGCTCGCGGTCTACACGCTCTACTACGCGCCGCCGTTCCGGCTGGGACGCTACACGCCGCTCGCCGGTCTGATGATCGGTGGGGTCGCGCTCTTCGCCCTGAGTCTCGGGTTCTGCGCATACGCCGGGGAACAGGCCGCTCTCTGGCTCCCGAAGAGCATCGTCACGATAACGGTCCTCTCCTCGATCCTCGCCTTCCTGGCGCGGGACGTGTGGGACCCGACCGCGGGTGACGCTCCTCTCTCACTATCGATGTCCAGACTTGCGGGAGAGGAGACGGCTCGCACTGTCGCCGGTGTGGGGGTCCTGCTGGCCGCCCTCGTCCCCGCGACCGTGCTGCGTGAACCACTCTATGCGATCCCCGGCGTCGTTCTCGGTGTCCTTGGACTCATCGGACTCCTGCGCGCGCGCCCCGGAGTCGTTCCAGGCGTGGTCGGCGGCGTCGGCGCCTTGCTGCTCGTCATCCTGACGGCGATGGGGGTCACCACGGCCCCGCAGCTCGCGACCGACCTTGCCGGCACGAGCTTCGCAAGCACCTCGCGGCGCGCGGGTTCATTCGAGTTCATGGAGAAGGCGGACGCGACCGAGCAGCAGACCCTCGTCAACGAGGGCATTCTCATGATGAGAGACGGCGACATCGCGGGCGCCGTCTCGAACTTCCGGCGGGCCATCGAGATCGACCCGCAGTACGTCCAGGCCTACGTCAGTCTGGGATCGGCTCAGCTGAGGATGGAGGACCTGGAGGGTGCGGAGCGGTCGTTCCGCCGGGCCATCGAGATGGAGGGCGAGAACGTCCTCGCGCTGGTGGGCCTCGGACAGACGTACAAGCTCTTCGATCAGACCGAGGAGGCCATCGCGTATCTGGACCGCGCTCTCGAGCTCGATCCGGAGAGCGTCGACGCCACCTACACCCTTGCGCTGATCCACATGGCGGACAATGAGATAGAGCGTGAGGTCGAGGCGCTCATCCGCACGATCGAGATCGACGACCGCCATACGCCGGCGCTTTCGCGTCTCGCCGACATCTATCTCGCGAACGGCCGCTACGAACAGGCCATCTCGGCGCTCAACGCCGCTCAGGCGGGTCGCACACCAGTCGACCACGTGCACACGCGCCTCGCAGACGCCTATTACTCGATGGGCAACTTCGCCGCGGCCGAGGAGGAGCTGCGACGCGAGATCACGCTCAGGCCGCGAACAGCCGCACCGCGCGCGAACCTCGCGAGACTTCTCTCGGAGCAGGGGCGAGTGGAGGAAGCGAAGACGGAACTCCGACAGGCGATCCAGGTCGCGCAGGATGAACAGCTCAGATCACTTCTGGAGCAGGAACTCGCGCGAATCGGAGGCTAGCGCGCGAGGAGGAGATACAGGGGGAAGTACCCAACGACGCCCGGCATTCGTGCCGGGCGTCGCGTATGTTCGTGCCGGGCGTCGCGCCTACGATCCCTCGTTGCCGCTCTCGCGGCCCCCGCCATCGCGATCGCCGGCCCGGTACACGTTCACGTCGCAGCTCGCGTCCCGCTCAAGTCGCTTCACGTCGGAACCGATGACAAGCCGCGAGAGCGCAGGTCGATCCTGCCTCGCCACGAATATCTCGGACGGCGCGATGCGCTCAGCGGCCGCGAGTGACAGACGGAGGAACTCTCCCGCGACGAGTTCGACGGCGACGGAGACCCCGCGCGCCTCAGCCAATCCGGCTATCCGCTCGAGTTCCGCCTCCCCTCTCCTCCTGTGTTCCTCCCTCACCGCGTCGAGGAAGCGCGCGCTCGGAACGTCGCCGACGAATCCGAAGTCCTGGATGCGCTCCTGGACGTCGTCGGCAAGCGTCGTGTCGAGAATGTACACGACGACGAGTTCGCCGTCGGCACGCTCCGCGGATGCGAGCGCCCGTTCGACACAGGTCGAGGAGACCCGCGACGGGGACATTATGAGAAGCGTCCGCTTCAAGAGGTCACCTCCAGAGACAACCGGCTGTCGATCGGATCACACGACCAGACCGAGAGCGGGCCAGTAGAACAACGCTGCCGCCGCGAAGAGCGCGAGCGCGACGATCTTCAGGAGCGCGCCCACGCTCACGGCGTGTTTGAGCCGGAAGTAGCCGGCGGAGTAAGCGATGGCGTTCGGCGGCGACCCCATCGGAAGCGCGAACGCAAGACCCGCCGGCACCGCGACCGCGTAGACGACGAGAACCGGAGGTATCCCGGCCCCCTCCGCGATGCCGAAGCAGATCGGCAGAAGAAGCGCCACCGCCGCGACGTTGCTGATGGCCTCCGTCAGAAAGGTCGCCACGAGGGCGAACGTCATCAGCATCCAGAAGGGCGGCATCGCTCCGATGCGCGCCATCCCGGCCTCCGCGATCCACTTCGCCGCCCCGGTCTCGTGGAGAGCGGCCGCGATCGCGATCGCGCCGCCATACATCAGGATCACTCCCCAGTTCACGTACTCCTCGACACTCTTCCAGTCGATGAGATCGAACGCAAACATCGAGACCGCGGCCAGCAGCGATATCGACGCGAGATCGAACCCACGCCCGGCAACGATCCAGGAGATGATCGTGATGATGACGATCGCAGCGATCCCCTTCTCGCGACGCCCCATCGGACCAAGCGCATTCGCCTTCTCGCGCAGCACCACGCCGGCTCTGGACACATCGGTGACGTTCGACGGGAACGATCTGGAGAGCAGCAGGAAGATGGCACCCATGAGGATCACGGACAGCGGCGCGACCGCGACCATCCAGTCGAGGAACCCGATCGTCAGATCATAGTGCTCCTTGAGGATCCCGAGCGCCAGAGGGTTCCTCGCGCCCCCGAGGAAGGTCGCGACACCACCCACCACGGTTCCCCACGCGAGCGCGAGGAAGAGCGCGCGCCCGTATCGGCTCCGGCCGGGCTCGAGTTCGAGGGCCCTTGCGATCTCAAGAACGATGGGGAACATCAGCGCGGCAACGGCGTGTTCGGGCATCCAGAACGCGAGGAACCCGCCCGCGAGAATCACGCCTGCGAGGAGCGTCCTCGGGCCGGAATCGAACCGCCGCAGGAACGCCAGCGCGAGACGCGTCGAGAGTCCCGACTTCATCATCGCCGCGGCGATGATGAACGCGCCGAGGATGAAGAAGACGGCCGAACTGCCGAAGAGCGAGAACGACCTGGAGGCCGGAATGACACGGAGTGTCGGGAGCAGCACGATCGCGAGGATGCTGGTCACCGCCAGCGGGAGTGCGCCGGTGACCCACAGTACGAAGCAGAGCGCGAAGATGGCCAAAGCACTCTGTGCTTCAGATGCGAGCCCTTCGGGCGTCGGCGCGATGAGGACCGCCGCACAGACGAGAACCCCGAGAATGAGACCCAGCACTCTGAAACGCCTCAAACTTCCTCCCGTCTGGTCCGACAAGGGGTCCGAAACCACAAGGCTCCGGTTCGCTCGTGATTCTTGCATCGCGGCTCGAAGAGTGTCAAGCGCGTTCGCGACATCATACGCTCCGCCGGTGGGAACCGAAACCGACGCCGCGCACGTGTCGACAACGGAAACGGGGCGGCCATCAGGCCGCCCCGCTGTGGTCATGGTCGTACTCGCAGCTGTCGCATCACAGCGAGCGTGGAGTCGCGCCAGCGACTCCCAAGCTGCCGCAGCAACCGCCGAGCCGTCGTCGCCACCCGACGACGGCCGCACTACTTCAGAAGCACCATCTTCGCCGACGCCTCACGGCCCGCGGCGATGATCCGTGAGAAGTACACGCCCGCCGCTACACCGCGGCCCGCGTCGTCCCGGCCATCCCAGATGACCTGGTGCACGCCGGCTTCGCGTTCGTCCCCCACCAGAAGCGTCCGCACGAGCCTGCCGGCCGCATCGTACACGCGGACGTCTGCGGTCCCGGATGACGGCATCCGGAAGCTCACGCTCGTGCGCGGGTTGAACGGGTTCGGGAAGTTGGAGATGGCCAGCTCCCGTGTGACGAACTCATCGATGCCCGTCTCCGGTCCCTCGATCGAGAGGAGCACGTCGTCGACGTACCAGCCGTCGCGTTCGATGTATCCGTCGGAATCAAGCAGGAACCGGATCTTGAACTGCGATGCGCCGACGTAGCTCGTCAGGTCGAGCGTCTCCTCGGTCCAGGCCGACTGGCTGCCGTCGTACGCCGCGATGTCGGTCCAGGTGGAGCCGTTGTTCGTGCTCACCTCGACGTAGCAGTAGTCGTAGCCGGACTCGGTATCGTAGCGATGCCAGAACGAGAGCTCGGCGCTCTCCGCGGAGCTGAGGTCGATGGGGGTCGCGAGCGTCATCGTCTCGAAGTCGTTGCTCCCGTAGTTCCCGCCGGGACTGTCGGTCATGCAGGTGCTCGGGCTGTACGACGTGGTCGTCGTCGTCCCCCAGCTCCCGGTCCATTCCGCGAGCCCGGACTCGATATCGTCGAAGAAGTCGGGGGCTGCCAGCACGAAGTTGAGCGCAGCGATCGTGCCGTCGCTCACGGAGACATCGAGCTCCTCGCCCGAAGCGTAGCCGCTCTTGGAAGCGCGGACATCGTACGCTCCGACCGGGATGTAGTTGATCTCGTAGTAGCCGGTGGCATCACTCACGTCGGAGTAGCCGGTGGCGTCGGTCAGTTCGACCATCGCACCTGCGAGCGGCGACATGGACTCGTCGCGGACGTAGCCGGCGATCGAACCGCGCGGCGGTGGCTCGAGCGCGAAGTTCACGACGACGAACGTGTCGAGACTCGCCGAGACGTTGTAGACCGTCTGAGTCGGGTACTCGTCGGCCGAGCAGACAACCGTGTAGGTGCCGGTCTCGACCATCCGGTGGTAGTCACCCACGTCCGGATCGGTGTAGATGTCCTTGCCGATCTCGGGGATGCTGATCGTCGCATCGATGGGGTCGCCGGTCTCGGCATCGGTCACCAGCCCGCGGATCCCGCGGCCCGACATCCTTGCCTGATAGAGCATGGCGGGACGGTTGTCGTTGAAGATCGGGTCGATCTGTGAGGACGGCGGGTCCTTCGTGACCGACACCTCGATCGTCGTATCGATCTCACCACGCGTCTCGTAGCACCAGTCCTGACAGGTTCCGTCCGCCACGTACCAGTCGGCGCCGTTGGTCACGGGGAGACCGCTCAGCGAGCCGTACATATCCGAGATCGTGATGATCATCGGCTCGTCGGGGGTCGCGGCATACGTGTAGTCCCAGAGGTAGTTGACGTAGACGGCGCCCGAGTGGAACGTCAGCGACGTCACAGGTCTCTTGTCCAGATCGAACGCGCGGAGCGCCTGCGTCTCCGGC
>CAZRAD010000022.1:0-25112 GCA_964597945.1 uncultured bacterium
AGAGGTTTCACGAAGATGAGCAGGGCGCACCTGCTCACCATACTTCAGGAGTGCAGGACCGATGAAGCTATTGTTGTCGATTAAACCCGAGTTCGCTCTCAGGATATTTGACGGATCGAAGAGATACGAGTATCGCCGCACCATCCACAAGCGTCCGGACGTCGAAAAGGCTCTCGTGTACGCATCATGCCCCGTTGGCAAGGTCATCGGTGAGTTCGACATCGCCCTCCGCGTCCTCCTCGGCGAAGCGGCGCAAGAGCGACAGACTCCCGATGTCGAGCTCGACGCGCGAGAAATGACTGAACGGATACGTCAGGCCGACCGACACGCCGTAGTTGCGCTCGGTGAAGTAGCGTTTCTCACCGAGATCCTCGCCGAGTCGCGTGCGGTCGGAGTAGTAGTACTCACGATACGTGTAGACGGAGAGCGCGTAGTTGACACGGTTCGCCAGGTACTCGTACCGAACGTGCGCGTTCGAGAATTCGAAGCTCGAGAAGAAGTCGGTCGCGACGTAGAAGCGGTGGTTTCCCAGGATGTCGCTGACGGCGATCTCGGCGGTGCCGCCGAATCCGTATGCCGAGCTGTACGAGAAGCCGCCATCGATCCAGTCGGGGCTGAACTTGGGCGTGTACCGCTCGACGGTCCCGGCGAGCCGCTCCTCCTCCTCGATGCTCGGAGGCAGCTGTCCGGTGGCCCGGGAATACGCGCTCCGCGCCTTCCGGACGGCATCGCTCTCGACCGGTTCATCGGAGACCCCAGCGGTGTCGACATCCCCGACTCCGTCGCTCCCCGGTCGACTCCCCGGCCTCAGCCGCGGCTGCGGGTCGAGCATCGGCGGCGGGCTCTCCGGCGCGAACGTCGAGATCTCGGTGGGGTCGACCGGCGACGGCTCCGTAGCGGTCGTGTCAGCCGCGGCGCTCACGCTGTCGGAGGCTGGAGACAGACCGCCAGCATCGGACGCATCGTCGATGATCTCGCCCTCCCGGCCGAACGTCACGACATCGGTGCGCTCATCCCCTTCGACGGGGGCGACCCCGGCCTCGTCGTCAGGGTCGGGGGCAAAGTCCTCAACCACCGCGACCCACTCGTCCTGATAGTCGTCGAACGGCTCCGGCGCGTCGACGTCCGAGACCGCCGCGAAGCGCTCGCCTCGTTCAATGGCGCCGGCGAAGTGCGTCAGAGGTGCCTTCACAACAGCCACATCCCAGCCGCCGCGCTCGTACACCGCGAAGGTGAGCCGGTCGCCGTCCCGGGACCAGCTCGGCGTCTCCGCGCCGCCGACGAACGACGTGAGCCGCACGCACGTGGAGTCCCCGAGGTCGGCGAGGTAGAGGTCGGGAGTTCCCAAGCGGTCCGATGAGTAGATCACGTACCGACCGTCCGGCGACCACGTGGGGGACTGCTCCCAGCCGGGACCGCGAACCAGCGGCGTAACGTGCTTGCTCTCAACATCAACGACATAGAGGTCATAACTTCGATCGAAGCCGCGGTCGAGCGGCGAGTCCCGATCGGACTCGAACGCGATCGACCGGCCGTCGGGCGACCACGCGGGGTTGCGTTCGTCGTCGTAGTCATCGGTCAGCCGCACGAGTGTCTCCCCCATCACGTCGGTGACGTAGAGTTCGGAAGCACCATCCCTCGTCCCGATGAACGCGATGCGGTCGCCGTCAGGTGACCAGGCCGGCGTGTAGACGCCGTCGAGATCGAACGCGAGACTCCGAACGAGCCCGCCCCCGTCGGCCCTGACGATGTGGATCGCATCGCTGCCGCCGGCCTTCGTGCCGAAGCAGATCATCGTCCCGTCGGGCGACCACGAGAAGCCTACGCGGAGCACGTGCATCTGTTCGAATGCATCGGTCGTCTCACCCCTGATGACGCGACCGAGCGTCGCGCCGTCAAGCGTCGAGACGCGGTAGACGTCTGCGTACCCGGTTCTGTCAGAGAGGAAGACGACCGAGTTGCCGTCCGGTGAGGTAGAGGGACCGATATTGAAGTACGACTGATCCTCGCGATGATCGGTCAGGAGTCTCGCCTTATCCCTCGCCCGCTCGAGCCCCGCGATCCCCGGCCAGTAGCGGTCTCGAAGCCAACGCTCCCACTCCTGGTTGAGTTCGGCCGTCGACAGGCCGGTCGCCTCGCGGAGTGAGCGCTCGAGGTTCTGCGTTCTCGCCATGAGCCGGACGAGTTCCTTGACCTTCTCCTCGCCGTACCGGTCCGCGATGAAGTTGAGAGCGGACTGCCCCTCCTTGTAGACGAGATACCCACCGTAGAGATACTCCAGCGGGACGATCTCATCCGCGATCGTGAGATCGCGCAGGATCATCTCGGCCTGCGTGTCCCATCCCTGCGATGCGAACTCCGCCAGCCCCTCGGCGAACCAGAGCGGAACCGGATTGAAGTAGGCCTGGCGAATGACGGACTCGGCAAGGCCTCGATAGACAATGTCGAACATGAACACATGCGTCATCTCGTGATGAATGACGTGCCGGAGTTCGTAGTAGGAGCCCGTGAACGGAATGACGACACGGTTCTTGAAGAGCTCGGTGAACCCACCGACCCCCTCACCGACATGCGACGAAAGGACGTTGGTCTGTTGGAACTCGTTGTGAGAGGCGTAGACGATGATGGGGATCACCGTCGTCAGTTCGTGGCCGAAGAGCCCCTCGAGGTGGTCGTTCGACTCCTCGACGATGCGGCACACGGCATCCGCGACATCCTCCGAGCCGTCGTAATAGTAGACGTCGAAGTGCTCCGTGCGGACGACCTGCCAGTCGAAGTTCTCGTACTGTATCTTGTTCCTGCCGAACTGGACGCCTCGGGCCACGCCCGCGGTGGCGAGGACCGCTGCCACCGCACACAGCAGTACCATGAGTCGTGCGCTTCGCATGAACATACGTTGTCCCATCCGTAGAGGAACCTGCTCAGTTTTCATTCTAGTCCCGCCCGTGCGGGGTGTCAACCGGACCCGGATTCGTCGACCTGTTGACAGGAGCGCGCGCCCGGGCGATGATGAAGGTGTCCATCGGGGGGAATTCGAATCGATCAGCATCGGAGGCCGACGCAGAATGAGACGCAGAGTCGCCGCAGATGTTCGCCGCGTAATGTCCACCATCGTGAGTGCAGCCGCGTGCGCCGTCGCGCTCGCCCTCGCGGCCACCACCCTGACGGGCTGCGCCACCGATGCGGGCTCCGAGGCCGAGACGGACCCGACGGACGCCGTCTACATCGAGTACATGGCGGCGTTGGCGCTCTCGATCGAGGAGGGTCTGTCAGGCGAGACGGCGGAGGCGAGGATAACTGAACTCGGCGTCGAGCCCCTCTCGCGCGACGAGATCGACGGACACATTCAGAGGCTGAGCCGCGACCCCGTCAGGTGGTCACTGCTCGAAGAGCAGGTCGAGGAACGCGTGGAGGAGTTGCGGCGCGAGACGCGCTCTCCTACCTCAACCCCATGATGTCCCGCACGACGAGAAGCACCATCACGACACCGAAGAAGGCAAGCCCGATCTGCTGCCACACCACGAGCTGACGTTCCGTGAGCGTCCGTTTCCGGATCTTCTCGAGCAGCAGCAGCAGGAGATGTCCGCCGTCGAGAATAGGCAGCGGCAGCAGGTTGATGACGCAGAGGTTGATGCTCATGATCGCCATGAACGTGAAGAAGTAACTCCCCCCCCACCGAGCACTCTCACTCGCCATTCGCACAACTCGGATCGGACCGCCGAGCTGCTCGGCCGACGCCCGGAACGTGATGAGCTCCCAAAAGAACTCGCACACCTGCGAGAACGTGCTGCCCGTGAATCGGGCGCTTGCGATGATGGCCTCACCCGGACCGAGCCTCCTGGTCGCCCACGGGCGCATGACGCCGATGAGCCCCACCTCCACGATCTCGCCCTCAGCGTTCGGCTCCTCGCCGACATCCGTGTGAAGCGCCGCGCGCATTTCGGTCCCATCACGTTCCCACACGATCTCAACGTCGCTGTCGGGTCTCGCTCGGATCGTGTCGCCGACCTCGTACCAGTCGCGAACGGCGGCACCATCGATCGATACGATGCGGTCGCCCTTGCGGATCCCCGCAGCAGCGGCCGGACTGCTCCCCTGCAGGCCGCCAACGATCGGCGGCACGTATGGTTCGATCCCGAAGTCGAACGCGGCGGTCTCGTCGTCGATGACCGTCGGCAGCTCGAACTCCACGATTCGGCCGTCCGTGAGCTCCAACGACAGACCGCTCTGTGAGTTGGCCACCTCCGCATAGATCTCGGCCCAGTTCTCAACCGCAACACCATTGACGCTCGAGATCCGGTCGCCCACGGCGATGCCCTCGCGGGCCGCGCGAGACCCCTCGGCGACGGCGCCGACCACCGGCTCCCCGAAGGTCGGAAGGCCGGCCAGCATCAGGACTCCGACGACGACGATGAACGCCCAGACGAAGTTCATGACCGGACCCGCGGCCACGATGAATGCCCGAAGTGAGATCCGCTTCGCCACAAAGCTGTCGGGCGGCGCGCCCGTCGGATCGGCAACGTGCTCCGCACCCGACATCTTCACGTACCCGCCGAGCGGGATGGCCGAGATGGCGAACTCGGTCTCGCCCACGGTCCGTGTGAGCACACGCGGCCCGAAACCGATGGAGAATCGCTCGACGCGGACGCCGGCGAGGCGGCACGCGAGGAAGTGACCGATCTCATGAACGATGATGAGGATCCCCAAGAGGATCGCGGCGAAGATGTAGTAGATGAACATTCGTTTCGTCTTCCGTCATGGGGACGTCCGCCCGGGCGCGTGCTGCGCCGCGCGGGGTCGGCTCCCGTCCTTGTCTACGTGTCGAGCTCGCGAACGAGCTCCGATGCGACGGCGGCCGCTTCCCTCTCCGCGGCCTGGATGGCCTCGAGCGACTCGGCAGCGCCGGACGGCGTTCGCTCGAGCGTTCGCTCGATCACATCGGCGATACCACCGAAGGGCAACCGCCGCGTCACGAACGCCTCGACCGCGCACTCGTCGGCGGTCGCTACGATCGCGGGCGCGGTGCCGCCGCGTCTGCCGGCCTCGAGTGCGAGCCCGAAGCACGGATATCGTGACTCGTCGAGCGGCGCGAAGTGAAGCGCCCCGACCTCGGCAAGCGTTCTTCCGGCGAAAGAGACGGTCGGAGGATCCGGATAGTACATCGCGTACTGGATGGGGATCTTCATGTCCGGGTCGCCGAGATGGGCCAGCAGACTACCGTCCCGGAGCCTCACGAGCGAGTGGACGACCGACTCGCGGTGAACAACGACATCGATCCGGTCGAGTTCGAGACCGAACAGCCAATGCGCTTCAAGCACCTCGAGCCCTTTGTTGAACATGGTCGCGGAGTCGACAGTGACCTTCGCCCCCATCTCCCACGTCGGGTGCCTGAGGACATCCTCGACGTTCGCCCTCGCGAGCTCCGAGTCCGGTGTGTCCCGGAGCGGACCGCCCGAAGCGGTCAGCGTGATACCCGCCACCTCTTCGCTGCGGACGCCCCGCAGACAGCGGAAAACGGCGCTGTGCTCGCTGTCGATCGGCACGAGTTCGCTTCCCGTCACGGTCGCGAGCGCGGTCAGGAGCTCGCCGGCCGCGACGAGAGACTCCTTGTTCGCGATGGCCAGCAGATGACCCGCACGAACCGCCGCCAGGGCGGGTCCAAGCCCGGACGCGCCGACAAGCGCGTTGATGACGACATCGACGGAAGGGTCGGATGCCAGCGCCTCAAGCCCATCCGCGCCGCTGAGAATCTCGACGCCGTCCGGCATGTCGGCCGGATCGATTCGACCTGCACCGCCCGCGGCACGACCCCCCGGATGATTCGGGCTTGCAAGGGGATCGCCGAGCGCCACCCGACTCGCTCCGAACCGGGTTGCCTGCTCCGCGAGAAGTTCCGTGTTCCGGAGCGCCGTGAGCGCGACAACGTCGAAGTCATCCGGCGCGGCCTCGACGACCGACAGCGCTCCGGTCCCGATGGAACCGGTCGAGCCGAGAATGACAATGCGTCTCGCCTTGGGCACAGCGCTCTCCCTCACTACCGGTGAATGATGTCCTGGAGTCTCGGGACGATGAAGCGCAGGTAGTAGTAGACGAACGGCGCCACGAACAGCACGCTGTCGAACCGGTCAAGCATGCCGCCGTGTCCCGGGAGCGCTCGCGAGGTATCCTTGACCTGGACATCACGCTTCATCAACGATTCGACGAGGTCTCCCAGTGTCGCGGCGACGGCGGAGATGACTCCGAGCCCCAGCGCATCCCAGACCGAGAGGAACGTCGCGAACGTGTGGCGCGCGAGGAACGCGGTGGCCACCGCAAGCACGAGTCCACCGATAGCGCCCTCCAGGGACTTGTTCGGACTCACGCGCGGCATGAGCTTGGTCTTCCCGAACGCGCTTCCGAAGAAGTACGCTCCGGTATCGCACAGCCACGCAAGCCCGAACGCGAGGATGACGAACCAACCGCCCTGGTCGCCCCATGGCGATGACTCGCCGAGCTGTCTCAGAAGAATGATGTGACTTCCGAACCAGCCGACGTAGAAAACGCCGAGAATGGTCGTCGAGATGTGGAAGACGGCAAGCTCGCTGTCACGCCTGAAGAGCTCCATGACCATCACGAGCGCGATGACGCCGGTCACGAAGAAGCTCGAGAAGACGCCCTCCTGGAAGTAGACGTACCAGGCGACGCCCAGACCCGCGAGAATGCCGACGGTCTTGTAGGGCTTGATGCCCTTGCACTCCATCATGCGGTAGAACTCGAACAGACCGATACCGAGCACGAAATTGATGACGATGAGGAATCCCCAGCCGCCGACGAGCGAGAACACGATGGCGGCCGGCACACCCACCGCCGCCGTCATCAGACGCTTTCCGAGCTGCTGTCGATCGACCACCATGCCGTCACTCGTCTCTCGGTCCGCGCCGTCTAGGTGCGCGGATGTGTCGTCTTGATCCCGCCGAACCTTCGGTCGCGGCCCTGATAGTCGGCGATCGCCTCGTACAGATCGCGCCGACGGAAGTCCGGCCAGAGAACATCGGTGATGTAGATCTCAGTGTACGCGATCTGCCAGAGAAGGAAATTGGATATCCGAAGCTCGCCGCTCGTACGAACGAGCAGGTCGGGATCGGGAAGGTCGGGGCAATAGAGCCGCGCTCGGATCGCGTCCTCATCGATATCCTGCGGGCGCAACCGACCCTTCGCCGCATCGCGGGCGATCGTTCGGACGGCATCGAGCAGCTCCGCCCTGCCCCCGTAGCTGAGCGCCAGCGTCAGCCGAAGCCCGTCATTGGTCTCGAGCTGTCGAATGCACCGGTCGAGGCGCGAGCGCGCGTACTTGGGGAGAAGGTCCAGTCGGCCGATGGCATTAAGCGAGATGTTGTTCTCGGCCATGACGGCGACCTGCTCCTGCAGCGTCTGGTCGAGCAGGTGCATCAGAGCGGAGACCTCCGCTCTCGGACGCGTCCAGTTCTCCATCGAGAACGTGTAGAGCGTCAGATCGGTCAACCCGAGTTCGGCGCCGGCGGTGACGATGTCGCGCACGGACTCCCGCGCGGCCGCGTGCCCCGCGACGCGCGGCAGGCGGCGTTTCCGAGCCCAGCGACCGTTGCCGTCCATGATAATGGCAACGTGCGCCGGAAGTCTCTTCATGTCGACACCGTGCGCCTCAGGTGCGTCGGCTTTCTTGCTACGAGTCATGTGTCCGCCCCGGCTGTGGCCGAGCGGCCGACCGAAGCCGGCCGCCCGGGCCATCAGTGCTGCTGTACCAACGAAGTGCTAGCCCTGCTTGATCGCGTCGAACGGACATTCGTCCGCGCAGAGACCGCAGTCCGTGCATGCGTCGGGGTCGATCTTGTACTTGTCCGGACCTTCCGAGATCGCCTCGACCGGACAGACGGGTGCGCACGCGCCACAGGACGTGCACTCGTCGGTAATGATGTATGCCATAGGGTACCTCCTCAGCTGGGTTGCACTGCGTTGCCCTGGTCCAGCACACCGCGGCGGCTAGACCTCCATCAGCTCTTCCTCCTTGGCGGCGAGTGCTTTGTCGATCTCGCCGATGTGCTCGTCGGTCATGTCCTGCACCGTTGTGTCGTGCGCGCGGTGGAAGTCGTCCTCCGAGATGTCGCCCGCGGTCTTCATCTTCTTGAGTGAGTCATTGGCGTCCCGTCGGATGTTCCGCACGGCGACCCGGCCCTCTTCGGCGAGCTTGTGAACGTATCGTACCATCTCCTTGCGACGCTCCTCAGTGAGCGCCGGGATGGGTACCCGGATGATGTTGCCGTCGTTGGACGGATTGAGCCCGAGATCGGCCTTGAGGATCGCCTTCTCCACATCGCCGAGGATGCTCCGGTCCCACGGCTGCACGACCAGCAGTCGCGCCTCGGGGACACTGATGTTCGCGACCTGTCTGAGCGGAACAGTGCTCCCGTACGCCTCGAGCCTGACCCCGTCGAGCAGCGACACGGTCGCCTTCCCGGTGCGGATCTTCGTCAGCTCTCGACGTACCGACTCGACAGCCTTGTCCATTCTCTCACCGGTCTGAGCGAAGAGTTCGTCCATCAGCTAGACCTCCTTGACGAGGGTCCCGACGGTCTCCCCCTCCACCACACGGCGAATGTTGCCGTCCTGGAAGAGGTCGAAGACCACGATAGGCACCCCGATATCACGACAGAGCGAGAACGCCGTCATGTCCATGACGCCGAGCCGCCTCTCGATCACCTCGATGAATGTGATCTGCTCGAATCTGTTCGCTTCGGGATGGGTGACCGGATCGGCGTCGTAGACCCCGTCGGCCTTGGTGCCCTTGAGGAGCGCGTGAGCACCGACCTCGGCCGCCCTGAGGGCCGCCGCCGTATCGGTACTGAAGAACGGGTTGCCCGTGCCGCCGGCGAACATCACGACCGTTCCGCTCGCCAACAGGTCACGCGCTCGCCGCGCGTCGAACAGTTCGGCGACCGCGCCCATGGGACGGGCCGCCATCACGACGGCCGGCCGCCCCTGCTCCTCGAGAGCAAGCCTGAGCGCGAGAGCGTTGATGACCGTCCCCAGCATACCCATGCCGTCGGCGGTCACGCGATCGCTTCCACCGCCCGCGGCCACCGCGCCGCGGATGATGTTCCCGCCGCCGATAACGACACCGACCTCGGCACCCGCCGCGGTCGCGCCGCGGATCTCGCCGGCGAGCCAAGCCGCCGACTTCGCCGAGACCGGAGCCCCGTCCGCACCGCGGAGGGACTCGCCGCTCACCTTGAGAATGACACGCCCGTACGCCGCCATCTGGAGAGTTACAAGCTCCTTGTTCGTGTACGATGCTCTGCAGGAGTTGACCTACCTGGGCTCCTCGCCGAGCTTCAGTCGGGCGAACCGTCCGATCCGCATGTTCTCGCCGAGCTTACCGATGGTCTGCTTGACAAGATCCTCAACGGTGATGTCGCTATCCTTCACGAACGGCTGCTCGAGAAGGCAGGCTTCAGAGTAGAACTTGTCGATGCGTCCGTCCACGATCTTGGCCACGATCTTCTCCGGCTTGCCGGACTCGATCGCCTCGGCGCGGAGGATCTCCCTCTCCTTGTCGAGGATGTCGGCGGGCAGGTCCTCGCGCGAGACGACGCGTGGATTCGCCGCGGCGATGTGCATCGCGATGTCCTTGGCGAACGCCTGGAACTCATCGGTGCGCGCCACGAAGTCCGTCTCGCAGAGGATCTCGACGAGCACCGCCAGCTTCGAGCCCGCGTGAACGTACGATGCAACGATGCCCTCGCCCGTCTTGCGCTCGGCCTTCTTGGCGGCCTTGAGCATGCCCTTCGTTCGCAGATAGTCCGCGGCCTCAGCCACATTGCCTTCCGTGGCGGCGAGCGCCTCCTTGCAGTCCATGATGCCGGCGCCAGTCTTTGTTCTCAGTTCCTTGACCTGAACAGCGCTGATCTCCATCTCGCTTCTCCGGGTATCTCGTGTGTTGGATGTCGTACACGAACGGACCGGACGACCTGATGGCCGGATCCCGTCCGCTCGGCGTGGATCGCTTAGTTCGTCGAAGTCTCTCCGGACGCGGGCTCGGCCGATGCAGTCTTCGCTGCGACGGCCCCTTCGGCGTTCGCTGCAGACGTCGCCTCCGCGGCGGCAGCGGCCTCAGGCGTGACCGCATCACGGCCCTCGTTCTTCGCCGCGCTCGCCTCGAGCACGCAGTCGGCGACGAATGCTGAGAACAGCCGGATCGACCGGATGGCGTCGTCGTTGCCCGGGATCGGATAGTCGATAGGGTCCGGGTCGGCGTTCGTGTCGAGCACGCCCACGATCGGGATGCCGAGCTTGCCCGCCTCGTTCACGGCGATATCCTCGCGCCGTGAGTCGACGATGAAGAGGAGACCGGGCATCTTGTTCATGTCGCGGATACCGTCGAGCACATTCGCGAGCTTGGCACGCTTCTTCTCGTGCGTAAGCACCTCGCGTTTATTGAGCAGGTCGAACGTCCCGTCCTGCGCCATGCGCTCGATGTCGAGAAGACGAGCGATGCTCTTCTTCACGGTCGCGAGGTTCGTGAGGGTACCGCCGAGCCAGCGCTCGGTCATATAGAGCTGACCGCAGCGCATCGCCTCTTCGCGAACGATCGCCTTGCCCTGCTTCTTCGTGCACACGAACAGGATCTTGTTGCCGTTCCGGACGTTCTCCTGAATGGCCTTCCTGGCCTTCTGCATGCAGTCGATGGTCTTCGCAAGATCGATGATGTGGATCCCGTTGCGGCGCATGAATATGAACGGCCGCATCTTGGGGTTCCAGCGGTGGGTCTGATGGCCGAAGTGAGCTCCGGACTCCAGGAGCTCTCTCATCTCGGGAACTGCCATGATGCTTCTCCTCCGTGTCGGTTCTTCCTCCGCGGTCATCAACCCGCCGCGGGCCGCGGGGCCGATGCCCCTGCGGACCCCCCACGCCGGTCCGACCGCGTGCGTGATTACCCCGCCTGCCCCGACCGGCACCATGAGGATGCCGGGCGGACCGAGGCGTGGGCTGCTGCTACCTCTTCGAGAACTGGAACTTCTTGCGAGCGCCGGGCTGACCGGGCTTCTTCCGTTCCTTCATCCGCGAGTCTCTGGTGAGTAGTCCATCCTGCTTCAGAGGCTTGCGGTAGCTCTCGTCCACCTTGACGAGCGCGCGAGCGATCCCCAGCCGCACGGCTCCGGCCTGACCCGTCACGCCACCACCGTTGACGCTCGCTACGATGTCGTAGCGGTCGCCGGTCGATGTCACTTCGAGAGGCCGAACGATATCGATGATGAGGGTCTTCCGCGGGAAGAACTCATCGATCGACTTGCCGTTGATCGTCTTCTGACCGGTGCCAGGGACGAGCCGGACGCGCGCGATCGCCTCCTTCCGCCTGCCTACTGCCTGGAAGGTATTGGCCATCGATGTGCTCCTTTCGTACTCCATGCCGCCTTGATGCGGCGGCCTTCATCGTCGGACAGACCGACGTTAACCCTTGAGTTCGTATGTCTCAGGCTGCTGCGCCGAGTGCGGATGCTCCGGCCCCGCGTAGACGCGGAGCTTCTTGAGCATCCTCCTGCCGAGCTTGCTCTTCGGAAGCATCCCGCGAACCGCGCGGCGCACGACCTCCTCCGGACGCTCCTCCATGAGCCTGCGCATGGTCTTGAACTTCGCGCCGCCCGGATGACCGCTGTGCCGGAAGTACGTCCTCTGGTCGAGCTTGTTCCCTGTCACCTCGATCTTCGCGGCGTTGACCACGATGACGAAGTCGCCCGTATCGAGATGCGGCGAGTAGTTGACCTTCCCCTTGCCACGGAGAAGACCGGCGACCTCCGTCGAGAGTCTGCCGAGGATCTTGCCCTCGGCATCCACGACGTAGCTCTTCCGCGCGATCTCAGAGGCCTTTGTGATGTGTGTAGACATCCAGCGTTCCTCCACAACCGGTGAGCCGCACCGCCCACAGCGTACCCCGGGCGCATACATGACGCGCATCGGCGCACGCGTCTGCGACATGCAGACACACCGCTCCGTCTGTCCGGCGGCCGCTTCGACCGGCGGAACGTGTGATCCGGCTCCCTTCGCGTTGTCGGGTGCACATCGGAAGCCTGAGAAGCCCCGTCCCTCCGGCGATGTCGGATTCCGGAGACGGAAGGGACCTGTAGCACGAACCTGAAATACTAACAGTGGGAGCCCCGTCTGTCAAGGCTCATGAACTACGGTCTTTCCGAAAGAGCGTCTCTCCAAAGGGCGGCTCGAATACACCCACATCGGTGATGATAGCGGTCACAAGCTCCGCCGGGGTCACATCGAAGGCCGGATTGAAGGTCGCCACACCCTCGGGGGCCGTGCGACATCCGCCGAACGACGTCACCTCCTCGGCTGAACGCTCCTCAATCGGTATCTCATCCCCGCTCTCGAGGCTCGCGTCGAGCGTCGAGTACGGGGCCGCGACGTAGAACGGAACACCGTGACGTCTCGCTGCGAGGGCAACGGGGTATGTCCCGATCTTGTTCGCGACATCGCCGTTGCCGGCGACCCGGTCGGCGCCGACGACCACCTTGTCGATCCATCCACGCGTCATCGCCGAGGCCGCCGCGCTGTCGCAGAGCAGCGTGACGTCGATCCCGTGCTGCATGAGCTCCCAGGCGGTCAGCCGGGCGCCCTGGAGGAGCGGGCGTGTCTCGTCAGCGAACACGCGGATCCGCTTCCCCTCCTCCACGGCCGTGTAGACGACGGCCAGCGCCGTCCCGTACTCGGCCGTCGCGAGTCCGCCGGCGTTGCAGTGTGTGAGCACGCCGTCGCCGTCGTCGAGCAGGGCCGCTCCGTGTCTGCCGATCGATCGGCAGAGGAGGCGGTCCTCCTCGAGGATGGCGGTCGCCTCCGCCACGAGCGCGTCGCGGATGGCGTCGGCCGTCGAACGAGCCGGGTCCTCGAGAACGCGGAGCGAACGGTCGATGGCCCACGTGAGGTTGACGGCGGTCGGTCGCGTGGCGGCGAGATGCGCCGCCGCCTGCCGCACGCCCGAGCGCAGCTCGTCCGGCGAGGATGCGTCGCTCTCGAGCGCGGCGAGGGCGACACCCATCGCGCCCGCGACGCCGATAGCGGGGGCGCCACGCACCTCGAGTCGTTTGATGCTCTCGCCCAGCCGACGGTAGTCATCGGTCTCAACGTGGACGAGTTCGCCGGGCAGCCTCGTCTGGTCGACGAGACGGACCCGTCCGTCGATCCACTCGATCGTTCTGATGTGCACCATCATTCCTCCGGATGCTCAGGACGTGTGGTTGAGGCAATCGAGCTGCGTGAGGACGTCGCAGAGCCGGACGACGGGAAGGCCGACAACGTTGTAGAAGCAGCCTCTCACCTGCTCGACGAGCGCGGCGCCGCAGTCCTGGATGGCGTACGAGCCGGCCTTGTCCAGCGGCTCGCCTCCCGCAACGTAGGCCGCGATCTCCTCCTCGGCGAGGAAGCGGATGAAGACGTCCGTGCCCTCCACGCCTCCGGCGCTCGCGCCGTCCGAGCAGCGCATCGCGGCGACACCCGTGTAGACCTCGTGCCAGCGGCCGCGGATCCTCATCAGCATTTCGGCGGCATGCGCGGGGTCCTCGGGCTTGCCGAGCATCTCGCCGTCGAACACAACGATCGTGTCGGCGGCGATGACGGTGCCCTCCTCATAGCGGCCCGCGACCGTGGCGGCCTTGAGCCATGCGAGTCTCCTGACGTGCTCGACCGGCGTCTCGCCGACCAGAGCCGACTCGTCGGCATCCGGCACATCGACGGCGAACTCAAGACCGAGCCCCGCGAGGATACGCTTCCGCCGCGGCGACGCTGAGCCGAGGATCAAAGGGGTCTCCGTCACGAGTCCGTCCATCAGCGCACAGTTCATCAGGCTCTGCCCCCTCGCCGCGGCCTCCGACGATCGGCGCTGTCGAGGATGATGGTCACCGGACCGTCGTTGACCAGCGACACGGCCATCTTCGCGCCGAAACGCCCCGTCTCGACCGTGATCCCCTCGGCACGAAGGAGCTCCGCGAACCGGTCGCACATGGCCGTCGCCACCTTCGGGTCCTCGGCGCCGGTGAAGCTCGGGCGCCTGCCCTTCCGACAGTCGGCGAGCAGCGTGAACTGGGATACGAGCAGGACCGCGCCACCGGATTCGACGACCGCGTCGTTCATCCGCCCTTCGGCGTCCTCGAGAATCCGCAGCCCCGCGCACTTCGAGGCCAGCCACCGCGCGTCCTCGTCCGTGTCACCTCGTGCAACACCGAGCAGTACAAGCAGGCCGCGACCGATGGCGCCGACGCTCTCACCGTCCACCGTGACGCCGGCCTCTGTGACTCTCTGAATGACCGCTCTCACGTACGACTCCCTCTTCCGCCCGCGGCTCGTCCGCCCACGGCTCGTCCGTCTCCGCGCTCGAGGCCTACCCGTCGTCGCGCTCGCAATTCGTCCATTCACTCAGTGCTCGCGGACGGTCCTTCTCCGCTCAACGCACTTGACGCCCTTCAGAGACGAGACGATCTTCATCAGATGCTTGAGTCGGCGCAGGTTGCCGATGTGGACGCGGAACCTGGCGACGACCTGCCCATCCTCGGAGGACATGCTCGCCGCCGACACCTCGATGCCCTGGTCGGCGATGGCTCGGGAGACATCCGCAAGAAAGCCGTGCGACAGGTCACCCTTGACGATGAACCCGGCGGGGAACGTCTGCCCCTCCCCGACATCCCACGACACATCGATCTTGTGTTCCTCATCGATCGTCGGACCGAAGGTGTTGGGACAGTCGACCCGATGGATCGAGATGCCGCGCCCCCGCGTGATGATACCTACGACACGGTCGCCCGGGACAGGCAGACAGCACTTGGCGAAGTGCGTCATCAGCTCACCCACGCCGTCGATCCTGATCCCGGTGTCGCCGCCCCGCCTGACGCGTCGCGTCAACCGCTCGACGAGTTCGCGCGCTTTCCCGGACTCCGGGCGGAGCTTTCGCGACAGCTCGCCGACGTTGATATCACCTCGACCGACCGCAGCAGCGAGCTCCTGCGCTCCATCGAACCCGAAGCCCTGCGCGACGTCGTCGATCGCTATCTCCCTGCCCTTAACGCCGAGCTTCTTGATCTCGCGGTCGATGATCTTCTTCCCGAGCATCAGGCTCTCGTTGTCGACCTGCTCTCTGAGGTAGTGGCGGATCTTGCTCCGTGCCCGCGAGGTGGCGACGACTCCGAGCCAGTCGCGGCTCGGACGCGCCGAGTCGGACGTGATGATCTCGACACGGTCGCCGCTGGCGAGCTCGTGCTTGAGGGATACGAGCCGCCCGTTCACACGCGCGCCGGCGCAGCTGTCGCCCACGGCGGTGTGGATGGCGTAGGCGAAGTCGATCGGGGTCGAGCCGCGAGCGAGCTGCTTGAGATCGCCGTTCGGCGTGAACACGAAGATCTCATCCTGATAGAGATCGATCTTCAGGGCCTCGAGAAACTCATGGGCCTCCGTCAGATCAATGTTCCCCTCGAGAAGCTGCCGCACCCATGCCAGGCTACGCTTGAGATCTGAATCCCCCGGTTTGCCTTCCTTGTACTGCCAGTGCGCGGCGATACCGAACTCGGCCTGCTCATGCATCTCGCGCGTCCGGATCTGGATCTCGAAGAGACGGCCGCGCGGACCGACGACGGTCGTGTGGAGCGCCCGGTATCCGTTGAGCTTCGGCGTGGCGATGTAGTCCTTGATGCGGTCGTGGACGGGCTTGTAGAGCGTGTGCACGATGCCGAAGACACGATAGCACTCCTCGACGGTGTCGGTGATGATGCGAACCGCCACGAGGTCATAGATCTCATCGAACCGCTTCTTCCGGACCCGCATCTTCCGGTGGATGCTCATCAGGTGCTTGATGCGGCCGCCGATCTGTGCGTGGATGCCCTCGGTCTCGAGCTTCGCGCTGAGCGGGTCGACGAGTTCGTCGATCGATGCGGCCCGCTCGTCCCGCGTCTCCTGCACGAGCGTGACGAGCTCCCGGTAGTCCCCCGGTTCGAGCCACTTGAAGGAGAGGTCCTCGAGTTCGCGCTGGATGCGCGCCATGCCGAATCGGCCGGCGAGCGGCGCGTAGATGTCGCGTGTCTCACGGGAGATGCGCTCGATCTGGTCGGGTCTGAGATGCTCTATAGTGCGCATGTTGTGGAGGCGGTCACCGAGTTTGATGAGCAGAACGCGCACGTCGCGGACGACCGAGAGGAGCATCTTGCGGAAGTTCTCCGCCTGCTCCCGTTCGCGGCTCTCGAATCTGAGATCGGCGATCTTGGTAACGCCGTCGACGAGTCCGGCGATCTCGTCGCCGAACTCCTCGCGAAGCTGCTCGAGCGTGGTGTCGGTCTCCTCCAGGACGTCGTGCAGCAGCGCCCCCGCTACGGTGGCGGTATCGAGGGAGAGTTCTGCAAGGATCGCGGCTGCCTCCTCGGCGTGCTCGACGTACGGCCGCTTCGACTTGCGCGTCTGCCCCTCGTGCGCGCGCACCGCGAACGCGTGCGCCTTCTCGACGAGATCGACGTCGAGTCTCGGGTCGCGTTCGACGAGTCTTCTTGAGTAGGCGCTCTGAGTCATCGGATCACGCGTGGATAGGTGGGGATGTGAAACCCGCGGCGCTAGTAGTCCTCGGGCTGCACGTCCTTGAGGCGGAGCTGCAGGTTCGTCTCCCCACGCCAGGTGTTCTCCTCGAGCACGTAGGCGAGCGACACCATGAACGAACTGTCGCGCATCTCGCTCCTGAGCTCTCGATATGCCTCGGCCATGCCGAAGCCGATCACGTCCATGACCCGACCGTCCTGCGATACGCGCATCCGCAGATGGCCGTTTCCGACGGTCTTGGCGTCCTCGACCTTCACGCGCCGCGTGCCGAACACCGGCTCAGGGTTGCCCGCACCGAACGGCCGGAGCTTCTGGAGCTGGTGCACGAGGTCGAAGGTGCAGTTGTGCAGGCGGATCTCGCCGTCGATGTCGATGACGGCGACAAGATCGTCGGCTGTGAGCTTCGCAGACACGGCCTTCTCGACGCAGTCGCGGAACTCCTCGAGTCGTTCCTCCGCCAGCGAGACGCCCGCGGCGTGCTGATGGCCGCCGAAGCTGTCGAGGAAATGCCTGCATGAGATCAGCGCCGCATGCAGATCGAATCCCGGGATACTCCGCCCCGATCCCTTCGCCATGCCGTCGGTGATCGAGAGCAGGATGGTCGGTCGGTTGTGCTGCTTCGCGATGCGCGAGGCCACGATGCCGATGACGCCCGGGTGCCATCCGGACGACCAGAGAACGATCGAACGGGTGTTCACGAGGTCGATCTGCTCGGCGAGCATCCGTTCGGCGTCCTCGAGCACCTGTCGCTCCAGCTCACGCCGTTTGCGGTTCTCGCCGTCGAGCTGCTGGGCGATGCGTCCCGCAAGCGCGGTGTCATCGGTCGTCAGGAGCTCGACTCCGATGCTGGCATCCCCGAGCCTCCCCGCGGCGTTGAGACGCGGGCCGAGCGCGAAGCCGATGTGCGCGGCGCGCGCGCTCGCCGGTTCGACCTTGGCCACGTCCATGAGAGCGGCGAGTCCGGCGTTGCCGGTGCTGCGCAGACGTTCCAGGCCGAGCGCCGTGAGGATCCTGTTCTCGGAGCGAAGCGGCACGATGTCCGCGACGGTCCCGACGGCCACGAGGTCGAGGTTCTCCTCCACGGTGTAGGCAAGCTCGCGATAGTCGCGGGCGAGCGCCTCGAGCACCTTGAAAGCGACGCCGACGCCGGCGAGGTCCTTGTACGGATAGCGCGAGTCCTTCCGCTTCGGATCGACGACCGCGAGCGCGTCGGGAAGCGTCTCCTGCGGCTCGTGGTGGTCGGTGACGATGACATCAAGCCCCATCTCACGAGCGAGCGAAACCTGCTCGTGTCCGGTGACGCCGCTGTCGACGGTGACGATGAGCCCGGCCCCGACGTCGCGAGCGAGCTTCACGCCGCGGTCGGACAGTCCGTATCCCTCATCGAGACGGTTCGGGATGTAAAAATCCACGCGGCAGCCGACGGACTCGAGACAGCGCTTCATCAGCACGATGGAGGTGATGCCGTCGACATCGTAGTCGCCGCAGACGAAGATCCCCTCCCGACTATCGACGGCGCGGCGGAGCCTCTCGAGCGCCGCGTCGATGTCCGGCAACAGAAAGGGGTCGCAGAGCTCGGAGCGGTCGGGCCTGAGGAACGCCTCGGCATCCGCCCGCGTCACCACGCCGCGTCTGGCGAGGATGGCGGCAAAGGCAGAGTGAACCTCAAGCTCCTCGGCGAGCGAGACGGCGTGGGCCGTGACGTCGCTGTCCGGAAGTATCCATCGCTTGCGTACGAACACGCGGATTCCCTTCGTCGGTGGCAGTGTCCATCGGAGCGGTGAGCAGACACCGGTTCCGGTGTTCAGAGCAGCAGCAGGCCGTAAGCCGAGTTCTGTCGGGAGGCGAGCCCCCCGCGACGACCATTCATCTGGGACGCCGGTTGCCCGACGCCTCAAGCGACCCACCCGGGAGTTCCAGCGAAGCGGGCAGCTTCTCCTCCCCTACTTGGTCTCGCTCCGGACGGGGTTTACCTAGCTGCTCCCGTCACCGGGAGCACTGGTGGGCTCTTACCCCACCTTTTCACCCTTGCCGGGGAACCGCAAGCGGCTCCCTTAGGCGGTCTCCCTCTCTGCGGCACTTTCCTTGGGATCACTCCCACTGGGCGTTACCCAGCGTCCTGCCCTGCGGAGCTCGGACTTTCCTCAGACGGACACGTCCGTCCGCGGTCGCCCGGCCTGCTGCTATCTCTTGTCAGAGAACTGCGGCGCCAACGGGCGCCTGTATGCATGCCCGGGGAACGCCCGGGCGTCTCCTGGGACGAGCCCCGGGCGTACCCGGAGAGCGCAGCCCAGACAGGCTATTCGATGCCGGCCTTGGCCCCGCGCTTCGCGAGGAGGTCGGCTTCGGCGTTCTGCTCGCGCGGCACGTGCGTGATCGTGATGTCATCGAGACGCGCGATGAGCGCCGAGACCTGCAGGTACTTCTCCTGAAGCCGGGGGTCTCGGACCTTGTAGCGGCCCATCAACTGGCGCGCCACGAGTTCGCTGTCGAGCCTCAGCTCTATCGCTCGCGCGCCGTGCGCGAGCGCGGTCTCGATACCCATGCGGACCGCCTCGTACTCCGCAACATTGTTGGTCGCGCGCCCGAGGTACTCGGAGACCGTGTCCACCTTCTCCCCGTCGGGGGTCGTGATGATCGCACCGGCACCCGCGTTGCCCGGGTTGCCGAGCGATGCGCCGTCGGTCCACACGATGAGGGAATCCGTCCGATTCCCGCCGGACGAACTCCGCGTGATCGCGCCACGGCTCGACCGCGTCGGAGAGGGCTTCCGGCCCGACGCGGCGTCGGCATCCGCGTGGCCGCCGCCGCTGTCCGGCGCGTCGACCGTGCCGAACTCGGAGACAGAGCCCACCGAGGATGCGAAGCGCTCCACGCTCCTCAAGAACGACAGGGCGCGGTCCTCGGAGAGTCCCACGCGTGCCGCGGCGTCCTTCCAGCAGAGCCCCGCGATGATCCCGCCGAGAAGGGCGGCCTCGGGTCTACTCATCCTCGCTGATCTCCCTCCAGTAGAGGATGCGCCCGCAGCTGTCGCACTCGGTGATGCGGTTCCCACGCCTCACCTCGATGGCCGCCTGCGGAGGAAGATGTTTGTAGCATCCCGTGCAGACACCGTCCACGAGAGGGACGACCGCGCTGTCTCCCTTACTCGAGAGAATGCGCTCGTAACGGAGAAGCAGCTTGTCGTCGACATGCATCGCGACGCGCGTCCGTTCATCGTTCTTCAGCGTCACATATTCGTGCAGCTTCCGGAGTTCGTCCTTGAGTTCCACGATCTGTTTCTCGAGCTCACCCCTCGCGCCGTCCGCCGCCGTCTTCCGCTCTTCAAGCTCCGCCGTCTTCACGTCGACGTCCTCAAGCATCTTGAGGACGACATCCTCGGTCTCGGAGATCGTCTTCCTCATGTAGTCGATCTCATGCGTGAGGGCCGCGTACTCCTCGTTCGTCTTGATGACCAGCTGCTTCGCCTTGAGATCCTCGAGCTTCGCACCCTGATCCCGCAGGTCGCCCTCGAGCCGCAGCCGGTCCTTCGTCGCCTGCTGCATCGCTTCCTCGGCCTCGGTGACCAGCGCGTCGGCCGACGTCAGCTGTCCCTCGAGTGCGGCGATCCTGGGCGGCAGATCCTCCGCCTCCCAGGCCGCCTCGATCAGCGCAACGTCTATCTTCTGAAGCTCAAGAAGCCGATCGAGATCCTCTCGCACCGGACGCCTCCCTACTCAGTGGGTCGTCCATACCCATCCCATGTGCTGTTACCGCCTAGACAAAGACGCACCCCGAGAGGTACGCCTTGGAAGGATTCACGTGCCACCGGCCGCCGCCCGGATCGGGACGCGCGGCCGCGCAGCATCCGACTGCGTGTTCAGGCCCCTGATGTAGACCTCGTCTGTCAGGACAGCCTCCCCGTGCTCAGTACGCCGCGCTCGCGGTGTGGTGGGCGATACTGGATTCGAACCAGTGACCTCCGGTATGTGAGACCGGCGCTCTAACCAACTGAGCTAATCGCCCGTGCGGTTCTCGTGGTGGGCCCACTCGGATTCGAACCAAGGACCTACGGATTATGAGTCCGCTGCTCTACCGCTGAGCTATGGGCCCGCGAATCCAAGAGCGTATCACTCACCGCACCCTCTGTCAACACGGCCTGCGGCCTACGGCAGGTCGATGTAGCCGCGGAGACGGCTCCGGCGCTTGTAGTGTCGAAGTTTGCCGATCGCCTTCTTCTCGATCTGTCGGACACGCTCGCGGGTCACGCCGAAGATCGCTCCGACCTCCTCGAGCGTCATGGGCGCCTGGTCCTTGTCGAGACCGAAACGGAGCCGGATGATGCGCTCCTCCCGCGGGTCGAGTTCGGCGAGCACCTCGTTGATCTCCTCGCGGAGAAGCTTGAATGAGGCGTAGTCGGACGGCGAGATGACCTTGGTGTCCTCCACGAAGTCACCAAGACTCGAGTCCTCGTCCTCCCCGATAGGACGGTCGAGCGAGATGGGTTGCTGCGCCGCCTTGAGAATGCCCTTGACCTTGTCCTCGGAGAGCTCGAGCTTGTCGGCGATCTCGTCGACCGAGGGATCGCGGCCCTCCTCCTGGACGAGCTGCCTTGTCGTACGTACGACCTTGTTGATCGCTTCGATCATGTGCACGAGCACGCGGATCGTGCTCGCCTGGTCCGCAATAGCCCGTGTGATGGCCTGACGGATCCACCACGTGGCGTACGTGGAGAACTTGTAGCCGCGCGTGTAGTCGAACTTCTCGACGGCGCGCATCAGACCCGTGTTCCCCTCCTGGATCAGATCGAGGAAATCGAGACCGCGGTGTGTGTATCGCTTCGCGATGGAGATGACGAGTCGCACGTTCGCCTCGACCATCTCGGTCTTCGCGCGATTGGCCTCGTACTCACCCGTCTCGATGCGATACCACACGTCCTTCATCTGGACGCATCCGACGCCGCACTCGCGCTCGACACGGCGGAGCGCGCGCTTCCGGTTCCGGACCTCGTTCGCAAGCTCCTCGGCCTCCTTCTTGAGGGTCGAGAGAGACTTGGCCCGCGAGGGCTTCTTCGCCCCGGCCTTCTTCTTCGCAGCACCCGCCGTCTTGCCGCCCGCCTTCTTCGCTTCGCGCGCGGCCGCCCGCTCGCGCTTCCTCTTCGCCTCCGCGCGCTCGATACGCTTGACGGCCCTCTCGTGCTCGTGAGTCAGCTCGTCGATCTCCATCTCAAGCCGCCGGATCTTGTCGACGAGTTCGGCGATGCGCCCGCTCATCTTCGTGACCTGTCTGGGACTCAGGCTGAGCTTCTTCGCCTCGGCCATCAGTGTCTTCCGTCGTCGGTCGACGGCCTTCTGCGTCTGGCGCGCGTGCTGCGGCTTCGCCTTTCTGAGCTTATTCTCGAGCTCACGGCGCTCGGCGTCGAGCTTGATGATCTTGTTCATGCGGAGAACGACCCGCCTCCGCTCCTCATTGCCTGTCGCGTTCTTGCGTTTTCTGTCGATGCGGACGACTCGGTCCATCCGAACCTTGTCGGTCTTGAGGCGCTCGGAGAGCGTCGCCATGCGCTTCATCGTCGTCAGCGACTCGAAGATGGCTCCGTACGCCATGTTCTCGGCCGCCTCGATCCGCTTGCAGATCTCGACCTCACCCTCGCGGTCAAGCAGCTTGACCTGCCCCATCTCCCGGAGATACATGCGGACCGGATCATCGAAGCGGAGCCGCGGCTGCGCCTTGGCCTTTCGGGTCGCATCGCGCTTGCGCTTCGCCTCCTTGATCTTCTTGTCGACGACCTCGATGCCGGCATCGCCGAGCCTGCAGTACACGTCGTCGACGGCGTCGATATCGATGTCGGTCCCGAAGTACGACCCAAGCTCCTCGTACGTCAGCGTCTTCGACTCCCCGACGCTCTTCACGATCGCGGCCGCGATCTTCTCAGCTGAACGTTTCGCCATGTGTGTCGTTCACCCCCCGGTCAGAGAGAATTTCATCTGCCGCCGCTGAGGTCCTCGAGCTTACGCGCAAGTTCAAGCCGGCGTGCGACGCGCGTCATCAGCGCCCCGTCGTCGGTCAACTCCGCGGCCCGGATCTCCTCTTCCACCACGCGGATCTCCTGCTCGATCTGCGCCCGCCTCTTCGTTCTAATATAGTCATCACAGAGCCTCCCGCCATCTTCCGGGAGTTCTCTCATGGCCAGCTCGGTGAGGAGCTTCGCGACTCCGGGGCCGTCATCGGGCTCGATGAGCCTCGAGACATCGACGGCCGCCCGTCCCGGCGTCTCCCAGATGCGCGCCACGAGTCCACGCACGGGGTCGCTGACGAACTCGTCGGGCTTCGCCGCGGCACGCACGCGCTCCGCATGTCCGCCTCCCGCCAGGAGCAGAGCCAGAAGCCCCTCCTCCGCCGAGCGCACCAGGCTCGACACCTCGCGTGGCGGGGTGCCGACGTCGTTGCCCTGTGGGTCGGTCGGCGGCGGCGGTTCCTCCATCGATCCGGAGCCTGCGGTACGCACGCCCCCACCATCGGTGCGCCTCCCCGCATCCTCGCCCCGGTGGTTCCCCCGCGGCCCCGCGCCGCGGCCGCGACGCTCGCCCCGCGGCCGCCTGGACGTCAACTCCGCCCGCTTCGCCTCGTAGAGACGGACGACGGCGCCGTGTCTGAGCGAGAGCGCTTCGGCGACCTTCTCGAGCATCAGATCGGCCTTGATCGGGTCGGCGACGTGCGAGACGGTCTCGATGAGCGCCCGCGCCGCCTGCTCACGGCCGTCGGCCGTGTCAGTCGCGTTCGTGCTGACGAAAAAGTCGATGAAGTCCTGTGCGGTCGCGAGCGCTTCCCGCAGCGCGTCAGGCCCGTGCTCGCGGACGTACGAGTCCGGGTCGTTGCCGTCCGGGAGAAGCACCACGCGGACCTTGAGTCCGAGTTCGACAAGGGCCTCCGCCGCCCGCGTCGCCGCGGAGAGACCGGCGTCGTCGCCGTCGTAGGCGACGAAGACCTTGTCGGCGTACCGGTCTATGATCTTGGCCTGTTCGTGCGTGAGCGCCGTCCCGGCCGAGGCGATGGCGTTCCTGAACCCGGCCTGCACGAGGCTCAGGACGTCCATGTACCCCTCGACGAGGATGGCCTCACGCGTCATCCGGATCGACTGCCGTGCCTGATTCAGCCCGTAGAGATAGTGGCTCTTCCGATAGACCCGTGTCTCCGGCGAGTTGAGATACTTGGGCTCCGCGTCGCCGAACGCCCGCCCACCGAAGCCGACGGCCTTCCCGGCCGCGGCGAGGAGCGGAAAGATGAGCCGGTCGCGAAAGCGGTCGTACTGCCCTCCGCCCTCGCGCGGAACGGCCAGTCCGGCCTCGACGAGCACGCTCTCCTTCACACCGGAAGCCCGCGCGTGCTTGATGAGGTTGTCCCACCCGGGCGGTGCGTATCCGATCGCGAACTCGGTCACGACCTCGGAACCGAGCCCTCGGTCCTTGACGTACTCGCGGGCAGGGCCACCCGAGGATCCCTTGAGCGAGCTTTGGAAGAACTCGACCGCCATCTGATTCGCGGCGAAGACCGGATCATCCTCGGCGGAGCGGCCGGAGCCGCGCTCGGGAAGCGCGATCCCCGCGCGCTGCGCGAGTTCACGGATCGCGTCGAGAAAGTCGAGCTTCTCGTATTCCATCAGAAACGTGATGACGTTGCCACCGACGCCGCACCCAAAGCAGTGGTAGATCTGACGCTGCGGATTCACATTAAACGACGGCGTCTTCTCCTGGTGGAACGGACACCGACCCTTGTAGTTGACGCCCGCGCGCTTGAGCGGGATACGCTCAGAGATCACGTCGACGATATCGTTCGACTCACGAATGCGGTCGATGAGTTCGTCCGGCAGGCGCCCCGACATCTATTCTCCCCGGTCCTTGTCCATCAGTTCCTTGATCTTTCGCTCTTCCCAGTCGCTCCCCCAGAACATCCCGGGAAGGAACGTGGTCGCCGCGTGAATGGCCAAACCGATGCCCCAACCGAGGAGCGGCCACCAGAACCAGTGGTAGCCCGGGCTCGTCCAGAGGTTGATGAGGATGAGAAACGCGTTGACGAGCACATAGCTCAGCAGATGGTGATAGAACCCCTTGAGCTCCTCCGCACGCTTCTTCGCGCGCTCATACTTCGCGTTCTGTTCCATTCCCCTGCTCCCTTCCGAGCCGGATGATCGTGATGATCGACCCCGCCATCCCTCGCTCCTACTTCAACTCCACGATCGTCACGCCGGTGTCCCCCTCGCCCCACTTGCCGAGGCGGAACGACTTGACGGCGGACATGCCGCGCAGCACCTCCTGCGTCTTGTCCCGGAGCGCGCCCGTGCCCTTCCCGTGCACGATGCGCACGACAGTGAACCCCTGCATGATGGCCGTGCTCAGGAACGTCTCGATGGCGTCCCCTATCTCATCGGTCGTCATGCCGCGCAGGTGAAGCTCCGTCGCGGGCTGTGTGTCGACGGTCAGCTCGTAGTCGACCTTCGGCCGGCGCTTCTTCTCTTTGGATGCGGGCTCGGGCGTGATGAGCTCATC
>CAZRAD010000023.1:0-25086 GCA_964597945.1 uncultured bacterium
CGAGACGGTCCTGAAGCGCCTGCTCTACTTGACGAATCGGATGCTCGGCTTCGAGTACTGCACGATCCTCCTCATCGACGACGACGGCGAGCACATGAGTGTTGCTGCACGCTACGGATACGCGGAGAGCATCGTTCAGCAGGTGGAACTCGCCGTGGGCCGCGGCGTGACGGGACGGGTGGCGCAGACGGGGCAGCCCCTCAACGTACCAGATGTCGGGCGGGAGGAACGATATCTGGCCGGTCTGAAGGGTGCACGCTCGGAACTCGTGGTGCCGCTGAAGGCCGGGGGGCGGGTCATCGGTGTGTTCGACGTTCAGAGCCCGAAGCTCGATGTCTTCAACGACCGGGACACCGAGCTTCTGCAGGTACTCGCGGACATCGCCGGCGTCGCCATCTCCAACGCGCGTGCACACAGGGCGGCGCTCCGCGCCCGCGATGAGGAGCTCAAGCGGCGGGCGCTTGAACGAGAGATCACGCTGGGGCGTACGTTCCAGGAACGCCTTCTTCCGGAGAGCGACCCGATCGTCGATGGATACGACATCGCCGGTATGAATCTCCCCGGGCGCAGGCTGAGCGGCGACTACTTCGACTACATGGAGCTGCCGAACGGACATCTCGGGGTCGCCGTCGCGGACGTATCCGGCAAGGGCGTCCCGGCGGCGCTGCTCGCGGCCTCCCTCCAGGCCACGCTCGAGTCGCACGTACAGAACCTGTATTCGATCTCGATGATCATGGAGCGCGCCAACAGCGCCTTCTGTCGCATCACGGCACCGGAGAGCTTCGCGACGCTGTTCTACGGCGTCCTCGATCCGGCCGGTGAACTGACGTATGTCAACTCCGGGCACAATCCGCCGCTTCTCATCCGTGCCTCCGGGTCGGTCGAGTCGCTGGAGGTTGGAGGCACGGTCCTCGGGATGTTCCCGGGTATCCACTACACCGAGGGAAGAACCGGACTCCAGCGCGGCGATGTCCTCGTCATCTACACGGACGGACTCTCCGAGTCCGAGCGCAAAGGCGAGCTCTTCGGCGAGGAGCGAATCGTCGACGTAGTGCGCGGACTGACGGACGCTCCGGCCCGCGTCACGGCTTCAACGCTCATCACGGAGGCCGACTCCTTCTCCGGGAGCGGGGCGGCCCCCGATGACATGACGGTCGTCGTGGTCAAGAGGTCGGACCGCGCTCGCTGATGTCGGCACACCTCCTGCATCACTCACGGACCTGACACCCCTGCATCTCCGCATGATCCCCATTGGTGACCGACGACCGCCGTGCGAACACCCGCCGGATGTACGCGTCTGCCCGCCTGCATGACGGCGGCTGCATGCGGAATCGGGATCTGGTCAGCCTCGCTGACCAGTGCGCCGCCGCGTCTGCTCGCGCTGGCCGCATCGAGCCTCGCTCTGGTCCTGCTGCTCGCATCGGCCGTTCTCTCCCTGCGAGACCGGAGCAGCCGGGCCATGCTCTCGCCTCTCCACGACGTCCTTGCTCTGAGCGCGCTGTCACTTGCCGCCGGGGGACTCCTGGCATCCGAGCATCTGCTCGTGGCGCCGGGCTCCGTCGACCTCGCGCCCGAGGGGCACATCGAGGTCGTCGGCGTGGTGAAGCGGGCGAAGCACACCGGCGGACGATCCACACTGGAACTCGAGACCCGGAGACCTGGGGGCACGCTGTGGGTCACCTCACGAGGCACGGCTGACACGCGTCGAGGTGATGTCGTGCACGTCCATGGGATGGCCGGCATCCCGCCTGGGCGGAGGAACCCCGGAGCGTTCGACTTCGCCGGCTATCTTCGCTGGCGCGGTATCAACCGAACGATGCGCGCATCGTCGGTGAGCCTGCTCCACCGCGGCACCGGCCCGGAGACCGTGGCGGCGCACGTCGATCGAGCCGTTTCATCCTATCTGAACGGCAGAAGCGCAGCGCTGATGCGCGCTCTGCTGCTCGGGCGAACCGACGAACTCGCCCCGGATCTCCTCCTGGACTTCCGTTCGACCGGGACGGTGCACGTGCTCGCGGTCTCCGGACTGCACGTCGGGTTCGTCATCCTCATCGCAGCCGCGCTCGCTCGCGTCCTTGGGGCGTCGCCACGAGGTGCAATACTGGTCGCGCTGGCGTTCGCGCTGGCGTTCGCCGCGGTCGTGGGGCCGCGGCCGTCGGTCGTGCGAGCCGTAACCATGGCCGCGGTGCTCTCATGTGCGCGGCTGCTCCGCCGTCGCACGGCGACCGCCAACGCGCTCGGAGTGGCGGCAACCGCGCTTCTGCTCTCGCGTCCGGGTGTGCTCTTCGATATCGGATTCCAGCTCTCGTTCGGAGCGGTCTCGGGCATTCTCGTCATAGGACAGCCGCTCATCACACGCCTGCGCGAAGCCAGGGTCGGGCCTGAACCCCGGACGGCCCTGCCTGCGTGGGTGAGAACGCTCGGTTCGACGGTCGCCGTGAGTCTGGGGGCGCAGCTCGGAACGCTTCCCGTGCTCCTGTCGATGGGGACACCGGTTGCGCCCCTGGCGACGATCACGAATATCCTCGTCGTCCCGCTCGCGGCGTTCGCCGTATCCACCGGCGCGGCGCTCTGCGCGCTCCACCAGGTTCTGCCCGCCGGAGCGCATCTGGTGGCTGCGGCGACCGCAGGAGGGCTCCGGTTGCTGATCCTGTGCGTCGAGACAGCGGCCCGCTGCACCGGTGGGGGTGTCCCTGTCCCGGCCGCACTCTGGCCCGCTTCTCTGGTGGGCGTCGTGGGGCTCGCCGTGTTCCTCGGAGGACGGACGCGTCGCACTCGCGCCCTCGCCGCGGTCCTTCTGATCGTCTCGTTCGTCGCAGCCTGTCTCGCGTATACCACGGGGCCCGGCCGGTCGTACTCCCGAGTCGTGCTCTTCGACGTCGGCCAGGGTGACTCCGTCCTCCTCGAGATCGCGGGCGGAAGAACCGTTCTCATCGATACCGGTCCGTCCTCGGATGCGTGGGACGCGGGGGGAGGCATCGTGCTTCCGCACCTGAGGCGCATGGGAGTCAGGAAGCTCGACCTCGTGGTTCTGACGCACGGACACTCCGATCATGTCGGCGGGTTTCCTACGCTCCTCTCGAGACGCGCGGTCGGCACACTTGTCGCGCCGCGACCGGCGGCTCGGGGGCGTCCCGTCACGGAGCTCGTCCGGTCGGCATCATCGGCCGGCGTGGCGGTTCGCGAGGTCGCGGCGGGAGAGACGCTTCTCGCGGAGCCGGCGTGCACGCTGCTGGTTCTCTGGCCGCCGGCCACGATCTCAGCGGACGCGGACAGTGAGAACGACCGTTCCATCGTACTGGAGGCGCGCATCGACGGCGTTCGCATCCTGGCCGGAGGTGACATCGAGGTTCCTGCTGAGATGAGACTCTGTGCTCGTGGCGAGATCGGTCGCATCGACATCCTCAAGGTGGCGCATCACGGATCATCGACGTCGAGCACCGCGGGATTCCTCGCGGCTGCATGCCCGAAGCTGGCGATGATCCCGGTGGGAAGGAACAATCGATTCGGTCATCCGGATCCGGAGGTGATCGACCGCCTGGAGAGAGCGTCGGAGTGTGTCATGAGAACGGACCGGGACGGGGCGGTCGTTGTGGAGATCGAGCGGCCTGCTGTATCGGTGAGACACCGTACACGCCGGCGTGCTGCAGACGGAACGGCGAAGAGGTGCGGATGCGCCGTGTGGGAGCCGCGCTTCCGTGCCGGAACGGTCCTCAGTGGGAGGCGGTGGACGGTCTACGCAGGGGGACCGACGACGACGACCGTGAGGTCGTCCGGCCTGATGATCTCCGCGGCGGCCCGGCGAACGTCCGTCGCCTCGATCGACGAGATGATGTCGGCGTATCTCGAATCGTAGTCGAGACCAAGACCGTATCGCTCGATGGCGGTCAGACGCATGGCGTACGACTCGGCCGACTCCCGGTCGAGCAGATGGTGGCCGAGAAGGAAGGAGACCGCGGTATCCCGCTCCTCGTCCGTCGGCGGGACGGTTCTGATGCGCTCGATCTCATCGATAATGATGCTCACCACGCGGTCCACCTGCCCCGGCGCGGTCGCCACGTACGACCAGAAGAGTCCCGGGTCGAGACCGGCTGTCGACGAAGAGTCGCACTCAACGATGTATGCCAGTCCCTCCGTCTCGCGAAGCCGTGTCGGAAGCCGCGACGCGAATCCGGCGCCGTCTCCGAGAATGACGTCGAGCGCTCTCAGGGCGTAGAGCCTGGGGTCCGACCGCGAGACGCTCAGGTGTCCGAGCGCGACGTGCGACTGCTCGCGGTCCATCGTGATGCGTCGACGGCTCGGTCTGACCAGCGGCACCGCACCCGGGGGAGAGGGGGCGGGGGATGCTTCGCTGATCCAGCTGGAGAAGAGCCCGGTTGCCAGGCGCGTCACCTCCGCGGGTTCGCAGTCACCGGCAACGGCGAGCACGGCCCGTTCCGGCCGATACGCGGCGGCGTGAAAGCGCAGCAGATCATCCCGAACGAGCGAACGGATGCTCTGTGGCGTACCGTTCGAGGGACGATGACGAGGGTGCCCCTCATAGAGTGCGCCGAAGAGCTCACGGCGACAGACGAGTCCGGGGTCGTCGTCGTCATCCGCGAGCTCCGCGAGTTGCGCACGGCGCGACTCCTCGAACTCGACAGGTTCGAACATCGGAGTGCTGACGATCTCACGAAGAAGCGCAAGCGATTCCTCCAGGGTCTCCGAGAGCCCCGTCACCGTGAAGGCGGCCGTTTCGTATCCGGCGGATACATCAAGCACGGACCCCGTGGAGTCGATCGCGCGGGCCAGTTCCGCCCCGGCGCGAACCGTTGATCCCTCGATCACCGTCGCGGCGGTCAATGCCGCGAGGCCGGCCTCGGCGTCCGACTCGAATCTCGATCCGGCCTCGAGGGAGAGGGCGATGGAGACCAGCGGGCTCTGCCCGTGCCTTGTCGACAGCACGCGCATCCCGTTCGCGAGCACCTCGCGTCTCGGCGGTCCACCCGGATAGTCGCTGCAACTCACGCGCCGCCCTCCGTTCCCGCATCCGCGACGCATGCGTTCGGATGCAGCTCCACCGACGCCATCGCCTTGCGGTCAAGATAGGTCGCGGCCACATGCCGCAGATCCTCCGCCTCGACCCGCTCAAGCAGTTCCTCAAACCTCAGCCCCTCACGCCACGTCTCGATCGCCTCCCAGAGACCGAAGGTCGCGGCAGCACCCAGTGCCGTGTCGTGCGCGGCGGCGAGGTCCGCTCGCGCCAGTCGTCTGGCCTTCTCGAACTCATCGTCGCTCACGGTCCTGGTCGCGAGGTCGGCAAGCACCTCGAGCATGGCGTCTGTCGCCGACTCCGGCGGACCCCCCGGGTGCAGGGCAGCCGAGAGCGTGAAGATACCCGGCTCTCGCTGGAGCAGACGCGAGCACGATACCTCCGTAGCGAGCCGGCCGCGCCTGACAAGGCGGTCGTAGAGTCTCGAGCTCCTTCCCGACGCAAGAAGCGAGACAAGCAGCTCGAGCGCGGGACTGTCCTCGTGTGTCGCCTCCGGTGTCGCGAATCCCAGAGCGACGCGGGGTGTGCTTCGGTCGACGACGACTCGCTCGCATTGACCATCGCGACAGGGGAGGGCCCGTACGGATGCGGGCGCCTGCTCGGGGCCGCTGGAGACCGATTCGAAGAACATGCTGCACGCATCGAACACATCATTCGCAACGGCACCACCGACGACGATGACCGACGCGTTGCTCGGAACGTAGCGCTTGCGGTAGAACGACCGCAGGTCCTCAGCGGTCAGCCGCGCGATGTCCTCCATCACGCCTATGACCGGACGTCCGTACGCGTGGTCGCCGAACATGAACGTGTCGAGAGCTTCATCCAGCATCGACTCCGGATCGTCGGCCGCCATGCGTCGTTCCTCGAGAGCGACCTTGCGCTCGATCTCCAGGAGGTCACGGTCGATCCGGCAGTGTTCCATCCGGTCGGCTTCGATCTCAAGAGCCGTGCGCCATCCCGCGCCCGGAAGTGCGAAGTAGTACGCGGCGTAGTCGGTGGTCGTCACCGCGTTGTTGATGCCGCCGAGTCTGGCCGTCAGCGCGTCGATCGCCCCGCCGGGAAAGCGCTCTGTCCCGCGGAACATCATGTGCTCCATCAGGTGCGCGATGCCGGCGCATCCGTCCGGCTCGTGGAGCGAGCCGGCCCGATAGCTCACGAGTGTCGCCGTCACAGGCCAGTCGCGGAAGGGGAGAACGACCACCCTCAGCCCGTTGCCGAGAACAGTCTCCTCCGCGGTCGCCATCGCGTTCGTGTTCCACGCCCCTCGCACCATCATGGTCCCATCGCTACGACCGTACATGCACCGGTCGCCGGCCCTATCCTGAGGCGCCCGCGGAGCGCATCCCGCGGGCGTGCTTGACTCGTCACAGGCACGAGACTATGCTCCCCGGGAGTCGCCCGTCAAGATGCCTCTGTGTCTCACGGTCGACAGTCCACACGATACAGACGGGATAACCGCACGGCAGGGGCGTATCTACACCGCAGAGGCGTATCCACACCGCAGCCACCACGTCTGGAGGGCCACGTGAACAGACTCAAGGTCGGTGTCCTGGCATCGGGACGTGGGTCCAACCTGGGCGCCATCCTCGACAGGTCCATCGCCGGGGACATCGAGGTCGAGGTCGCGGTCGTCCTCAGCGATGTCGAAGACGCCGTCGCACTCGACCGTGCTCGCGCAGCCGGGGTCCCCGCACTCCATATACCACCGGGGCGGTTCCGAACGAGGCTTGAGCCGGCCGCGGAGCGCCGGTATGTCGAGACGCTCAAGAACCACGGCGTCGAGGTCGTGGCGCTCGCCGGATTCATGCGGATTCTGCACGACGACTTCCTGGGCGCTTTCCCCGGCGCCGTCGTCAACATACATCCATCCCTGCTCCCGTCGTTCCCCGGTCGCGACGTTCAGAGGAAGGCGATCGAGCACGGCGTCAAGTGGTCCGGAGCAACGGTCCACTTCGTCGATGTCGGCGTCGATTCGGGACCGATCATCCTCCAGGCCGCGGTCCCCGTTCTCGATGACGACACACCTGAGACGCTGGCCGCCCGCATTCTCGTCGAGGAACACCGCATCTACCCCGCAGCACTCCAGCTTGTCGCTCACCGGAGGCTCCGGATCAGCGGTCGCCGCGTTCTGCTCGAGTCGGACGCGGGGAGCGACTCGTGAGAGTCCTCGCATGCATCCTCGCCCTCGTGGTCGGCCTGACACCCCTGCCGCCGGCGATCGCTTCGGCAGCCGACTCCGGTTCCACAGGCGCCGGGACGACGCTCGTGCGTCCGCCCTTCGGTCACTGCATGGGCATCAATAGAGCCACGCCGGTTCATCTGTTCCTCTACCTCGGCTCGCGGACCAGCTTCGACGAGCCGGCCGGGCTGGCGGCTGTCAAGCTCCGCTCCAAGGATGATCCCGACACAGGACGCGACGACGATGAACTGACCGTCTTCGGACTGAACTCCGGCAGGAGTGAGATCCTCTACAACACCTCTCTGACGAACGTGGAGATCTTCGGCGGGTACGGAAGCGGCGACGGAAGGTTCGACCACCCGCTCGGGATCGCGGCCGACGAGTGGGGCGGCGTGGTGGTCGCGGACACCGGGAACGACCGCATCGTTCGGCTCCGCTACATCGACGACGCGCTGCGCTTCACAGGCACCATCGAGACCGTTGCGGCCGGACGCTCCAGCCTCTCGTCTCCGTCCCGGGTCGCCCTCGGAGCATCCGGCGCCGTCTACGTGACGGACACGGGGAACGATCGACTTCTGGCCATTGATACGGCCGGGGCGGTGACGCTGGAGCTCCTCGGGGATGAGGCCTCCGGAGCGCGCCTCGAATCACCTGTCGGACTGGCCGTCGTCGAGGACGAGGATCCGTGGCTTGATCGACGCGCCGGCCGGATCGTCATAGCGGACCGCGGCGGGTCCAGGCTTCTGAGCTTCGACACCGAGGGCACGCTCCGCAACGCCACCGAGGCGGGCGAGGGGACGGTCGAGACCGCCCGCTTCGACTATCTTGCCATCGACTACCACGGAAGCGTGTACGCGACCGACACGCGGGCCTCGGTCATCCACAAGTTCGACCGACATCTCAGATACGTCACGTCCTTCGGCCGCCCGGGCACCGACGGCGGCGGCGCTGACCGTCGCGGCGGCGGGGCGAGAGCGCTCGACGAACCGCGGGGAATCGCCATCTGGCGACGCTTCGGCCAGGTCTTCATCACGGAGCGACAGGGCGCCCGATACTTCTGGATGGGGACCGAGATCCGTGCTCTCTCCGCGGAGTCCGAGTCGTTCGCGCCCGGCCGCGATCCTCTTCGGATCTCCTACGATCTCACAGAGGTCTCCCGCGTGAGCGTCCTTCTCAGGGACGCATCGGGCACGACGGTCCACACGCTGGCCGAGGAACGGCGCCGCGCCATCGGGCCGAATGTCGAGCGGTGGAATGGGATCCTCGAGGACGGGCGCACGCTCCCTCCCGGGGAGTACACACTCGTTGTCACGGCCCGACCGGTCTACTCGTCGAGGGCCTACTTCCAGGATATCGCAGAGCTTCCGCTCAGAGTGGCGCGATGAGGCTGGCTCGTCGCGCTCTTGCGTCGCTCGGGGCGGTCTGCTAAGTTGTCTGTTCGACCTGTTCGGCTTGACGAGCGTCGCCTCAGCATCGGAGACATCACGTGTTCTCAAAGCTCATCACACGGTTCATCGGCACCCGACAGGAGCGGGACGTCAAGCGCCTCCTGCCTGAAGTAGCGCGCATCAATGACATCTATGATGGTCTCAGCCGGCTCTCCGACGAGGAGCTGGCCGGGAGGACGGTCGACTTCAGGGAGCGCCTCACAGCCGGCGAGACCGTCGATGACATCATGTACGAGGCCTTCGCGACCGTGAAGGAGGCCTGCCGGCGACTCGTCGGCAGGAGCTGGCCCCTCGTCGGACACGAGACGACCTGGGAGATGGTGCCGTTCGACACGCAGCTGATGGGCGCTATCGAGCTCCACCGCGGCGGCATCGCCGAGATGGCGACGGGTGAGGGCAAGACCCTCGTCGCCACGCTGCCGCTCTATCTCAATGCGCTCCCCGGCAAGGGCGCGCACCTCGTTACCGTCAACGACTATCTCGCTCTCCGCGACGCGCAGTGGATGGGCAAGGTCTACGAGACCCTCGGCCTCTCGATCGGCTGCATCCAGACGGGGATGACGCCGGCCGAGCGCCGGGAGCAGTACGCCGCCGACATCACGTACGGCACCAACAACGAGTTCGGCTTCGACTACCTGCGCGATAACATGGCCATCCGCATCGAGGATCGCGTTCAGCGTGAGCATCACTACGCGATCGTCGACGAGGTCGACAGCGTACTCGTCGACGAGGCACGCACTCCGCTGATCATCTCCGGCCAGGTCGAGCACTCGACGCACATGTTCGACACGCTGAAGGCTCCGGTCGAGCGCCTCGTCAGGAAACAGTCGAAGCTGCTCAACGAGCTGCTCGACGAGGTCGAACGCCTGCTCGACGACGACCAGACGCGATATGAAGGGATCGTCAAGCTGGTCCAGGCGACCCGAGGCGCGCCGAAGCACCGGCGCGTGATGAAGCTCTTCGAGGATCCATCGCTCAAGGCCGAGATGCAGAGGGTCGAGGGCGAGCTCTCACGCGACAAGGTCCTCCCTGAACTCGATGAGGACCTCCTCTACGCTATGGATGAGCGAGGGCGAAGCGTGTCGCTCACGGAGCGCGGGCGGGACGCGCTGCTTCCCGAGGAACGAAGCCTGCTCGTCCTCCCGGATCTGTCCGAGCAGCTCGTCGGTGTCGACGCGGACGTGAACCTCGCGGATGCGGCGAAAACGGAACAGAAGAACGCGCTCCATCTCGACTACGCCAAGACGAGCGAGCGGATCCACAACGTCCACGCGCTCCTGAAGGCGTATGCGCTCTTCGAGAAGAACGTCGACTACGTCGTCCAGGACGGCAAGGTCGTCATCGTCGACGAGTTCACGGGGAGGCTGATGGCGGGACGCCGCTGGTCCGACGGGCTCCACCAGGCGGTCGAGGCGAAAGAGGGCGTCGAGATCGAGCGTGAGACACAGACGCTCGCCACGATTACGCTCCAGAACTACTTCCGGATGTACACGAAGCTCGCCGGCATGACCGGCACGGCTGAGACCGAGGAGGACGAGTTTCAGGAGATCTACAAGCTCCACGTCCACGTCATACCGACGAACGAGCCGATCCAGCGACAGGACTACGACGACCGGATCTACAAGACGCGCCGCGAGAAGTTCAACGCGGTCATCGCCGAGATCGAACGCCTCCACGCGCGGAAGCAGCCGGTGCTCGTCGGCACGGTCACCGTCGAGGTCTCCGAAGTCATCTCGCGCCTGCTCAAGGCGCGCAAGATCCCTCACAACGTCCTCAACGCCAAGCACCATCAGAGCGAGGCGGAGATCGTCCGCGGAGCCGGACAGCTCGGCGCGGTCACCATCGCCACGAACATGGCGGGGCGCGGCACCGACATCAAACTCGGCGAGGGCGTACTGCACTGCAGAAAATGCTGTCTGAAGTGTACGGACAAGGACTGCGGCGCCTGCGAGAATGACCACGACATGACCGAGGAATGCCTGGCGGACGTTCCGTGCGGACTCCGTATCATCGGAACAGAGCGTCACGAGTCGCGGCGTATCGACCGCCAGCTCCGAGGGCGAAGTGGTCGGCAGGGCGATCCGGGCGCGTCGGAGTTCTTCATCTCGCTTGAGGACGATCTCATGAGGCTCTTCGCTCCGGAGCGGATCGCCAAGGTGATGACCACCCTTGGTGTTCCGGAGGGAGAGGTTATCCAGCACCCGCTCGTGACGCGGGCGATCGGCCGCGCGCAGACGCGGGTCGAAGGACACAACTTCGACATCCGGAAGCACCTTCTCGACTACGACGACGTGATGAACCAGCAACGCGAGGTCATCTACGCCCAGCGACTCAATATCCTCGAGGGCGGCGACCTTCGCGATGAGATGACGGAGATCTTCGCCGACATCGTCGAGCGGCTCGTCGACCGGCACATCGACCCCGGCGACATCCAGGAGAAGTGGGATCTCGGTGGTCTCAGGCAGACGATGCTCCGCATCTTCCTCGTCGATGTCGATTTCTCGAAGACCGACGTCGCGGGACTCACACGCGAGGGGCTCATCGAGAACCTCGGCCGCGCGGCGTGGAGTTCCTACGAGCGCCGGGAAGAGCAGCTCACACCGGAGGTCATGAGGAGGATCGAGCGACTTGTGTTCCTCCAGGTCCTCGACAAGGGATGGCGCGATCATCTCTACGAACTGGACCGTTTGCGCGAGGGCATCGGCCTGCGCGCGTATGGACAGAAGGAGCCGCTCCTCGAGTACAAGCGAGAGGCGTTCGATCTCTTCATGGGGGCGATCGAGACGATCCAGGAGGAGTCGGTTCAGCTCCTCTTCAGAGCTCACATCCAGGCGCCGCCGCAGCCGGAGCAGCGCGTCAGCGGCCAGCAGGCCATGCATGCCCAGGCGCCGACCGCGGCCCAGACGGCCCCCAGACCCGCGCCCGGCGGAGCAACGTCATCGTCGACACCGGTGCCCGAGTTCGGCGCACCCGCGTCACCGGGCGGCGGGCGCGCGGGCGCCACACCCGGGCTCGCGGGCAGAACGCGGGCGGCCGAGCCGGGAGAGCGTCAGAGACGGGAGCCGGTCAAGCGAACCGAGAAGGTCGGGCGCAACGACCCGTGCCCGTGCGGTAGCGGCAAGAAGTACAAGAAGTGCTGCGGGAAGGACCAGTAATGGGGAAGTCACTCGTCATCGTCGAGTCCAAGGCGAAGGCCGAGACCATCAACAAGTACCTGGGCCGCGGCTACACGGTCAAGGCGTCCATGGGACACGTCCGCGATCTGCCGAAAAAGGACCTGGCCATCGATGTCGACCACGACTTCGAGCCGACTTACGTCACGATTCGCGGCAAGGGCAAGGTCCTCAAGGAGCTTCGAGCCGCCGCGAAGACGGCTGACACCATCTACCTCGCGTCAGATCTCGACCGTGAGGGCGAGGCCATCGCCTGGCACGTCGCGGAGCTTCTCAAGGTCGGTCCCGACAAGACCAAACGCGTCGTCTTCAACGAGATAACGAAGAACGCCATCCTCGAGGCGATGGAGCATCCGCGCGAGATCGACATACGCAAGGTCAACGCACAGCAGGCGCGACGCATTCTCGACCGCCTAGTCGGATATGAGGTCAGCCCGATCCTCTGGAAGACGATCTACTACGGTCTCTCCGCGGGACGCGTCCAGAGCGTCGCGCTCCGGCTGATCTGCGAGCGAGAGGACGAGATCGACGCGTTCGACCCGATCGAGTTCTGGACGATCGACGCGATCTTCGAGACCGACAAGGGTGACACCGTCGAGGCGCGACTCGACCGCATCGACGGCAAGAAGGTCGAGATGGGGATCAGCGAGAGCGACGCGGCCGACGCTGTCATCCGGGCGCTCGAGGGAGCCTCCTTCAGAGTCAGCAACCTCACGAAGAAGGAGAAGCGGCTCCAGCCGAACCCTCCGTTCATCACGAGCACCCTCCAGCGCGAGGCATCGAACCGCCTCCGCTTCTCATCGAAGAAGACGATGGTCCTCGCGCAGCAGCTCTACGAAGGGCTGCCGATCGAGGGGGAGAACGTCGGTCTGATCACGTACATGCGTACCGACTCGACCCGGATGTCCGACGAGGCCGTCGCATCATCGCGTTCGTACATCTTCGAGCACTTCGGCGAGGAGTACCTGGAGCCTTCAGAGCGCCGGTTCAAGACGAAGAAGGGCGCTCAGGACGCGCACGAGGCGATCCGGCCGACAGCCATCGAGCGGACTCCCGAATCGATGAAGGATCAGCTCTCGGCCGACCAGTTCCGACTCTACCAGCTCATCTGGCGTCGGTTCGTCGCGACCCAGATGCAGCGTGCCCTCTACGAGAACACGGCCGTCGTCATCTCCACCGGTCCGTACGACTTCCGCGCCTCGGGCTCGGTCGTCCGTTTCGCCGGCTGGACCGCGGTCTATCCTCACGTGCGCAAGGACGTCAAGGAACTCCCGGCGCTCGAGGTCGACGACCCGATGAAGGCGGTCTCGGTCACGCCGAACCAGCGTTTCACGAAGCCGCCGCCGAGATACTCGGAGGCGACGCTCATCAAGGAACTCGAGGCGCAGGGGATCGGTCGACCGAGCACATACGCGGCGATCGTCGATACGCTCAAGAGGCGCCGGTACGTTCTGTTCGAGAAGCGCGTGTTCACGCCGACCGAGCTCGGCCGTACCGTCTGGAGCCTTCTCGCTCAGGCGTTCCCGCACATCTTCGAGGTCCAGTTCACCGCAGACATGGAGTCGGAGCTCGACCGCATCGAGTCGGGTGACGACGAGTGGGTCGACGTCGTCGGCGACTTCTACCGACCGTTCAAGGAACGGCTCGACGAGGTCGAGGGACAGGTCAAGGAGCTCAAGCAATCGCTCATCAAGGAGACCGAGGAGAGGTGCGAGAAGTGCGGTTCGATGATGGTCGAGAAGTGGGGACGCAACGGCAGATTCCTCGCATGCTCAACCTATCCGAAGTGCAAGGCCACCAGACCCGTCGAGGGGGAGGAGCTCCCGGAGTTCGACATCACGTGCGAGAAGTGCGGCGGGAAGATGAAGGTCAAGCACGGGAGATTCGGTGAGTTCCTCGGCTGCTCGAACTACCCGGAATGCAAGCACACGATGGCGCTCCCGACGGGCGTCAACTGCCCCGAGGAGAAGTGCTCGGGCTATCTTGTGAAGCGGCGAACGAAGAAGGGCCGGACGTTCTACGGATGCAGCGCGTACCCTGAGTGCGGCTTCGCCATCTGGGACAAGCCGGTTCCGAAGGCGTGTCCGTCCTGCGAGGCATCGTTCATGGTCGAGAAGAAACCGAAGGGCGGGGACAAGGAGCTCGTCTGCCTCGATTGCGGGGAGCGGGTCACCCCCGAGACGGAGACCAGCGCCGATGAGCCGCAGTAGCACCGCGAAGCCAAGACAACTCACACCACTCGTCGCGAAGTTCCTCGAATCGATCGAGGGGCGGGGCTACTCACCGCACACGACCGATGCCTATCGCCGGGACCTCGACCAGTTCGTCGGGTTCGTCGCCGACTTCGCGCGCCACGAAACCACCGACGAGGTCACGACGGGCGATCTCACCATCAGAGCCGTCCGCCGCTTCGTCTCGTCACTCACCGCGTCCCGCTTCGCGCGCCGCTCCATCCAGAGGAAGCTCGCCGCGGTGAAGTCGCTCGGCACGTGGCTGGAGGAGCAGTCGGTCGTACCGGCCAATCCCGCCGCCGGCGTGTCTGCTCCGAAGGTGGAGAAACGGCTCCCGACCTTCCTGACCGAGCGCGAGGTCGCGCTGCTGTTCATCGTCCCGCCGGAGGCGTCCGTACGCGAGCTCCGGAACCGCGCCATCCTCGAGCTGTTCTACAGCACGGGCATCCGTCTCTCGGAGCTCGTCGAGCTGAAGCGGACGTCACTCGACCGGCTCGGACAGACGGTGCGCGTACTCGGGAAGGGACGGAAGGAACGCATCGTCCCGGTCGGGCGCGCGGCGCTCGATGCCCTCTCGGCCTACCAGACGGTCCAGTCCGACGGCGAGGCCGCAGACGGATCGCTCTTCACCAATGGACGAGGGGGCGCCCTCTCGCGGCGCACCGTCCAGCGCATCGTCCGAAGGAAACTCGCCGAGGTCTCCGAGGCGCGGAAGCTGAGTCCGCACGTGCTCCGGCACACCTTCGCCACGCACATGCTCAATGCCGGCGCGGATCTCAGGGCGGTCCAGGAGCTCCTTGGACACGCGAGCCTGTCGACGACACAGATCTACACGCACGTGACCACGGAACGACTCAAGCAGGTCTACGAGAAGGCACATCCACGCGCGTAGCTGCGCGAGACGGAGCGTCAGGCAGTACACCCCAACGACCGCATGAGACACCACACATGGACCATGCGAACAAGGACGGAGGCGCGCATGCAGGACTTCATCTCGATCGCCGACATCGACCGCGCGAAGATGGAGGAGCTCTTCGAGCTGGCGGCGGAACTCAAGAAGGACCGCTTCGCGAGCCGGCCGCTGGCCGGCAAGACCGTGGCGATGATCTTCCACAAGCCGTCGCTACGCACCCGCGTGAGTTTCGAGGTGGGCATCCACGAACTCGGCGCACACCCGATGTATGTCACCGACGCTGAGATCAAGATGGGACAGCGCGAGTCGATCTACGACATCGGCAAGGTGCTCTCCCGCTACGTCCACGGCATCATGATCAGGACCTTCGCGCACTCGAACTGCACAGAGCTGGCCGACGCCGCCGACGTGCCCATCATCAACGGACTGACCGACCTCAACCATCCGTGTCAGATCATGGGCGACATCCTCACGTGTATCGAGCACGGCAAGGACCCGTCCAGCATGGTCGTGGCATTCATCGGCGACGGCAACAACGTCGCCAACTCATGGGTCAACGCCGCCGGCAACCTGGGATTCGAGCTCAGGATCGGCGGGCCGTCCGGCTACGAACCGAACGCCGATCTTCTCGCAGCCGCTCGCGCCAAGGGTGCGACGGTCAAGATCATCAACGACCCGTCCGAGGCCGTCAGCGGCGCCGACGTCGTCTACACCGATGTCTGGGCGAGCATGGGGCAGGAGGACGAGGCGAGCGAGCGCCGGAAGCTCTTCATGCCCTACCAGCTCAACGCCGACCTGGTCGCGCGTGCGAAGGACGACGCGATCGTTCTCCACTGTCTCCCGGCCCACCGGGGCGACGAGATCACGGATGACGTCATGGACGGACACCACTCGGTCGTGTTCGATCAGGCGGAGAACCGTCTGCACGCTCAGAAGGCCGTCATGGTCGACCTGATGGGGGCGTAGCATGCTCCGCTGTTCACTCTTCATCGCGCTGGGAGCGCTGACGGCGCTCGCCGGGTGTGCGAAGCCCGGACCACCACCTGGCGGTCCGATCGACGAGGACCCACCCTGGGTCGTCTCGACGGAACCGCTCGATGGTGCGGTCGACGTGGCGGTCGACTCCGGCGTGTTCGTGCTCTTCAGCGAGGAGATGGACAGGGCATCCGTTGAACGGGCGGTAGACATCACTCCGGAGACGGTGCTCCGCCGCGCAGGATGGCGCGGTCCGCGGCTCGAGATCAGAACCGCCGAGGAGCTGTCCGACTCGACGACGTACGTCGTCACGCTCGGTGACGGCATGCGCGACTACCACGGTGTCGCGACGGACACAACCGTGACACTGGCGTTCTCGACCGGCGGTGCGATCGACGACTGCGCCGTGACCGGCACCGTCACGGCTGACGGCGAGCCGGCCGTGGGGGCAACGGTGTGGGTCTGTTCGACGTCACCGAAGCCGGATTCGCTTGGCGTGATCGGCCGTTGCGGCTCCTCCGCGATGACGGCGGCCGGTGGGTCCTTTGACATCGGCTACCTGAACCCGTCGCGCTCACCGTACTCGCTCGTTGCCTTCCTCGACTCGGATGGCGACGGCGCCTATTCGCCATGGGAGGAAGCAGGCACGGTCACTTTCGATGCCGTCACCTTCGCGGCACCGGGCGACACGATGCGTGGAGTCGCCCTGGCACTCGAACCACCAACGGACGCATCGACGTCACCGGTCACCGAGCCGACGACCGCTGAGCCACCGGCCGGTGAGCCGACATCCATAGACGATGTAACGCCACAGCCCGGGGATGACCCCGGCCTTGACCCGCCACCTGCGGAGCCGGAGGAGCAGGAGTGAAGCTTGAATTCGCAAAGATGAGCGGCGCCGGAAACGACTTCATCGTCGTCGACGACCGCAAGGGCTTCGTGGCGGAGGACGCCGGCGAGCTCGCCAAACAGCTGTGCAGACGCCGCGTCTCCGTCGGTGCGGACGGGCTCATACTGGTCGTGGCGAGTGCGTCGCACGATTTCAGGATGCGCTACTTCAACGCGGACGGCAGCGAGGCCGACATGTGCGGCAACGGAGGACGCTGCGTCGCCAGATTCGCGCATGAGCGCGGCATCGCGGGTGAGACGATGCGCTTCCAGAGCCAGTCCGGAACCCACAGCGCCGAGATCCTCGATGAGAACCACGTCAAGCTCATGATGACGGAGCCGAGAGCCATGTTGCTCGCGGACCCGCTCTACATCGCAGGCGAGACCTACGAGGTCCACCGGATCAACACGGGCGTACCTCACGCCGTCATCGAGGTGGACGACCTCGACAACTACCCGGTCGTTGAAATCGGACGCGCGGTGCGCGAACACAACCGCTACGCACCTGAGGGAACGAACGCTGACTTCGTGGCGGTAGACGGTGAGCACAGTGTCCGGCTGCGGACGTACGAGCGCGGCGTTGAGGACGAGACACTCGCATGCGGAACGGGGGCCGTTGCGGCGGCCGTCGTCCTGGCGTCACTCGCGAAAGTGAAGCCGCCGGTTACCATCACGACCAGGGGCGGAGAGGCTCTCACGATCGGATTCTTCATGAGCGACAGCGGCTATTGCGACGTCTCCCTTTCGGGCGATGCTCGCGTCATCTACTGGGCAGAGCTGGATCTCAGCGAGGAGTAGCCGCATCTATGTGGCGGTCCGGGATTCCACCGGGAACCGCCGGAGGGGGATGCCATGTTCGGGGGCTCGATCGTCGCCATCGTCACACCCATGCTCAATGGGGAGCTAGACGAGGACTCGCTCAGACAGCTCCTCCGCATGCACAAGGCCGCCGGGACGAGCGGCATCGTTCCCGCGGGCTGTACCGGAGAAGCGGCGACCCTCACGGGTGAGGAGCGCGGCCGCCTCATCAACATCTGTCTCGAGGAGGTCGGCGACACGATGCCGGTCATCCCGGGCACCGGCTCGAACTCGACCGCCGAGACGATCAGACTCACGGCCGAGGCGAAGACCGCGGGCGCTCACGGCGCTCTCATCATCACCCCGTACTACAACAAGCCGACACCAGAAGGACAGTACCTCCACTACAAGGCCGTCGCCGAAGCGGTCGACATTCCCATCATGCTCTACAACGTGCCCGGGAGGACCGGCGTCAACATGCTTCCGGACACGATCTCGCGCCTGGCGGAAATCCCGAACATCGTCGCGGTCAAGGAGGCCGCGGGATCGGTCGACCAGGTCAGCGAGATCGTCGAACTCTGCGACATCGCGGTGCTCTCAGGCGACGACCCGCAGACCCTCCCGATGCTGTCGGTCGGTGCGAAGGGCGTCGTCTCCGTCGCCGCCAACGTTGTTCCCATGACTGTTGCAGCCATGACCGCCGCCTGGCCCGACGATATCCCTCGCGCGGCGGAACTCCATCATGTTCTCCGACGCATCTCAAAGTCTCTGTTCATCGAGACCAACCCGGGACCCGTCAAGTTCGCAATGAAGCAGCTCGGACTGATCCGGAGCGATGAGCTGCGCGCGCCGCTGACGACAATGACGCAGAACAACAGATCGGCCATGACCGATGCCATCGAGTTGATACGAAGAACGAGAGAGCCGGGACAGGAAGGTCAGCTCAACCGGACGGGGACCCGCGGTCGATGACAGGGGAGGCGAGCGATGCCACTGGTAGAGATCTCGATGCTTGCGGGCAGAGATGCCCGGATGAAGGAAGACATCATACGAGAGGTGACCGACGCCGTCGTCCGAACGTCGGGCGCGCCACCGGATGCCGTGACCGTCATCATCCGTGACGTGCCGCGCACCGACTGGGCGCAGGCAGGTGTTCCGTACTCGAAGAAATAGCCATGCTTGACCGCACGCGCGCGGTATCATCGAGTGATGGAGGTCGCCGATGAGGACAGCTCTTCGAAATCACCGACGGACCGGCGGAATCGCGCTGGCCATGGTCACCGCCCTGGCACTACTCGGGATCGCAGCGTTGACCGTCACCGGCTGCAGCAGCTCCAGCGGCGGATCCGACCCGGAGGTCGTCACAGGGATCAGCATGACGGTGTCGCGTGACCAGGCGCAGCCCGGCCAGGCCGTGACGGTGCGGGCAAACGCAGCCTATCGCGGCGACCGCGCTGTCGATGTCGACTGGTACGTCGACGGTATCGCCGGCGGCGATTCGGCCGTCGGAACCATCACGAGTGCCAACCCGGCAACCTACACCGCGCCTCTCGAGATCCCCGACGCGGCCAGCGTCACGATCGAAGCGCGGTACGATACGCTCATCACCGCGAGCGAAGTGCTACCGCTCGTCCACACGATCTTCCACGTCAATGCAGCGTCGGGGGACAACGACACAGGGAGCGGCATCTTCTCGAATCCATACAAGACCATCACTCGTGCGCTGGCGGTCGTCGACCAGGGCGACACGGTCTACGTACACCCGGGAACGTATGATGAGGCGCTCGGTGAGATTTTCTCACTGACCATCCCCCTGGACTCGACTCTGCGTGGCGCCGCTGCCGAGTCCTGCCTCATCGTCGTCGGCGAGACAAGCTACGGCGTCTGGGCGAACAACGGCGCGACCTTCGAGCACTTCACGCTCGACATCGAGGCCGGCGCCACACCTTCGCGGGGCGTCGGCACGACCAACACAGCGACGATTCGGGACATCCACACGAACGCGCGGTTCACGAACTCGGTCCTGTATTTCCGCTTCCCGGAGAACGCCTCGCTCATCGAGGACTGCAGCCTTATCAACACGACCGGTGTTGTTGACGATCGAGGGATCGAAATCGTTGATGACGCGCACGTCACGCTCCGCAACACGATCGTCGATGGATACAGCCTCGGTGTCTTCGTCAACACCGAGAGCGACCCGCTCATCGAGGGGTGTACGTTCCGTAACTGCACTCGCGGCGTGATCGTCTATCAGGAGTCGACTCTCCCGGACCTGGGAGGGGGCGCACGGGGAAGCATGGGCGGCAACACGTTCCTCGACAACGACGACGGGCTCTATCACCAGGGTGAGCTGACGGTCTACGCCATCGGCAACACGTGGGGGAGCGACCCCCCGGTTGTCGGCACGATGGGCGACATCGGGAACGACATCACGGTCACGGGCGTGGGCACGGTGATCTACGAATAGAATCGGGTCGGGCAGCGGACACTCCGGCCTCAACCGCTTGCCACAACGCAGTATTTAGGACTAGACATGCAGGGCACGGTCGCATAGTGTGACCGTGCCCTGTTGTAGATGACGGCTACCGCGAACGCTTTCCGGGAGACCCCCGGAACGTGTCGCGGTTTATTTTTGGGAAGACCGGTGGCTCTGACACCACGAGAAGACCCCGCGCATCCCCAAGCAACTCTGGAGGACAGATGAACCACCGAGAACAATGGCAGCTCGACTACGAGCGACTCATCACGACCCGTGCCGAGCTCGATCGCATTCTCAAGCTGACCGACGAGGAGAAGAAGGCGAGCGACGCGCTGAAGACGGCGTACCCGCTCAAGATCTCCAGACACTACCTGGATCTGATCGACCCGGGCGATCCGGACGATCCGATCCGCAAGGTCGTCGTCCCCTCGATGGCGGAGCTGTCGAGTCGTCCCGGCGAGACGGACGATGACGTCCATGAGGATGAATCGAAGTACCAGCCGGTCCCCGGGATCATTCACAGGTACCCGGGCAAGCTCCTCTTCATCCCGGCGCTCGGCTGTCCGTCGCACTGCCGGTTCTGCTTCCGCAAAGGACGCAAGGTCAAGCACCTCAGCGAGGACGAGGGGAAGGCGGCGCTCAACTACATCAGGGAACACGAGGAGATTCGCGACGTCATCGTGACGGGGGGTGAGCCTCTCTACCTTGACGATGATGAGCTCGAGCACTGGATCTCATCGATCCACGCCATCGAGCATGTTGAGATCATCCGGGTCACGAGCCGAGCGGCCATCTATGTCCCCTCACGGATCACCGAGAAGCTCGTCGCAATGCTCAGGCAGTACCGCCCGATCTACATGACGTTCTCGTTCGTTCACCCGCGTGAGATCACGCCGGAGCTGGAACAGGGTATCCGAATGATGGCCGACGCCGGCATCGTCATGCTCCAGCAGGGACCGCTACTCCGAGGCGTCAACGACGATCCGAGGGTCCTCAAGGAGCTCTACGAGAAGCTCGTCACCCTCCAGGTCATGCCGTACTACGCGATCTGGGGTATCCACGCACCGGGCGCAGAGCACTTCATCGTGGACGGCCAGACGGCGAGCGCAGTCATCGGAGCGCTCGAGAACCAGACATCCGGGTTCTGCGTACCACATCTGATCACGATCGCACGCGGGGACAAGGTGCGGATGATGGGCTGGTCGCCGGACAAGGCGGCGGCGCATCTGAAGAACCGTCCGCGTGAGGAGAGCAGTACTCCCTCGAGCATCGGTCTCATGCACGGTGCTCCCCACAAGTAGCGGGTCCACCTTCGGCGAGATAGACCCCTACGCACGAACGGCGGCGTGCGCCGGAACACGGGCGCCATGGCCGCCGTTCCGTGTTTTCACGCCTGTTCATCCTCTGAACACCATCCGGCCGTTGACGAGCGATTCAATTGCAGCTTGCCACGGGTGCGCGGTGACGGGAACGCTCCGCCACCCGCGGCTCCCGGTTTGTTCACTGTCTGAACGATTCCCCTCCCATCTGGCCCCCCCCGTACGCCGGAAACCACCTTTTCGGTGAGTCCGCTGGTATGAGTCTTGCTGAATTCAGGTCTGTCGGATGTGCATCCGAGCATCATGGGCTTCTCGAATGCTCATCAAATGGACCATCACGACGAATTCAACGAGGACGCGACCGGAGGAGTCCGGCGCCGAACTCTGCACCGCCGGCCATGAGCGCCGGCAAGGAGGAGAAGATGAGGACAGTGAAGTCGGGAGTCGGGTACTCCGACACGACGGACTCTGTTGCGGCCGGTCGCCAGGCCGCCGAGAAGGCGATGACGTACGCCTCAGCCGCGTCGAGTGATTTCACGATGGCGTTCTGCGGCGGCAACCACGACCCGTTCGCCTTCCTTCGCTCGGTCAGAGAGGTCGTCGGTGACGGCACGCTGATCGGCGGGATGACCGTTGGCGTTATCACGAACGAGAAGGCTGGATACGGCGGCTATGAAGCCGGCGTCGCGGTCGTCTCCTCGAACACCATCAGCTTCGATCCGATCGCCGTCGGGCGCCTCAACGACGGCGAGATGAATGCCGGCGTTGAGTTCGGACAGATGATGTCCGAGCAGAGTGATGATCAGACGAAGGGTGCTCTGTTCTTCTACGACTCGATCAAGAGCGAGGATCCTTTCGCAGTCAACCTCGGGAGCCAGCTGATCAAGGGGGTCGAACGCGCGTTCGACGGACCGCACGTGCCGATCGTGGGTGGCGGCGTCATGAAGGACTACCAGTGGCGCGGGTCACCCGTCTTCGCCGGTGCCGAGGCGCTGAGCCAGCACGCGTCGGGTGTCCTGATCAAGGGCGACTGCAAGGTGCACCACGCGATCACGCACGGCTGCGAACCCGCAAGCGACTATCACACGATCACGAGCATCGACGGTCCGGTGGTGCGCGAGCTGGACGGCAGGCGGGCACTGGATGTCATCGAGGACATCATCGGCGCCGGCGCGGGCCAGGACTGGCAGCAGTATTCACTGCTCGTGACCCTGGGTGCCAACTACGGCAACGATCCGTACGGCGACTTCAATGAGAATGAGTATCTCAGCCGCCTGATCGCCGGTGTCAACCCCGAGGACGGATCGCTCATTCTGTTCGAGTCGGACTTCGGTCCCGGCGAGCAGATTCAGGTTATGCGCAGAAGCAACGAGCAGATGCTCAATTCCGCCAGGGACGTGTCGCGGGACCTGCTCCAGGAGGTCAAGAGCGAGGACCCGTTCCTCGGCATCTACATCGACTGCGCCGGCAGAACCAGCGGGTTCTGCGGAGCGGGGGCCGAGGAGGGCGCCATCGTCCAGGAGACCATCGGGACACAGATGCCGCTGCTGGGCTTCTACTCGGGCGTCGAGATCGCTCCGTTCATGGGTGGTTCGCGCGCTCTGGACTGGACTGGCGTACTGGTCGTTCTGTCCGAGTAAGACTTCCCCGGAGGCACGCGTCACGGCAGGAGAGGCACTGTGTCCGAAGACCTGAGCAACGACAAGCGGACGGACCACTCGTCCGAAACGGCCAACGCGAAAGCGCCGGGTGGGGCTGCGGCCTCGCCCGACGCGGACGCGTCAACGGACGCCTCTGTGCCGACGACGGCGGATTCGCATGCACAGGCGTCCGAGAAGGATGCTCGGATCGAGGAACTCGAACGCCATGTTGCGGGCCTCCGCAAGCGCGTGGAGAAGCTCGGCGGCGAATCAATGCGCGCCGAGTACAAGGTCCTTCACCTCACGCAGGAGGTCCGGCGATCGCGCGAGGCCTTCGGGTTCCTCACCGGTTTCCAGCGCAAGATCGGAGCGGCCGGGTCCATCGGCGCGCTCTACGACGTGGCCCTCAAGTCGATCATTGCGGAGCTCTGGATGAAGCGCGCCGTCGTCCTCGAGTATGTCGAGGAGGAACACGTCCTCCGTCCCGTGGCGGCTCTGGGCTACCAGGGCGATCAGCGCCCCGACGTCATTCCGGTTCGCGGTATCGACCCCGAGTTGTGGAAGTCGGCATCGATCGTCAACGGGGCGACCGAGCAGACACCATGGACCGAGACCATCACAACGGCGCTCTCTCTGCCGTTCTTCACCTGGGTCCCGAGTGTGGCAAACGAGGGTCATGAGACCATCCTTGTCGCCGGGACGCTCGCCGAGGACAGCGCACAGGAGCCTCGCCTGACGGACCACGATCTCGGCCTGCTCGTATCCGTCGGCGCCATCCTCTGGGTCGGACGGATGAACCTGCTCGCCCGTGACCGGCTCAGGCTCCAGGTCCGCTACGAGGCTCTGCTGCATCGCATCTCCGAGGTTCTGCTCAAGGACTACGACGCACCCACGAGCCACTTCGACGACGTCATCCGTCGTGTCGGGCGTGCCTGGTCGTTCGACAGGGTGCGACTCATCGACCGCGGGACCGGTGGAGACCTGAGCTCGGTCCGGCACGAGTGGACGACCCGCGGCACCGAGGTCGCCGGGGAAGGCTCACCGCATCCCCTCGAGTTCACGTCGGAGTGGCGCGAGGCGATGGCGTCCGGACAGACCGTCAGGATCGACGATACGCACGAGCTGGCACCCGACGAGTCCGCGGCGCTCCGGGAGCAGGGCATCAGATCGCTGCTGCTGCTACCGGTCACCGTCAACGAGGCGGTCGTGGCCTGGATGAGCTTCGAGCAGTGTTCTCGACGCGGGACGTGGGGTGAAGAGGACATCAAGATCCTCGAGGTCATCGCCTCTCTCATTGCGCGAGCCATCGGACGCCACACCGATCTCGAGGAGCGAGCACACCTTGAGGCCGAGTACAACCATGCGAAGAAGATGGAGGCCGTCGGTCAGCTTGCGGGCGGAGTCGCTCACGACTTCAACAATCTGCTCACAACGATCCAGGGCTACGCTCAGCTCCTGATGTCACGTCTGCCCGAGGAGTTTCGCGAGTCGGGCGGTCTCAAGGAGATCATCATGGCGAGCGAGCGGGCCGCCGGGCTGACGCGCCAGCTGCTGACCTTCAGCCGCAAGGACACGGCGCAGACCTCGGCGCTCAACCTCAATGCGAGCATCGAGGAGATGATGAAGCTCCTCCGGCGCATGCTCGGTGACGGCGTGAACGTCGAACTCGACCTCGCCGAGGACCTCTCCATCACGACCGGAGACAAGCAGCAGCTCTCGCAGATCGTGATGAACCTCGCGATCAATGCGCGGGACGCGATGTCGGGAGAGGGCGACCTCAAGATCGCGACCCGCGAGTATGAGAGCATCGGACCGCTTGCGCAGCGATTCACCATGCCCGGCGTCGAGCGCTGTCAAGTCATCGAGGTCTCGGACACCGGTACCGGCATGGACGAGGAGACGCAGGAGCGGATCTTCGAGCCGTTCTTCACGACCAAGGAGGCCGGCAAGGGCACCGGTCTGGGACTGTCGATCGTCTTCAGTGTCAGCCGCCGACACGGCGGGGTCGTGG
>CAZRAD010000024.1:0-24900 GCA_964597945.1 uncultured bacterium
CGCAAGATGGTACTTCTGAAGTAGGAACACCAGAACGAAGGTTGTAGACTCCGACACTGTCTTCTCGGGGCACCTCGCGCACAGGCTCGAGGTGCCCCGCTTGATGAGATGCCAGCGTCCTGCGCGGTCGCTCGAAGGAGGAACTCGATGCGGGAATCCGGACTCGCACTGCTCACATGCTGTGTTCTCTTCGCGGCGCTTCCGCTCGGGCACTGCCGTGCGCAGCCTGAGGCTTCTTCGCCCGGACCGTTCGAGCACAGCCCGGACCGGACGCAGGTCGCCCGCGACATCGAGTCGCTGGTGGATGAGTATGCGCGCCTGGGTGAGTTCAGCGGGACGATGCTCGTCGCGGACCGCGACGGGATCATCGTCGAGAAGCCGTTCGGTCTCGCCAACCGCGAGTGGGACATTCCGAACGCGATGGACACACGGTTCCGCATCGGCTCACTATCGAAGCAGTTCGCCGCGACGCTCATCATGCGTCTTGTCGACGAGGGACGACTCGACCTCGATGCGAAGCTCTCCGACGTGCTCAGCTGGTACAGGAAGGACACCGGCGAGCTGGTCTCCATCCGTCAGATCCTCAACCACACGTCGGGCATCGACCGCACGGGCGTGATGGTGATGATCCAGGAACGGGGCAGGATCGGAATGCCGCTTAAGGACGCCGTGATGGCCTACTGCAGCGGCGACCTCGAGTGGGAGCCCGGGACGCAGTTCGCATACAACAACAGCGGCTATCTCATTCTCGGTGCGATCGTCGAGGAGCTCTACGGCGCACCGTACGCCGACGTCTTCCGCGATGTCATCACCGGACCGGTTGGCATGAACCACACCGGGATGGACGATTCTCGGCGCGTCATGGCGCGACGCGCGGACGGGTACGATCGTGGGGCCGAGGGGCTCTCCAAGCCCGAGTTCGTCGAGGCGACACTCGCGAGCTCGGCCGGCGGCGCGTACTCCACTGCCGGCGACCTCTACCTCTGGGACCGCTCACTCTACACAGACGCCGTCCTTTCGGATGATGCGCGCGAGCAGATGTTCACAGCCGGTGTCGGGCCATACGGGTTCGGTTGGTTCGTCGTCGACATGCCGGTCGGTCCGGGTGAGGAGCCGCGCAGGGTCATCCGGCATCCGGGACAGGGCGACGGATTCTACAGTCTGGTGTGGAGGGTCCCCGAGGACGGGGTCTGCGTCGTGCTGATCAACAACCTCGGGATGACCGATGTCGATGGGATTGCCGCGGGCATCCTGGATGTGATCTACGGGCGCGGGCCGAGAGTGAGCATCGCCGCGGTGATGCGTCATGCGATCGATACCGACGGTGTCCAGGCGGCGCGGGACACTTACTTCAGCATCAGCGAGACGATGGCGGAGCGCTACGACTTCTCGGAGGAGCAGCTCAACGAACTCGGCTACAGCCTGCTCAGGCGCGGCTCCTCGTCGGAGGGCATCGCGATGTTCCTGCTCAACGCCGAGGTCTTCCCGGAGTCGGCCAATGCGCAGGACTCGCTTGGTGAGGGACTGGAGCACGTCGGGGACATCGAGGGCGCAACCACCGCATACAGGCGTGCAGTCGAGCTTGACCCCGAATTCGAGCACGCGGCTGTCAGGCTGTCGGAACTCGCGGAACAGGGCACTTCTTCGGGCCTGTGAGGCTGAATTATCCTTCAGCAATACCAGCTTTCGGGGCCGCTCAGGTGCCAATCGTGCGATTGCGCTTGACCGGGAGGGCATCTGCGACTATGCTGTCAATCAGCAGAGGCGACCACGTCGGATATGGTGACATACCCGAAAGCTCTTACGAGGGACTTGGCGCAGGAAGCCTGTCCCTTGTTTTCGTTTCCGGGGAGCCATGAGGCCCCCGGGAACGTACGGAGCAAGGGGTGATCGGAAACCGGCGATCGGTGATGGGAGCTTAACCTGCAGGGGCGATTCCGCCCCGTTATGAACGGGGTCGGTAGGCCGGAGAACTCTGGCGCCGACTAGACGATCACCGGGATTCAGAGAGACCTCTACCCGGTGAGACCAGGAAAGGTAGTACACAGTGAGCACGACCGGAACAGTGAAGTGGTTCAATGACAGCAAGGGCTTTGGTTTCATCTCGCTCGAAGATGGTTCGAAGGACGTTTTCGTGCACTTCTCCGCGATTGCGGGTGGTGACGAGTTCAAGACCCTGAACGAGGGCGACCGCGTGCAGTTCGACGTTGTTGCTGGTGAGAAGGGTCCGGCGGCTGAGAACGTCACGAAGATCGAGGCGTAATCGGCGACCTTTCGGTCGCAGACCGATAGAACGAAGAGGGCCGTCCCGCGGAAGCGGGGCGGCCCTTCGCTTTGTGGGGGCGTTCGCGGAATCCGCGTCTATGGCAGCTTCGCCATGGCCGCTGTGAACGAGAAGGTCTCCTCGTTCCCGGAGCTGTCACGCTCCCCAATGAACGCGGCCAGCTCGTTGAGCATCCGCCGTGCCTTCCTCACATCCTGCTGCGAAAGTCGGGCCGACAGCCGCACAAGCATCAGAGAGTCATCGGACGCATCGCCGCTCCCTCTAGCAAGTGCCGACGCGACCTCTCTGCTCGCCTGGTTCAGCGCGGTTCTATGCAGGTCCCCGAGCGCCTCCACGAACGCCTTCGTGCGCTTCGTTCGGTCGATGCGGATCCGCTCAGCCGTCGTCTCGTAGACCGTCTCCTGTTTCGTTCCCGACCGGCGCGATGCCTTTCCTCTGATGAGCCCCGCCTTCTCGAGTTCGTGGACATGGTAGTACAGCGATGCCGCCGGCTTTCCCAGGGCGCTCGCGAGCTCCTTGACCGATGCCGACCTGAGAAGGGATAGCTCCTGGAGCAGCTCCTGTCTCAGTGGTGTTCTGAGGGCCCGGACCTGTCGGGGCTCGCGGATCAGCAGAATCTTCGGTTTCCGGGGAGGCATCAGATGGTCCTTTCTCGAAGAAATTTGTATTTCAACGATTATTCTAATACGCTTGTCTCATAGACGCAAGCGGCGACCGAGGTGGAGGAGGGGTGCTGTGCTGAGGCCTGCAGCAGAGAGGAGAAGGCGATGTTCTCTCGAGTACTACTCGTGGGGGTCTGTCTGGCGGCGGTCATCATGACGGGGGCGGCGACAGCACAGCCTCTCGGGATGCCGGAGGACAGAGGGGACCGGAGCGACCTGCTCGTGCGGCTCACCCACGCCGAGAAGGCGTGGCGGACCGAGCCAGGTCTCGAGTCGACCATGGAATACGCGACGCGACTGTTCGAGGCCGGTCGGTTCGAGCAGTCCCGCGAACTCCTCGCACCTCTTCTCGCCGGTGCGGAGCGGCCACTGGACGCGGTCCACCTCGCAGCGCGGCTGGACTACTACATGGGCAACTACGCCTCGGCGGAGGAGCTCTTCGGGGAGGCCGTGGCCGGGAACCCTGAGAACGTTCGTGCGGCAATGGGTGTTCTGATGACGCACTACCAGACGAACGCGTACAACCTGGGGGCAGCCCTCTCAGACGAGATGTTCGGCGGGAGGCCGATCCCACACCTGGATGTCATGCGCGCCATGGCAGGGACCGAACCCTACAAGGTCAGCTGGGCTGATGGGTCGCTAGCGGAGGTCCCGTTTCTCGACATCGACCCGCTGCCCGTGGTTGAGGTGACGATAGACGGTAGGAGGATCTTCGTCATCATCGACACCGGCGCCGACATGTTCATTCTCGACACCGAGATCGCGGAAGAGATGGGCATGGAGACTGTCGCGACCATGCAGGCGATGTTCGCCGGCGGGATGCAGGGCGAGCTCGGCTTCGGCGTTGCGGAGTCACTGACTCTCGGTGGGGTGACGCTTCACAACGTCCCGGTGTCGATGCTGCCCACCAAGCCTCTGAGTTTGACCGACCGGACGATAGGCGGCATCATCGGCGTCGGCGTTCTCAAACAGTTCCTCTCGACGATGGACTATCCCGGGAACAGACTCGTTCTTCGGGAACGCTCCGACGCGGCCGTCGAGGCCTTCAGGTCGGCCGAGGCAGACGGGATCGTCGACGACGTTCCGTTCTACCTGTCCAGCACGCACTTCCTGCTCGTTCACGGGAGTCTCAACGAGTACACAGATCTCATGTTCCATGTCGATTCCGGGCTCGCGGGGACACCAGCGTTTGCTGCGACGCAGGAGCTGCTCGAGTACGCAAGCATCCCGATTCCCGAAATCGAAGTGCGTGATGATGTCATCGGTGGGGGTGGCGGCGGATTCGCCGTGGGCGAGTTTGAGATCACCGAACTCGGGCTTGGCAGCCTTGTCGGCCACGACCTTGTCGGGTCGTATGGCGGGCAGCCCCCGGGCAGCTACTGGATGGCAGGGTTCATCATCGACGGCCTCATCTCGCACAACTTCCTGCGCGACTATGCGTGGACACTCGACTTCGACGGGATGCGGATGATCTTCTCGCAGTAGAAGTGATGCAGGAGAGATGCCTCACACGACACGGGCGGCCCACTCGGGCCGCCCGTCTTCAACTCACCTTGGTACAGCTTGCCTCGCGCTCTACTTCATCAGTACAAGCTTCTCCGCTGCCGAGCCCTGCGTGGTCTCGAGCCTTGCGAAGTAGACGCCGGATGCAGCCGTGGTCCCGTCGGTGGTTCGCCCATCCCAACTCGCGGTGTGGGCGCCGGCCGTGACGACTTCATCGACAAGCGTTGCCACAACGCGCCCCGTCACGTCGTAGACGACGAGCGAGACATGACTCGTAGCAGGGACCGAGTACGCGAGCGCGGCATCGACGCGCGTCGGGTTCACCGGCGCCCGGAGCGCGACCGCCGTGACCGCATCATCGACGCCGGTCGGGCTGACCTGCGAGACGTACTTGAGGATCCAGTTGCCCGGGTCGAAGGTCACGCCGACCGGCTGCGCATCCGTGGAGATGAAGAAGTCCTGGCTCCACTGGTCGTTCCAGACCGTCACGAGCGTGTCGCCTGCCGTCGTCTGAACCTCGATGTCGATAGGCATCGTGAAGAGTCCGGCGTTCGTCTGGACCTGATCGATGTGGAGCATCAGGCTGTGCGGCGGTCCCTGGTTCGTCGCGATCCACGAATACTCGTAGTCGGGCCGGTTCTCACCGTAGACCCACGGGAGGAAGAGCCAATCCATGTCGCCGCCGTAGGCGGCCTCGCATATTGCCTGGAACTCGGGCGTGATGGCCGAGCTGTAGGCGTAGGTCGAGCTGTAGGTGGCGAGCACGCTCTCGAACGCGTCGATCGGATAGTGGTACCGCGTCCCGTCCGCCAGGGCGAGCACGCGCCGGAGCATATGGAGGAAGAGCGCGCCCTTGTCGTAGACCGTGCGACTGAACGTCGAGACGGGGTCGTAGAGCGGTCCGTCGAAGTACCCGTAGTAGTCGTAGCTCTCGATGTAGTCGTCATAGCTGGACTCGCCCTCTTCGTATTCGAACCAGAGCGCCTCTGAGTAGCTGGCGAACCCCTCGTTGAGCCAGATGTCGTCCCACGTCCCGCACGTGACCGAGTCGCCCCACCACATATGGCCGAGTTCGTGGACGAGGATCCAGTCGTAGTAGTGGTCGCCGCGGATGAGGACCGCACCGTAGCTCGTGCAGGTCTGGTGCTCCATCGCGCCGCCCCACGGGAACTCAGCGTGGCCGTAGCGCTCCTCGATGAACGGGTACTGGCCGAATGCGCTCTCGAGAGCGGCGATGGCGTCGCCGGTGATGTTGAGGTCTTCCTGCGCGTCGGACAGGTCCTCCGGGTAGACGTAGTTCTCGATAGGCATCGAACCGCCCGGGTACGTGTAGGTGTCCACCCAGCTCGAGTAGTTGGAGATGGCGACCGAGACGAGGTAGGTGGTAATGGGGTAGCGCTCGAACCACGTGTAGGTCTTCGTGGCCCCGTTGTCCACCTCGGACTCGAGCATGCCGTTGGAGACCGCGACGAGCGCGTCGTCGACGGTCACGGCGATTCTCGCGGAGTCGGCCTTGTCGTCCGGTCTGTCCTTGCACGGCCACCACTGCCTTGCGCCGATCGGCTCGGAGAGGCTCGAGATGATGGGGTTGCCGCCGCCGTGGGTGCTGAAGTTGAGGGCGTCGTCGACCGGTGCGCCGTGGTACGTCACAGCGATCTCGAACACCTCACCGTTGGCTGCGGTGGGACTCAGGGTCACCGTGATGAGGTCGTTGCTGTGCGTGTACGAGGCGGTCGTTCCATTGTAGGTGACGGCGTCGATCATCATGTTGTCGTAGAAATCGAGAAGGACCTCGTCGAGTCCGGCCACCAGACTCGTCGCCCGCATCAGAACGGTTCCGGCGACGGTCTCCGGCCCCTCATCGATCTCGATGTCGATGTCGTACCACGTGACGTCGTAGTCGTCCTGCGTTGCGCGGGTGGCCGTTGGAGGGAGAGCGAGCTGCTCCTGAAGGCGTTCGAACGCGGCCTGTTTCGGCTCCCAGAGGATGGCTCGGGGATCGTCGCCGCCGGCCTCGCGCCCCTCCAGCCAGGTCGGTCGGGCGCCGGCGACGGCTGTGGCGAGCATGAGAGCGGCGATGGTGAGGATGAGGACACGTGTGGCCGGTGCGAGCGTTCGCTGCATGATGCTCCTCCGGTGGTATGAGGCCGGTGTCGTCGAGCCCGACCGTCGCGAAGTCTGATTGCGCGAATAGACCTTATTATAGCACATTTTGGGCGCATAGTCACGAGACGGAGGGGTGCACGGGGACCGCCGGCTTCCTGCTTCGGGCGGGTGGTGGCCAAGTTCCGCCGCGATTCTCGCGGCCGACATGGTATACTTGTCAAGAGACTGGACTGGCGATCCAGGGAGGCTCACTCGCTCTCAGGAGATGGCAGCCGTGACCAGATTCACCACTTGCATCGCCATTGCAGCCGCAGCCCTTCTCGCACCGGCTGCGGCGCAGGCGCACACGATTCACGTCCCCGGTGACCACGCGACCATCCAGCAGGGGCTCAACGTCGCCGCGAGCGGTGACACCGTTCTCGTCGCGGCGGGCACTTACAGCGGCCCCGGGAACAACAACCTCAGCTTCCATGGTGCGAACATCCGGCTCATCGGCGCAGGGCCGACCCTCACCGTGATCGAGTGCGGCGGGGTCACGCGTGGCATCGTGCTCGCCGGAGCGCAGGACACGACTGCTCTCATCAGCGGACTGCGCATTCAGAACGGGTTCGCGGCGGGAGCCGACGGAGGCGGACTGCAGTTCGTAGGCGCGTCTCCATCCGTCGTCGACGTCGTCATCGCCGATTGCTCGGCGGAATCAGGCGGCGGTGCTTCCATCTCGGATGGGTCCGTGGCCAGGTTCGTCGGCGCGACCTTCGTCGGGAACACGGCGACTCCCAGGAACGGTGGGGGACTCTACTGCGAGAATTCCGACATCCATCTTGTCGATGTCACCTTCGATACGAATCACTCCGCGAGCAACGGTGGCGGAGTGCTGATGAACGGCAGCGCGCCCAGGTTCGATGGATGCAGGTTCGTCGGCAATACGAGCGATGGAGGACGGGCTGCCGGGGGGTTCTCGTCCGGCTCGCCGACGTTCACCGACTGCATTGTGGAGGCCAACAGCAGCGGGCGCAACGGCGGCGGCTTCTCGTTCCAATCCTGCACCGGCGTGCTGATCGAGAACTGCGTGTTCCGCCGCAACCTCGCGACATCGGATGGCGTGGGTGGAGCGATCGCTCTTGAGGAGTCCGCCGTCACGATCGATGGCTCCGTGTTCGTCGACAACGAGGCTCAGGAGTCCGGTGGCGCCGTCTACGTCGACTTCGAGTCGGAGCTCACCGTCACCGGGAGCACGTTCGTCGGCAACGACGACCAGCAGTACGGAGGCGAGGCGATCGGTCTCAACGGGCTCTCTTCCGCGTCGGTCTCACGAACGATCTTCGCCTACCAGCGTGAGTGGGGAAGCGTGGTCCGGTCCATCGGGGGCTCCACCACGGAGTTTCTGCGCTCCGTCGTCTGGCGGAACGCCGGCGGCGATGTCCTCCCCGGCTATCTGGAGGACGTCGTGGTCACGGACCCGCAGTTCTGCGACGTCCAGGCTCGTGACCTGACGCTCCAGACGATCTCTTTCTGTCTTCCGGAGAACAACCCGTGGGGTGAGCTCATCGGCGCCGTAGGCGAGGGGTGCGCCGATCAGCCACCCGGTCCGCCGACAACGCTCAGAGCGTCGGCGAGTGAGTGGGGTGGTGCCATCCTCGTGGACTGGGCCGCGTCGCCGGAGGGAGACATCGACCACTACCGGCTGGAACGTGACACGACCGACGCATTCGGTCCCTGGACGTTCTCGGTCGAGGGAGCGGCCTCACCCTACGATGACACGGGGCTCGTCAACGGACAGATGTACTACTATCGGCTCTTCGCCGTGGACCAGGCGGCCAACGAAAGCGGGCCCAGCGACACCGTGTCGTGCGCACCCATGGGAGTATCTCCGCCCACGCCTGTGGGTCTGTCGGTTGAGAGCATGGACAGCGAGGCCAGACTCTCGTGGGCTCCCGTGAGCGTGGCCGACCTCATGCACTACGCGGTCTACCGTGATACCGTCGAGAGTGCTCCGCCTGGTGCGGTGCACGCGACCACCTCCGACACATTCCTGTTGGATGAAGGGCTCGACAACTATAAGAGCTACTACTACCGCGTCGCGGCCGTGGACACCGGCACCCTCGAGAGCGTTCCGTCTCCGGATGTGCGAGCCGTCCCGCACGGCATCCCGGCGCCCCCAGGGTGGCTGTCGGCCATGCCGGCGGACGCCTCCGTCCTTCTCTCCTGGGCCGACCCCGGCTGCGCCGGCCTCTCGCACTTCCTCGTCATCAGAGACACAACGGAGCAGATGGAAGCGGTTCTCCTCCGCGACGATTTCGAGACGTATTCACCCGGCGTCACGCCGCCGGACCCACCGTGGATCGTGGCGGAGCAGGACGGCACCTCGAGCGTCGTTTCAGATGCGCACGCACTGGAGGGACTGCAGAGCCTCGCTCTGGTCGATTCGTCCTCGAACTTCCTGAGGGTCTTCCACGTCGCGGCCGACAGCGTCCAGTCGCTGGCGGAGATCCACTGCGCGGTACGTCACGGTGCGTCGCAGCCTGCAGGTGATCTCGCGCAGGTTCAGGTATTCGGCGACCATGGCATATCCTCACCGCTCGCGGTGCTCGACTTCTCCGATGGATGGCTCCGGCACTGGGTCTCCGGTGGGTCCCCACAGCCGGTCGCCCAGTACCAGGCGGGGGAGTGGCACACGCTCGACTGGCGGCTGGACTGCCGCCTCGATTCGTACGACCTGAGGCTTGATGGGGATCTCGTGCTCGAGGACGCGCCGTTCTTCAACGACAGCGAGTATCTCGACATCCTTCAGTTCAGAACGCGGACACCCGACGCACGGTTGTGGGTGGATGACCTCGATTGGAGAGGACGGCTCCACCCGATCGCCTACCCGACCGGTCTGGCGCTGACGGACGCGCCGCTCGAGAACGGAGCGACCTACTACTATTCGATCGCCGTCGTGGATACGTTTGGATCCGTGAGCGCCTGGAGCGAGACCGTCGCGGTGGTCCCGGACCCCGCAAGCGGAGCTCCGGACCCCGATGTGGAACCGGTCGCGGCCATGCTCTCGCTCGCCGGCCCGAACCCGTTCAGAACCGACGCGCGTCTTGCGTTCTCGGTTCCGGCCCCCGGCGCCGACGTGCATCTGGGGGTCTACGATGTGCGGGGAAGGCGTGTGAGCACGCTCACCGACGGGTGGGTGTCGCCCGGTGCTCACCAGGCGGTCTGGGATGGATGCGATCGAGACGGGAACCGCGTCGCTTCAGGCGTCTACTTCTGCCGCTGCCGTATCGGGGGGTGGCGCTCCGACATGAAGCTCGTTCTCATCCGATAGGCTTCGGGCTCCCCTTCGGTAGGCTTCGGGCTCCCCTTCGGTAGGCTTCGGGCTCGCCTCTGCCAGGCTTCGGGCTCCCCGGAACGACCAGCCCGGTTCGACGTCGCGGGTGACTAGGACAGAGCCGACCGAATCGCGCGTACGTGCGCCGGCGTCGTGCCGCAGCAGCCACCGAGGACGGCGACGCCGAGGTCGGCGAACGCGGTCCCCTGCGAGGCCATCTGCTCGGGCGTCTCATCGAAGACAGTGATGCCATCCTCGATTCGGGGGAGGCCTGCGTTCGGCTGGAAGAGCAGCGGAGCGTCGGTCACGGTCCGGAACTCGCGCGCGATGGCGAGCATGCTCTCCGTGCCGTTGCCGCAGTTGGAACCCACCACGTTCGCGCCTTCATCGAGGAGCTCCGCCACGCATGTCTTCACGTCGTTGCCCATGATCGTGTAGACGCCGCGCGGGAGGATGTCGAATGTCATCGTTGCCATGATCGGGATGCTGCACGAGACGTTGCGGGCGGCCCGGACCGCCAGCTTCGCTTCGGCCAGATCGATCATCGTCTCAATCGTGATCGCGTCGACGCCGGCCGCGACAAGGCTGGCGATCTGTCTCTCGAATCCCTCACGGACTTCGTCGGGCTCCGTGTTCCCGTAGGGGACGAGCGTTCCTCCGGTCGGCCCGACTGAGCCGGAGATGTAGATGTCACCGGTCGCCGGACTCGCTGACGGGGTTGCCGGTGTCTCCGACGGTGTCAGTGTCTCCAGGGATTCCCTCACTGCCAGGACGGCGGCGTGGTTGATCTCCTCGGTCTGCGCCTCGAGACCGTGACCGGCGAGCTTCAGCGGAGATGCGCCGAAGGTGTTCGTGTGGATAATCTCCGCGCCGGCCTCGACGTACTGCGTGGCGACATCGCGGAGCACACCCGCCCGAGTGAGGTTGAGCGACTCGGGCGCGGCACCTGGTTCGAGTCCGTGCTCCATGAGCAGGCTCCCGGTCGCGCCATCGGCGACCACGATGGGACCGCTCTTGATGCGTGCCAGCAGTGACCTCACAGATCCTCCATCGGCAATCTCAGGTTGCTTCCGCCGGTGCCGCTACGCTTCCTCCACCAACCGCTTCACGCACTCGACGGCGTTCGCCGCATCGAAGCTGTACCCGTCGGCGCCGATCTCGTTCGCGTACTCCTCGGTTACCGGCGCGCCGCCGATGACCGTGCGCAACGAACCCTCGAGCCCGCGCGTTTTCACGAGGTCGACGACGGCCTTCATCCCCGGCATCGTCGTGGTCAGAAGCGCAGACATCCCGATGACGTTGGCATTTGACTTAGCCGCCGCGTCCACGAACTGCTCAGGCGGCACGTCCTTGCCGAGGTCGATGACCTCGAATCCGGCGCCGGAGAGCATGATGCCGACGAGGTTCTTGCCGATGTCGTGAAGATCTCCCTTGACCGTGCCGATGACGACCTTGCCCTGGCTCTTGATCTCGGCTGCACTCAGGTGCGGCTTGAGGACCTCGAGTCCCGCGTTCATGGCCTTTGCTGCCATCAGGACGTCGGGCAGGAAGATCTCGTGCTTGCGGAACTGCTCGCCGACGACCTGCATCCCCTCAATCAATCCCCTGTCCAGGATGGCCGACGCATCGACCGATTCGCTGAGCGCGGTCTCGGTGAGCGCTCGGACCTGATCATGCTCACCGCGTTCGAGGTGGGATGCGATCGTCTCAAGGATACTCATGCGTGTCTCCTTCGGGAGTGTTCAGGCAACAGGTTCGCCCGCGGGGCGTGTCGATTCAAGCGTCGGGTTCGCCATGCAGTCGCGTCGGTTCAGACGTCGAGATCACTGACACGTCGTATGCGGTCGCGGCAATCGTGCGCCGCACACTCGGCGCAGAAGTCGTAGTCGTCGTCGAAGTCATGGATGCAGGCCGGCCCGATCACGATGACGCCCGATACGGACTTGATCGGTTCCATCAGACAACTCTCGGTCAGCGTGATACCGACCCGCGCTGGATCGAGCGTGTCGAAGAGCGCCCGCTGGCCCGTGAGGTTCCACCCGCAGTAGCCGGGACTGTATCCGAGCGCGCGGGTCTCGTCGGTCGCGCGTCCGGCGTGCCTGACCTTGGCGAGCACGGTCCGCGCGATATGCGTTGCGGTGAGTTCGGCTGTCTCGGATGCTGCGGCATCGAGTGCGCCTCCCAGGGCATAGTCCCCGGCATCGAACAGAGCCGCGATCCTCCCCGAGACCGGCGCGCCCAGAGTTACCGCGAAGAGCGCGAGCTCGTCCGCCCGCGGGAAGACGGAAGCCAGCGGTGTGACGGCGGCGTTGTCGCCCTCGCCCTGGTAGATTGCCTCGAACTCGTCCTTCCCGACGCTCGCGAAGACCCCACTCGGGGCGGCGACGTTGCGGAGCTCTTCGATACCGGCGGTGACCGCAGCGCGCGTCGGTTCTCTCAGCTCGCGTCCCTCCGGGACGCCGAGCGCTCGCAGGACATCGGACTCCGAGGGTGTGACGTGGTCGATGTGGATGTCACCGCGCCAGCGCATCAGTCCTCCCGTTCGGGGAGCGTGTCCATGCCGTACCGAGCGGCCTCGGTCGTCATCAGTTCGACCAGCTCGCGCCTGACATCCTCATCGATGCGCGGTGGTTCATACTCGCTGAGGTGACGTGACACCTCGGCCCGGGCGCGTTCGTCCAACGTCCTGGAGCCTTCCTCGCGCCATCGCGAGACGTTCGCCCGCTCGATGACGGGACCCGGGAAACAGTGCTCGCTCCTGAGGTGCTTGCGCGTGTGATTCGAGATGAGCAGATGCCCTTCCTCGAGCATCTCCTCGAAGTGAGGCCGCGCGGGGAAATCGTCCTTCGGCTCGACGCCCTCAACCATACGCTTGGTCAGCCCGCAGATCTCATGGTCGACCACAAGCTTCTCGAGACTCAGCGTGGTCTCGAAGTCGAGCATGCCGGGTCCGGAGATGCTGTTGATCCCCGCAAGCGCAGCGAGCGTCGCTCCCATTGACGTCTCGAGACCGGCCTGCGCGTCGAGCGCCTTGGAGTCGGAGAGTCCGATGTACGCCTGCGTCGGCAAGCCGAGATGCTTGCCGATCTCACTGTAGGCACAGTCGATCATCTGCGTCTCGATGGCCCCCATCGGCGTTGTCTCGTATCGCATGTCGAACGCGGCCGGAGAGCCGCCGTAGAGCACGGGGCAGCCCGGATTGGCGAGCTGGCTGAGGACGACTCCGGACAGCGTCTCGGCCGTGTGCTGAACGAGGCTGCCGACGATCGTCACAGGTCCCATGAACCCCGTCAGCGGCATCGAGATGAGCTCGATGGGCACCAGGTCCGCAGCGCAGTCGAGCAGGTTCTGCGCAGTGACGTCGCTCCATTTCAGCGGCGCAGTCGGGCAGCACGAGAAGATCGTGAGCGGCTTCGCCGCGAGCGCGTCGGCGGAGCCGCGTATGGCGATCTGGAGATCACGCATCACCCGGTATGACTCGATGGTAAAGGCGCCGGTGACGACCGGCTTTTCGCAGTACATCAGACAGATGAAGAGACGGTAGCTGTCCTGGACCTGCTCCGGCACGTCGGAGCAGACGAACGCCGTGCTCGCCGCGTCGATGTGAGGGAGGCGGCTGGTGAGCTTCGTGAAGTCGACGAGGTCGCGCGTGACGGGCGTGCGCGTTTTGCCCGTCTCCGAATCGAGGACAGCGATCCCGGATGAGCCCGGCGTGAAGTGAACGTTGTCTCCCGACAGGTCGTGCGTCCGGTTGCCGACGACATCGAAGAGCTCGAATCCGGAAGGCGCGCTTTTCACGGCATCGAGCACGAGGGATTCGGGGAGAGTCACGCGCCCCTTCGCGACATCGACGCCGGCGCCGTGATCACCGAGGAGTGCGGCGGCGTTGCCGTTCTGTACTTCCATGCCCAGCGTCGCGAGCAGGTCGAGCGCTTCGCTGATGATCCGTTCGATGAGGGCCTCGTCGAGGAACTTCAGCGTCGGTCGCATCATGAACTCCTTCGTGACGGGGATTCGCGTGACCGCACCATTGTAGCGCGGCATGCGGTTGTGCGGTAGGGGCGAGTCCGTTACAGTAGAGATGCTATGAGACACGATGACCATCCCACGACAACGCGTCCTCCATTAGGGGCGCCACTGTCCTCCATGGCCCGCCGTACCCTGACGGCCGCCGGCGCTCTCTGCGTCGTGATAGGCGCCGTCGGTGTGGTCGTGCCACTGCTTCCGACGACCCCGTTCCTACTGCTGGCGGCCGCGTGCTTCGCCCGGAGCTCCGAACGCTTCTACAGCTGGTTGATGAACCACCGCTGGTTCGGTCCTACCATCCGCAACTACCGTGAGCGGCGGGGGACGACGCGAAGAGTGAAGATCGTGAGCATCACGATCCTCTGGAGCAGCATCGCCCTCAGTTCCGCGTTCCTGCTCGGCAACCGGCCGGCGCTGCTGGTCCTCGCGTTGGTCGGTATCGGCGTGACCGTCCACCTGGCGACGCTCCACACGATAGAGACCCGCTGAAGAGCACACCCCGAAGCTCCTCGCTGGCTGCTCCTTCAGGCATAGTTCATGCTTCCATGCTTGTAGGACGAGGATGCACCACTGAACTCGCAGCAATATAATGGCGAGATTCCCAGATATGAGTGTCTCGTGCGCCCCATTCGGCCTGCACGCTGGGACTTCCCTCGCCACCGCACGGTTCTCGAGGAGGACAACGATGAGAACGGGGATGTCATTTCGCGTGAGTGCCGCATTGCTTGGCGCGTGCATAGTGATGGCAACTGTGCCTGCGGGCGCCTCGGTGGCGCAGAGCGGCGCGGACTACGTGCTGCTCGTCGACTGCACGGGCACGATGCAGTACGGCAGCAGGGGAGTCGCCACGCTTGAGGCGATCGAGCAGTTCGTCGGCTCGCTCAACGAAGGTGATCGTGTCAGCGTCTACGGATACGGCGAGGAGCCGTTCGCGGCGATGGCGAGTTACCCGGTGGCGGTCGGTTCGCAGGCCGAGCGCAAGACGCTCTGCGATGCGATGAACCTCCCGTTCACCGCGGACCGTACCGACATCACGCGCGGTCTGGACATGGTCTGGCAGGAGCGTGAGAAGGTCTTCGCTCGCGCGCTCAGCGGCGTGACCAAGGCCGCCGAGGGTGCAGCCTACGTGATCCTCCTGACCGACGGGAAGCTCATTCCCGTCTACACGGATTATTCCGAGTACGACTCCATCTACGGCAGCAGCAAGCGGCGCCTCCGCGAACTCGGCGCGCTCTTCGCCGAGGCCGGGATTCCCATCCACTCGATCGGACTCGGCAAGGCGGAGAAGGTCGAGGGCGCGCTGCTCACGCAGCTCTCCGAGACCAGTGGCGGAACGTATCGCCACGCGGCGTCGAGTACTCGGCTTCCGGGCGTCTTCGAGGAGATCATGGATGACGTGATCGGGCAGCCTGCAGCCGTCGCACAGTCCGAGCAGCCGGTCGACACGGGTGTTGTTGAGGTCGGCGGTGAAGAGGCTCTGATGGTCGCCGACCCGACATCCGCCACGGGCGATGGGGGTTCCGGCGCGTTCCTCGACGGTATCGTCGAGACCGCGTCCGCGGGCGAGACGGCGCGGCCGAACCGTGCGGAGGCGGCGCTCGCGAAGTCGTTTGGCGACACCGGACGTCAGATCTATCAGTCCATCGTCGGCGTCCTCGGTGTGGTGATGGGATTTGTGGCCATCGGTATCCACCGGCGTCAGGCGTGGACCGGTGCGTTCACGAAGCCGCTGCTGAAGAAGGAGATCCGTGTGAAGGGCTATCTCCGCCGGATTCTCCCTGAAGGAGTCATCGCCGCGCACAGGAACATCCCGATCGAGAATCCAGGGCTTCCCGTCCTCGAGATCGGTGTCGGGACGGACTACGCGGCCGAGCTTCGCGAGACGGTACTGGAGTTCGCCGGCACGAGCGACGGTTCACCGCCGCTGCTCAGGGCCGTGAAGGGCGCCGTGCGGGTGGCCGGCGAGCCGGTTGAAGAGGTTCGGGCTCTTGTGGACGGCGACATCATCGAGTGCGAGGGCAAGGCCTACAAGTACCTCAGGGGACAGCGGCAGTAAGACGTTCTCCATCCGCGGTTGACCTTCCATCGGCGCGCTACGAACGTAGCGCGCCGATGTGTTATGCTCTACGGAAAGCCAATCGATGGTCACTCACCGGATTTGCGTCAGCCCACGGCTGCGAAGGGAGTCCCGATGGGACGCTGGCCTCTCCTGATGATCGGCATCGTCTTCACACTGACGGCCGTGTTCATCGGCTGTTCTTCACAGAGCGATCTGAGCGGGGCGGCCGATCCGGTTGTGAGTACCGCGGTTGCTCCGACCGACCGCGCCGCGTCGGTGGTAACGGACGCTCCAGGGCGCGACGATGTGAAACGTGCGATGCGAAGCGTGTTCGACTGGCAGCTCGAGACGCTCGGCTCGCCGGAGCCGGACTGGATCCAGTCGGTCTTCATGATGGGCGCCGTCTCGGCATACGAGGCGACCGGAGATACGGCGTACCTTGGCGCGGCCACGCGATGGTCGACCGCGAATGACTGGCAGCTTGGACCGCGTGACCTTCACGCCGACGACCACGCAGCGGGACAGGTCTATCTCGACCTCACGCGTCTGACCGGTGACGCGTCCACATCCGAAGCGACGCTCGCCGGGCTGCGCGGACTGCTCGCATCAGACGAGAGCGCCGACCGCATCTGGTGGTGGTGCGATGCTCTCTTCATGGCGCCGCCGGCGCTTGCGCGTGCGGCGCACGTGACCGGCGACCCGGTGTTCGTCGGCTCGCTCTCCGGGATGTGGTGGGATGCCGCCGATCCGCTCTTCGATGGTGACGAGCAGCTCTTCCATCGGGATGCGGCCGCTCGGGACAACCGGGACGGCGCGCCCCCGCTCTCGCGTCACGGCAACCGCGCGTTCTGGTCCCGCGGTAACGGCTGGGTGCTCGCGGGGATCGCGCGAACGCTCGAGTACCTGCCGGAGGATCACGAGAGCCGTGAGATCCTGGCCGCAGTCTACGCAATCATGGCGGAACGGGTGATAGAACTCCAAGGCGCCGACGGGCTCTGGAGAACGTCGCTTCTGGACCCGCCGGCGATGTATCCGGGCGAGACGAGCGGTACGGCATTGCTGTGTCACGCGCTCGCATGGGGTGTCAACGAGGGGATGCTCGACCCGGACGCGTACACGCCCCCCGTGTTTCTCGCATGGGACGGGCTTGCGGCATCGGTCGATGGGGACGGCAGGCTCGGATGGGTCCAGGGCGTCGGACGGCGGCCCGGCTTGATATCGGAGGCGGGGACGGCGCCCTTCGGCGCCGGAGCCTTCCTGCTCGCCGGGAGCGAGATGCTGGGAATGCTCGAGCCAGCTGATGTGGACGAGCGAAAGGGGGCGGAGCAACACGGCGACACCCACGATACCACCGGTGGAGAGGATGGCCACGACTCGGAGGGCACGCGATGACCGAAACGCCGGAGGGAGCCGGGGCGCGCGCGAGTGCAGCGCCTGTGCAGGCAGGCGAGCGCATTGTCTCGCTCGATGTGCTCAGGGGATTCGCCATTCTCGGCATCCTCGTGATGAACATCCAGAGCTTCTCGATGATCAGCGCGGCGTACTTGAACCCGACCGCGTACGGAGACCTCACCGGGATCAATCGCCTCGTCTGGGTGCTGAGTCACGTGTTCGCCGATCTGAAGTTCATATCGATCTTCTCAATGCTCTTCGGGGCGGGCATCGTGTTGTTCTCAAGCAGGCTCGAGTCACGCGGCATCGCCCCGGGCGCACTTCACTATCGCCGGACGCTCTGGTTGCTTCTCATCGGGCTCGCGCATGGGTTCTGCCTGTGGTACGGCGACATCCTTGCGGCCTATGCGCTCATCGCGCTCGTGGCCTATCTCTTCTGGCGGCGCTCGCCGGTCGCGCTTCTCATCACGGGTGCAGTGGTTCTCGCGTTCGGATCGCTCCTCACCTGGTTCTTCGGCATCTCGATGTCGTACTGGCCGCCGGAATCGGTGGCGGCTATGGCGGAGTTCTGGGCGCCGACGGGGGAAGCGGTCGCACGTGAGATAGCCGCCTACACCGGTGGATGGAGCGCTCAGATGGCGCAGCGCGTTCCCAGCGAGATCGGACATCTGACCTACGTGTTCTGGACCTCCACGGCGTGGCGCGCCGGCGGCATGATGCTCGTCGGGATGGGTCTGTTCAAGCTCGGCGTTCTCTCCGCGGAGCGCTCGAAGCGCTTCTATGCCATCGGCGCGGCCGTCGGCGTGGCCGTCGGGCTTCCCATCGTCTATCTGGGCGTGCTGCGCAGGTTCGCGGACGGTTGGTCGATCGAGTATGGATTCTTCCAGGGAGCCGTCTACAATCAGGTCGGTAGCATCTTCGTGGCTCTGGCCTATGTCTTGCTCGTTATGCTCATCGTCAAGGCGGCTCCGGCGGGCTGGTTCTCACGGCTTCTTGCCCCCGTGGGCCGCATGGCGTTCACCAACTACCTGCTCCAGACGGTGCTCTGCACGACGCTCTTCTACGGTCACGGTTTCGGGCTCTTCGGGAGGATGGAGCGCGGAGCACAGGTCGTCGTCGTGCTGACCATCTGGGTATTCGAGATCTGGCTTTCACACGTGTGGCTCGCGCGGTTCCGGTTCGGTCCCGCCGAGTGGCTCTGGAGGTCGCTGACGTACATGCGACCTCAGCCGATGCGGCGGTAGCGGCGCCGTTCACCGACGGGGTTTCGAGATATGGCATCACACCCGGGCGAACTGATCTACCACCGACTCCCGGTCGCACTCCAGAACGCGGTCGTGGCGTGGCGTGGCCGTCAGATCTATCGTCTGCGCTTCGGTCCCGATTACCCGCCGGTCGCTCGCTTTCTCGAGGAATCTGAGGCCTATACGCTCGAGGAGCTCAGGGCATACCAGAACGAACGTCTCCGTATCGTCATCGAGCACGCATGGGACACGGTTCCGTTCTACCGCGATGTCATGGAGTCACGGAAACTCCGCCCGTCCGACATCCGCACGGCCGCCGACCTTCACAAGCTCCCGCTGCTGACGAAGGAAGACGTTCGCACGCAGTGCGACCGTCTTATCTCGCGCGACTATCCCAAGAAGACGCTCCGCCAGGTGTGGACCTCCGCGACGACGAACTCGCCGCTTCCCGTCTACTGGGATCGCGCCGTCGACGTGATGAACCACGCGTGCTACATGCGGGCGCGGCGCTGGGCCGGCGTTCCGTTCGGCGTGCCGTTCGCATCGATGCACGGCGGGCCGGCGGTACCCATCACACAGAAGACACCGCCGTTCTGGCGGTACAACCCGAAATGGAACCAGGTGTTCTTCTCGACGCTGCACATCAGTGATGCGAACCTCGTCCACTACATCGCCGAGCTGCGGCGCTTCGATGCTGAGGCGTTTGAGACATACCCATCCTGCGCGTATGTCGTCGCGAAGTTCCTCGAGTCGCGCGGCGAGTACCTGCCGCTGAAGGCGCTCATCTTGACGGGAGAACCGCTGTTCGCGTACGAGCGCGAAGTGATCGAGCAGCGCTTCCGGGCGAAGATCTACGATGCGTACGGACAGGCCGAGCGCGTGACCTTCTCAAGCGAGTGCGACCGACACGCGGGGCAGCACCTGGCGGCCGAATACGGGATCACCGAGTTCCTCGATGAGGATGGCACGCCCGTGGCCGACGGCGAGCCCGGGCTGATTGTGGGAACGGGTCTTCACAACATGGCGATGCCGTTGATTCGATACGTTGTGGGCGACGTGGGTGTGCCGGGTAGTGAGACGTGCGAGTGTGGCCGGTCACATCGCTTGATGACGGAGCTCACGAGCAGAGTGGGCGACCTTCTTGTAACGCCCGATGGGAGGATGCTTCCGTCGCGCATGATCAGCTGGGCCGTGAGGGCCATCGACAACGTGCTGCTGTGGCGGGTCACGCAGGAGTGTCCCGAGGAGATCCTCATCGAGATCGTCCGGGACCGGCCGCTCGAGCAGTGGGAGATCGACGCGGCCCGGGACTATCTGGCTCGCAGGCTCGGACCGGAGGTGCACGCGGAGATCGTACGGGTCGATGATCTTCCGAGAACGTCCCGCGGCAAGTTCCGCCACGCCATCTCGAAGGTCCCGTTGGTGTGGGGAACCCCGAACCGTTCCGCGGACAACCCCGACTTCTAACGCGGTCGGGGCGGCCCCGGCGCCATGCCCCGACGCTCAAGCCCGCCCCGTTCGCGCTTCCCATCAGCTCGGACCGCTACGGCATCACGGCGTCGAGGTTCGGCGTGATGATCACGTCGATCCGTCGGTTGCGCGCGCGCCCTTCTCGTGTCTCGTTGTTGGCGATCGGCTCCGACTCGCCAAGGCCGACAGCCTCGATGCGTTCGCCGTCGAGACGCATGTTCGCGACGAGATACTGCTGAACCGCCTCGGCGCGCGACATCGAGAGTGCGAGATTCTGCCCGTCCGTGCCGTACGAGTCCGTGTGACCCTCGATGCTGACGACCGACTCCGGGAAGAGCGCGATGGCGTCCTGCACGCGTGTGAGCAGCCCGAAGTACTGCGGCTCGATGACGTCCGAGCCGCTGTCGAACTGCACGCCGACCAGCCGGATCATGATGCGTTCGCCCTCGCGCAGGACCCGTGCCTCGTCGCGTGTGAAGACTCCCTCGACCTGTACGAATCGCTCGCGGACCTTCTCCTCGGCGAGCAGTCGTCGCTCCATCGCCTGCCGTTCCTCAGAGACGCCGCCAAGCTCCTCCTCGAGTTCGCCCAGTCTCAGCTCGAGCTCGTCGCGATGGTTCCTGCAATCGACAAGGGCCTGTTCGAGGATACTGTGCTCCGAGGTGAGCGTTTCGAACTGGTCGACGACCTCCGCCGTGACCTGGGCGTACCCGTCGTCGAACCGCGGGACGATATCGAACACGCCCGCGATCTCGGTCAGCGGGGCCTCCGCCTCCAGCATGATGGCCTCGACGGTCGACTCGCGGCGGTCCACGCGCAGCGCGGTCTCAGCGATGCGGAACGCGTGTCGGGCCTCATAGAGGGCGTCGTGCGCGAGTGTGCGGGGAAGATCCGTGTCATAACGATCGGCCTCGAGCGCCGCCGCCGCCTCCGCCAGAAGCGCGCGGGAACGGGCAAGCGTCACGGTCGCGTACCGGTCGATGCGCTCGTCCTCGGCCTGAAGCAGGAGCGCCTCGGTCTCGTCGAAGAAACCGGCCTTGATCGAGGCCAGTTCCGCGTCGCGGTAGAACCCGATGGCTTCGTCCCCGTGCTCGCGGGCGCGTCCCGGCTTTCGCTCCTCGGCGGCCTCAGCAGCATCCTCGGCGGCGCGGTTGCCCTGTGTCCAGAGCTCCTTCGCGTGCTCGGGGGCACCGGCGGACAGGGCGTCCGCCCGGGCCGCGAGCATACCATCGAGCTCCGTCTGGATCAGGTCGGCTGTTTCGATGGCGTGGCGCAGGTTCTCGATGGCGTCGGCGAGGTCCTTGATGATGTCCTGGTCGCTCTTCCCGCGCTCGTAGCTGATCTCGGCACGGCGGTAGTAACGAGTGGCCTCGTCGAAGCTCTCGGGCGCGAGAACGTCGGCGTGGACGTCCTTCGCCTCGGCCATAAGTCGGTCGGCCTCCTCAAAGAGCGGGGAGTCGTGGCTCTGTGCGTACGCCGGCATCGCGAGGGGCGTCGCGACGAGAGCGAGCGTGAGAGCGAGGACGGTCAGTGCGCGCCTTCCGGAGTCCGGGCGCGCCGCGGCTGGATACATGCTCGACATGGGGACCTCCATGAGTTGCGGTCTGCGGTGCCGGGAGCCAGCGCGTCGTTGCGGCGCACCAGCACCTCTGGGAGTCTGAGTCGATGCGTGCGGACAGTCTCGCCGGTGGATGCGCGGGCGTCAACTCGATTCAGCCGCATCGGCGTGAATTATCATTCGTTTATCATGGCCGGGTCTGCGCGGTCAGCGCGTACCCGCATCATCCCCGAACGCGGACGATGTCGCGGCGAGGCCGGTGAGCGCGGATATTCATGCTATGATGGAGAGTCAGAGGCTCCTCGGGGTTTCCTCGTGTTTGCACGCGCCGGGTTCTCGACTCACGGCGCGCGGGCGCTGGACTGCGCCGGGCGCAGCGCTTCCCCGTTGGGACCGCACGCTCGTAACCCGCGTTCTGCAGGCTGACCAATCGAAGGGGTATGCCGGTGCTCCTCCATCATGCCTTCATACGCTCGGCCCGCGCGCGGCCGCGCAAGCTCTTCATCGCCGACCGCAGCCTCGGTCGACGACTGACATTCCGCAAGGCGCTCATCTCGGTCCTCGCGCTCTCACGCCGACTCAGCGTCGATACGGCGTCGGGCGAGAGCCGGCTGCTCGGCGTCATGCTTCCGAACTCCGCGGGTTCCGTTCTCACCATCCTTGCCGCGCTCGTTGCCGGACGCGTCCCGGTGATGATTAACTACGCCACCGGAGCGGAGAGGAACGCGTCGTTCGCGGTACGCCGGTGTGATCTGTCGACCATCATCACCAGCGAGCGGTTCCTCGAGAAGCTCGACTGTCCCCGACTTGAGGGGATGGTCTATCTGGAGGACATCGCGGGAAGTCTCGCGAAGAGCGACAAGCTCATGGCGGCGGCGCTCGCGTTCGTCCCGACGTCGCTCGCGCGTGCGCTTGTTCACCGTTGCGACGAGAACGATGCGGCCGCCATCATCTTCACGAGCGGGAGCGAGGGAGATCCGAAGCCCGTTGTGCTGACTCACCGGAACATCTCATTCGAGGTCGACGCGATGGCGGAGGTGTTTCATCTCGAGGAGGGCGATTCGATGCTTGCGAATCTGCCCTTCTTCCACGTGTTCGGTCTGACGGTCAATCTGTTCACTCCAGCGACCAAAGGTCTGACCGTGGCCACGCACGTCACGCCGCTCGACTATTCGAGTATCTGCCGGACGATCCGCGAGGAGAGGCTGACCATCGCAGCGGCGACTCCCGCCTTCTGGTGGGGATATCTCAGAGCCTCCCGGGTCGGCGACTTCGAGACGCTTCGCATCGCCGTCGCCGGCGCCGACAAGTGCCCGGACTCGCTCAGGGCCGAATGCATGGAGCTCCACGGCGTCGCCCTGCGCGAGGGCTACGGCGCCACCGAGACGTCGCCCGTCATTTCGTCCAACTCCGACGACGGCGACCGTCCTGGGAGCGTCGGCCGTCCGCTCCCAGGCGTCGAGATCCGCATTGAGAGTGTCGAGACAGGGGAGGCCTGTCCGGCCGGCGAGACGGGACGCATCCTCGTCAGGGGGGACCTCGTGATGAAGGAGTATCTCGGTGATCCTCAGGCGACGATGCGCGCCGTGCGAGCGGGATGGTATGATACCGGGGATCTCGGGTATCTTGACGAGGACGGGTTCCTCTGGCTCTCGGGTCGACTGACACGGTGCGTGAAGGTCGGCGGGGAGATGGTCTCGCTCTGGCGCGTCGAGGAGGTCCTGGACAGGTTTCTGCCGCCGGGGACCGCGTGCTGCGTGGTCGCCGTCTCGGATGAGCGGCGTGGTTCGCGCATCGCAGCCGTCGTGACCTCCGACGTGGACGAGCGCGAGGTCGTCCGCCACATGGCGGCGGAACTGCCGCGCGTGGCGATCCCGAAGATGTTCATCCGGGTCGATGAGATCCCGATGCTTGGAAGCTCCAAGGTCGACTTCCGCGCTGCGCAGCGCCTGGCGACCGCATCGATGAGTGGGGGTGGATGATGTCAGGTCGCAGCACGCTCGTGTTCGGAGCAGTTCTTCTGCTGATTTTCACGATGGCGCCCAGGTCAGCCGCCTCCGATGAGCCGTCTGAGGACCGCCCGGAGCTGGATGGACGTCACGCCGCGGGGCTTCACGCCTCCGGCCTCCTCGTTGATGGGGATTGGCTCGAGTCACAGCTGGGCGACTCCGGCGTCGTGGTCGTGGACTACGGCCGCGAACCCGAGGACTACGAGATCGGTCACATCCCCGGCGCCTCGTATCTTCCGGGGTCCGCGACCATGACGCGCGTCGGCGGCACCCCGATGATGCTCCCGCACGTGGAGACGGTTGCCGGTGCGCTCGAGGATGTCGGTGTCGACAGCGGGAAGACGATCGTCGTCTATGACGAGGCCGGCGGGCTTCTCGCGGCGCGGCTGTTCTGGGTGCTGGAGTACCTGGGACATGAGGATGTGCGCGTGCTCGATGGCGGGTGGAATCAGTGGGCGGAGGATGAGCGTGCTGCGTCATACGAGCATCCGCTGGTCGAGCGAGGACACCTCGCCGTGCGCGTCCAGCCGAAGCGGATAGCGACCTACGACTGGATGATCGACCAGCTGACCAATCCGGAGTTCCTTCCCGTCGACACGCGGACCCTGGAGGAGTTCACGGGAGAGACCGTCAAGGCTGCCCGCGGCGGTCGCATTCCGGAGGCCGCACATCTCAATTGGGAGTGGACCGTCGAGGATGCAGGACTCGGAGTCTTTCTCCCGGCCGGCGAGATCGAGACGTTGCTTGAGCGCGCCGGGGTCACGCGTGATCACAAGATAGCGACATACTGCCAGGCGGGTGTCCGCGCATCGCACGGCTACTTCGTGCTCCGTGCGCTGGGATTCCCCTGCGTCAGGGTCTACGATGGTTCCTGGGTCGAGTGGGCGGCCGTGCCGGGCGCGCCCGTCGAGGCGGGGACGGAGACACGGGCAGAGGACACAGGGGATTGACACCGAGACCATGAAGCGTGTCAAGGCCGTGGTGGGAGTGCGAATGACCACTTTTCCGGGGTTAATGAGGAGTGAAGATTTCTCTTGCCCCACCGGACGGACTCGGGTATACTGTCACTGAGCAGAAGCTGCCATGTCGGTATGGTGACATATCCGGTGACTCTGAAGAGGGACTTGGCGCATGAGCCGGTCCCTTTCGTGTTCTCAGGAGAGCCGCTCTCGAGCGGTGATCGGAGAACAGGCGGTCCGAAGGGCTGTCGGGGTAACTGGAACGTCATCGGAGATGTGGTCGGCTTTGCCCGGGGCCGGGAGCCCCGGTGT
>CAZRAD010000025.1:0-24579 GCA_964597945.1 uncultured bacterium
GAGCGGCGTGACGGGAATCGCGCTGGGCGCAGGGATCACTGCCGTCATCCAGAGCAGCTCGGTGACGACATCGCTGCTGGTCCCTCTCGCCGGTGCGGGGGTCGTGAAGCTCGAGAAGATCTTCCCCATCGCGCTCGGAGCCAACATCGGAACCACCGTGACGGCGCTCATGGCGTCGCTGGCCGGTGACCCGCGCGGCCTCACGATCGCGCTGGTCCATCTGTTGTTCAACATCGCGGGGATTCTCATCATCTATCCGTACCGGCCGCTCCGCCGTGTTCCCATCATCCTGGCGGAGAAGCTCGCTGCTGCGGCCGTTCACTCGAAGAGGGTCGTCGCATTCTTTGTCATCGGCCTCTTCTACGCCGTCCCCGGATTGCTTATACTGATAGGCAGACTTCTGAAGTAGGAGACCCGCATGTTCAGACAACTCATCGATGCGTTCAAGCGGAAGCCTCTGCTCACGCAGATGTTCGGCGAGATGGAGCAGATGCTCGAATCCGGTGCGGAAATGTTCCATCTCATAGCCTCCGTACTCACGGGGAACGAACCGCTCTCGCAGGCAACGCACGATCGCGTCTACGAGATCGACCACGGCATCAACCATCTTCAGCGGAAGATCCGCAAACAGCTGGTCGAGCATCTCATCATGTCACCGGGCACCGACGTGCCGATCAGCCTCGTCCTGATGAGCATCATCAAGGACGCTGAGCGTGTGGGAGATATCACGAAGAACCTTCTCGAGGTGGCGGAGTCGCAGAGCGGTCCGTTCCCGGATGGACCGTACGGGGCGAAGCTCAAGGAACTGCTGGCTGAGGTCGAGGCGTTGTTCGAGCCGACGGTTCAGGCGTTCATGACGTCGGACAAAGAGATCGCGCAGAGGGGGCTGGTCGACGGACAGGTGCTCGCCAAACGGTGCGATGCCATCATAGACGATCTGCTCGAGGACAGTCTCCCCTGTCGCGAGGCAGTGCTCACCGCGCTGACGTCCCGGTACCTCAAGCGCGTCTCGCTCCATCTGACGAACATCGCGTCGAGCGTCGTGATGCCGCTCCACCGGATCGACTACTTCGACGAGAGCTAGAGGCAGCGCCGCGCCGATCGGCCTGCTCGCAATCGGCCGGCACACCCCGGGACACCCGGTCTACTCCGAGCCACGAAGACGAACGAGCTTCCCGAGGACCGTCCGGATCACGTGGCGGTCCTCTTCCTGTATCCCCATGACCGTCGTCAGGCCGAGACCGACCCCGTACGCGAGCGCCAGGAACACCGCCGCCGCGTACCAGGAGGACGGGATCTCGAAGAGACGCCGCGCGATGAGCGCACCGCCCACGAGAACGATACCCGTCACGAGCACCTTCAGCGTCGAGCGGTCGTACGGCATGACGCCGAGCAGCATCCGGCCCTCGATGAGGCGGGCGATGTTGACGAGAATGATGGAGACGGCGGTCGCAACCGCGGCGCCGGCGATTCCCAACCTGGGGATCAGCCAGATATTGAGTCCGACGCTCACGACGGCCATCGCGACCGTGTTGTACACGTTGAAGCGCTGGTACCTCGTCATCGCCAGACAGCTCGCGACGGAGCCCGCCGTCGCGTCGACCAGCTGGGCGGTCGCGAGGATGGCCAGCGCCTGATACCCGCGCACGAACTCCAGCCCGAATATGCCGAGCACCGCCTCCCCCGACAGAAGCAGCCACGCGTAGACCGGAAGTGTGAGGAGCATGATCCACCGCGTGATCGCCGAGAGCAGGGAGCTCATCAGATCGGCGCGGCCGCGGTGGTAGACGTCCGCGATGATCGGCGAAAAGATCGAATTGAACGAGAACGTGAAGAGGGTGGCGAGCATCGCGAGCAGAACAACGATGTTGTAGACGCCGACATCGGCCGACGCGAGGAAGATCCCGAGGATGAGCCTTCCGCCCTCAAGCAGAGCGAACGCGGTCCCGGTCTCGGCGAGCATCTGCGCCGAGTAGCGCACGACCTCGCCGGTCGGGATCGGCGCGTCGCCGTCGCGACCGAACAGATAGGGACCGGTCCGCCTGAGGAAGATGTGCGTCACCACGGCCGATGCTATGCAGGCCAGGACGCCGGCGAAGACAACACCGAGCAGTCTCATCCCGAGCGCGTAGAGGATCAGGAACGAGAGCAGCCGCGGGACGCGGTACCAGAACTCGGCCCCGATGATGCTGTGCTTCATGTCCTTGAGAGCGCGGAGTCCGGCGGCCTGCAGACGCGTGAGCGTGTACGGGAGCATCGCGATAGCGATGAACAGGAGCGCCGACTCAAGTCGAGGCTCCTTGAAGACGGTCACGGCGAGCGGCCGTCGCAAGAGGATAACGGCGGCCGACCCGAGAACCGAGGCCCAGGCACCGAACCGGATGCCGTACCGGTAGACCGCGTGCGCCTCACACGTCTTCCCCTGTGCAGCGTACATCGCGAGGTACTTGACGAAACCGCCCTCGAACCCGAACGTCGTGAGGATGGTCACCGCCATGACGACGGACCACGCGAGCACGTAGACACCGAGCACGTCCGGACCGAGCAGCCTCGCGATAACGGCCGAGGCGACGAATCCGAAGAAGAGCGCGAAGATCCGACCGAAGAACGTGAACCCGGCCTCCTTCGTCGCCTTCGACAGGTACTCGCCGTACTCCCCGTCGGCCGGACGGCCGTTGGCGGCGCGACCGTCTCCGTACTCTGCGGCGACAGCGGAGGTCCCCGTCGTCACTCCGGCTCCTGCCCCGGCGCTGAGGCCATTCCGACCCTGTCGCTGTTCGGTCATCAGTGCGTCCCCTCCGCGACGACCCGCTTACCGACACGCTTCAGGTGCGTATCGATGAAATGGCGCGCGACTCCCGTCAGACTCTTCGGATAGAGACGCAGGGTCGCGTGCTCGGTGTGCCCCGTCGCCCACTCGTCCTTCCAGCGCGCCCGCTGCCCCACGAAATCGAACCGGTCGAACGCATGCTCGAATGCGTGATTGATGGCGTGATAGAACAGCGCGACACCAGGCGCGAGCTTCCGAAACTCCTCGTCGAACGACGTCTTGAGCGCGTAGTACGTCCCGAAGTACGCGACACCGAGCAGGAAGCCGATGCGTCGGCCGTCGAGTTCGAGCCAGAACGGAAGAAGCTCGGCGCAGCCGTGCGTCTCCGGGTGGAAGCTCTCGGCGAGCTCATGGTAGAAGTCGGATACGCCGCGCTGGGTGATCGAGGTCCCCGACCGCTCCTTCCAGCTCTTCTCCTCGATCTCGATCATCGCATCGATCAGCGAGTGAGGATCGCTGCCAGGCATCAGCCGTTTGACCTCGTAGACACCCGCGCGCCCGAGCTTGCGCATCTTGCGCTCCCACTCATGGGTGACCTTGCGGGGGCGTTCCGAGAGGAACTCATCCCAGGAGCCGGATGTGTCCACATACGGCGAGACCCGTGCGGGGAGTCTGTTGAGAAGAAACCCGTCGGCGCGTGCCGCGTCCCACATCGCCGCGGCATCCGCTACTGTCAGGCTTCTCAGAAGGAGCCGTTCCCGCCGAGCTGCGAGATAAGCGAGTACGGCGGCGCGGAACGCGCGAACGTCCTCCGTTTCATTCGCGCGCACGATGAATCCGCCGCGCTGCGAAACGAAGTTCACGGGAAGTTCGAGTCGTCCGGATGGTGTCCGGAAGAAGGGAGCGACACCGACGACGCGGGAGATCCCCTCGTCGCCCGCGATGCCAACGAGGATGTGAGGCCGCATCCCCCCGGCAAATCGCGCAGCCCAGGGCCGGATCCACGAAGCGGAGAGGAACACGTGCGGACAGGCGCCGTCGGACTCGAGGCCCTTCCACGCCGCGTGAAGCGCTGCGTCCTCCATGTCGGTGTACTCACGGATCTCGATCATCGAGCCTCACATGTGCGGGAGCCGTCCAGAGGACTCAGCGTCGAAACGTGCTTCAGTCGGATCCTGCTCTGCGCGAACCGTGCTCCAGAAGATATGACGGGAACATCACGCCGCGATTCAGGATCCCAGCGGGGTCGAACGCGGCCTTGAGCGCCGCCATCTCCACGAGTCCGCCCGCGCCGTAGAGCGCTTCGAGGAATGCGTGCTTCAGGCGGCCGATGCCGTGTTCGCCCGAAACCGTTCCGCCCATCGACACGCCGTGCTTCGCGAACTCGAGCGCGAGCTTCTCTGCGGCGAGCAGCTCGTCAAGGTCCTGCGGCATGATGTTGAGATGGACGTGGCTATCGCCGATGTGACCGAACATCACGTACCGGAGCGTCGTCCCAGCGAGCCTCTCGCGGTAGTACGCCACCATCTCCTCGAACCGCCCGGCCGGGACCGCGATGTCCGTTCCGATCTTGTGTATCTCCGGGTGCTTCGCGCGCGCCCGAGCGATGGTGCCGTTGACCTCCTCGGCGATGCTGTGGCGCAGCGCCTTGAGGCGAGCGAGATCGCTCTCCTCCATCCCGCCCCACGTGTTCTCCATCGAGGAACCGTGGTGCGAGAGCAGTTCCTCCCACCCCTCGTAGGCCGCCATGAGGGCATCTTCGTCCTCGAACTCCTGTTCGAAGAGCACGCCTGCGGCGGCGTCCTCGGGAAGCTCGGGGATCCCGGAGGATGCGCCCTGCGCCTCCTTCCGCTCACGGAGGAACTCGAAGCTCTTCGAGTCGAAGAACTCGAGCGCCAGCGGGGTGACGCTCGCCGGCACCGGTGAATCGGCATGGTCGCCGCGCGTGTGCTTGACGAATGCGATCGCCGACTCATCGTCCGGGAAGAACGCGAGCGCCGAGAGCACGCCGGACGGACGGCGCGAAAGAACGAGCTCCACCTCGGTCAGGACACCGAGCGTCCCCTCCGACCCGATGAAGAGATCGACCAGGTCGACGTCGGGAGCAACATAGTACCCGGCCGCGTTCTTGGTCTCCGGCATGGCGTAGCCCGGCACCGCGACATCGAGCGAGTCGCCACCGGTGAGCCTGATCTCGAATCTCCCGTCGCCCGCCGTGAAGATCCCGCGCTCCGCCGCGATGACCTCGCCGCAGGGAAGCACGACGCGGACTGAATGAACGTGCCGGCGTGTCGCGCCGTAGTAGTAGCTCCTCGCGCCGGATGCGTTGGTCGCGACGGTGGCGCCGAGGTGCGCGCTCATCTCGGTCGGGTCCGGCGGATAGAAGTAGCCCCGCTCGTCCGCCTTGAGAGCGGCGAGCGCGGCGGCCTCCTCGGGGGGCAGTGTCTCGGGATCGAGACCGAGATCGCCCACTGCGAGCATCTCCTCGAGCCCGGCGACGGTTACCGCAGGCTCCACCCGTACCGCGAATCGCCCGTCGGCAAGCCGGCGGATGCCCAGGACCCTGTTCATCTCGGCCAGCGACAGAAGCGTCCCGCCTGCCGGAACCGCCCCGCCGACGATGCCCGTGCGACCTGCGGAGACCGTGACATACACACCGCGGTCGCTCGCGTCAGCAAGGACGTCGGCGACCTGACGTTCGCTCCGCGCGAAGACAAGACAGTCGACCTTCGGCGGACCGAACCCGGATTCGTCGGTCAGATAGTCGGCGTATGACTCGGTGATCCGTTCAACCGATTCGATGATGGTGCAGCCCGGGACGCCCTCGCCCCTGGGCTCAACGGTTCGTACGACAGTCGACACAGCTCCTCCGTCCGGTTCACGCCGGAGTTTCACGATTCGCGCTGGAGTCTCGCGGTTCGCGCTAGAGCGCGACGACCAGGTCGCGCGGGAAGTTCGTCAGGTTCTCCATCGTGCCGTCCTCATGCACGTAGTACACGTCCTCGATCCGCATCCCCCACCCCTTGCTCGGGTAGTAGATGCCGGGCTCGACCGTGAACACGTGACCGGGTTCAAGCACGTCGACGCTGCCCGGACCATCCCAGAGCCGGGGACTCTCATGGACGTTGAGACCGATGCCGTGGCCGAGGCTGTGCGTGTAGCCGTCAGTGACCTGAGGGTTCGTGCGCGGCGTCTCGTGACCGTTCGCCTCCATGAAATCGCAGACCATCGTCTGGTAGATTCCGGCCTTCTCACCCATCGTGAGCGAAGCAGTGACCTTGTCGTGGATCTCCGAGAGCTGGGCGTAGGCGTCGAGGATCTCCTGGGAGGCCTCGCCGAAGACGAACGTTCTGGTCATGTCGAAGAAGTAGCCGCCACCACCCTCCTGCGGGAAGATGTCGAAGACGAGCGTCTTGCCCGTCATCATCGCATCGCTCTCCTTCCCGCGGCTGTGCGGGATGCCGGCGTCGCGGCCGAGCGCGAATATCGTCCCTACCTCCTCGATCATATTGCGCGCCGACAGCGCCATCCGGATCTCCGTCTTGCAGTCGCCAAGCAGAAGCGGCGTGCCGTCGGCCTTCATGAAGGTCTCGCCCTCGACCCTATGCGACTTGATGAAGTCGATGATGTGCTGGACGACCTCACACGTGAGCTTGCCCATCTCGCGAATGCGGTCGATCTCGTACGGCTCCTTGGTGGCACGCGCCTTGACGAAGAGGTTCTCGCTGAACTCGCCGGTGATCTCGGTTCCCGGCATGGCCTTCTGAAGCGCTCCCAGGAAGACCCACCATGCACTGACATTGACCTTGCCGTAAAAGGCCACCTTCCCCTTCACCCCGAACTCCTCGAAGATCTGGCGGTAGTACTCGACCTGAGCCTTGAGCCGATCGCCGTCGGCGTCCTTGAGGATCTTCATGTAGTTGTACTTCGAGCTGTCGACGATGGTGAGCCCGCTCTCTTCTGCCTCCTCGCGCTCCATGGTCCCGCAGATCAGCACAGGCTCCTCTCCACGCTTCTTGATCAGCGTGGCGTGAGAGAGCTGAGCTCCGTTGACCATGTAGAACATGGTGGCGTTACCCTTGATCTCGCCCTCGACGACGGCGACGTCGATACCGCGCTCCTCCATCAGTCTGTCGATGTCCCGCTTCATGGTGTGCGTCTCCTTCGCGTCTATCCTTGGTGTCTCGACACGCGGTGTTGTGACACCCCGTGTCGTACTGACTTGAGTATGAAATAGAGATTGCCCAACTCACCGGTGATGCGCGTCCCGGCGGGCACCTCCTCGAATCGTTCCGTGTAGACCGCGTCAAGTTCGAGCACCCCCGACCTCGCGGCGAGCCGCTCGATGTCCTCCCGCGTCCAGAGCCTGAAGACGTGCGAGTCCCAGAATCTCATCACGCGGCCGCCGTCATGCACGACCATCTCCCAGGACTGGAAGCTCCTGCGCGACTTGAGTTCCTCTCGGAAGAGGCGCCAGGTCGTCTTGACTCGTACTCCGTCGCGCTCGGACTCCCAGGCCTCGCCCTCGGTTGGAATCTCGCCCTCGTGCGCGCATGAGATATGCACGATGTAGATACCGCCCGGTCGAAGCGAGAAACCGGTCCGTCGGAAGTGCGCGACGATTTCACGATCGGTCAGAAGATAGCCCAAGCTGTTGATGGAGTTCAAGGCCGCGTCGTATTCATCCGGGACGACGGTCGCATAGACCATGTCGGCCTCTATGACCTCGGCCCAGCCGTCAGGATCGTCGTTGCCCGAAGCGCCCCGCGACAACCCGGCATCCTTCACCCTGCTCCGGGCGTGCTCCAGCATCTCGGGAGAGACATCATAGCCGGTCACTCGATACCCGCGCTTCGGCAGCGTGACGAGGAACCGACCCGTCCCGCAGGCCGGTTCGAGGATGCGCTCGACCGGTCCCGGCACATGCTTCGCGAAGATCTTCTCGAAGACGTCGAGCTCCGGTTCGAGGTCCCACGAGAATGCGATGTCGTAGTAGAGCGGCAGGCTGTAGAGCGTGTCGTTCACGCCTGTCCCCTCTCCTCCCCGAGCACCTCGCCCACGATCCGCGCGGCGATCCCGTCCACCTTCGCCATCAGTTCGGGCGACGGTTCCTCCCCGAACGAGAGAACGTCGATGACATCGATGGCGTAGATAATGACCTCATCAGGCACCGCCATCCCCTGGACTCTGCCGAGTTCAAGAACGGTCGCGAGGTTCGCGCCGTGCGGCGTGCACGAGTGGATCGACCGCTCGAGTTCCTTCAACCCGAACCGCGTGACCGTCCCCAACTCGTTGCCGAGAATGATCGAGTCGATAACGACCATTCGATCGTACCCGAGCGCCTCATCGAGAAGCGAGAAGCCACCCTCTTCGTTCTCGACGGTGTAGACATCTTCGATGCCGGCGACGAGTTCGGCGACACGACGCACGACGTACAGTCCGATCGTGTCGTCGGTGAGAACCGAACTCCCCAATCCGAGGAACAGCGTCTTCAATACGACCTCCGTGTGTGCGACTGAAACGCAGGAGCCATGGTAGCGCGACGCCGCACGAATAGAAACACCCCGGCATCACTCTCGTGACGCCGGGGTGTCGAACCTTCTCTCGTCGTCTCCTTCTGAGGCGGCGTCTCAGTCCTTGATGAACTGGGAGATCCGCTTGACGACATCACCGTCGGCGTCCTTGACCACGACCTCGAGCGGCATCTGGCCCGGGAGCGAGTGCGTGGCGCAGCCGAAGCACGGGTCGTACGCGCGGAATGCCATCTCAACCATATTGAGAAGACCGTCGTCGACCTTGCCGCCCTTGATCAGCCCGCGGGCAGCGCGCTCGACCGACATGCAGATGGGTGCCGCGTTCGCGACGGTCGCCACGAGCAGGTTGGCCTGCTTGACGATGCCGCGCTCGTCCGTCGTGTAGTCGTGGATGAGCGTGCCGCGGGGCGCCTCGACGACACCGACGCCGCGCGTCGGCGTTTCGGTCGGGATGGTGCGGATGTTGTCGCCCATGATGTCCGGGTCTTCCATGATCTCGACCATGCGCTCGGCAGCCTGCATGATCTCGACCAGACGGGCCCAGTGGTAGCCCAGCGTGTTGTGCGCCGGGAACCCGAGCGTCTCGAACAGCTGCTCGCGCGCGGCCTGCGAGTTCGGCGTCCTCATCTTGTCGGAGGCGTTGAGACGCGCCAGCGGCGCGACGCGGTAGACACCGCTGTCCGGACCGTCGACGAAGCCCTTCCACCCGACCTTCTTGAGGAACGGGAACTTCACATAGCTCCAGGGCTCGGTGTGCTCCGCGATGTGCTTGAGCCAGTCCTGGACCTTGAACTTGGCGAACTCCTTGCCGTCAGGCGTGACCACGCGGATCATGCCGTCGTAGAAGTCGACCTCGTTGTCCTCGGTCACCAGACCCATGTAGTAGGTCTGGTGCTGGTAGATGTCACCGACGATCAGGTCGACGTAGGTCTTGTTGCCAAGCACGACGTCCTCGAAGAGCTTGAGCGAGAACTTCGCGAATTCGACGGCGTCCTTCGCGGTCTTCGTGAACTCCTCGCGGTTCTCCGCGGTGAGACCACGCGACACGCCGCCGGGAAGACAGCTGACCGGATGGATGACTCGGCCGCCAAGCGTTGTGATGATGTCGCGGACGCGGTGGCGGATATCGATGACCTGTCCGCCGATCTCGAGACCGACCTTGCCGATGACACCGAGAATGTTCCGCTCGGCCTTCGGCGCGGTGGGCCCGACCACGAAATCCGGACCGCCGAGGAAGTAGAAGTGGATCGCGTGATCCTCGAACGTGAACGCGTTGTAGATGAGCTCACGGATGAGACGCCCGGTTCTGGGCACCTCGACCTTGTAGAGGTCGTCAAGCGCCTTCGCCGCGGCCATGTGATGGGCCGTCGGACACACACCACAGATCTTCGGCGTGATCCGCGGCATCTCCTCGACCATCCGCCCCTCCGAGAACTTCTCGAACCCCCGCATCTCCGGCACCTGGAAGTAGGCGTTCTCGACGTCGCCCTTGTTGTCCAGGAAGATCTCGATCTTGCCGTGCCCCTCGAGGCGCGTGATCGGATCGATCGTGACTCTCCTGCCCATGTGTCCTCCATGGCGCCCTCCGGCGCCCGCGCGCCCTTGCGCGCCCGTGCTCTCAGTCGTGTGCGTTCGACAGATGCTTGTCGCTAGCTCTTCTTCTGTTTCCGTCTCAGGAGCGACACGGGCAGGCTGTACATGTAGAAGAGGCCTGCCGGATCCGGGAGCGACTCGGTGATCCGCTCCATCTCCTCCGGGTCCTGAGTGTCGATGATCGAACCGAGCGCGGAGAGGAACTTCGCTCCCTGGTCGCGGACCTCTTCGGTCGGACCAAAGCATCCCCGGCACGGCATGTTCGCATTGATGCACCGCTCACCGCACCCGCCGCGCGTCGCGGGACCCATGCAGATGACGCCCTCGGCGAGGAAGCACTTCTCGGGGTCCATCATCGTCATGTGCGGGCGCTTGAGCTCGGTGACTCTGATCTTGTCGGGCTTCGTCTCGTTCCGCGCGCACTCGTCACAGAGCGACTTCTGCGTCGTCAGCGTCGAGCCCTTCGGCGGCAGCTCGCCCGAGAGGATCGCCTGCACGGCCTCCATGATGAGTTTGGGAGGCGGCGCACATCCGGGAAGGTAGTAGTCGACGTCGATGACCTGATCGAGCGCGTAGACCGTATCGTAGAGCGACGGCAGTTCAAGCTCGCCCTCGGGCATCTTCGTCTCGGTCTGCGGCTCGGTCCCCTTTGCGTTATCGTTCGAGGGAAGGTCATGGAAGACCAGGTCCATCAGCTGCTTCCTGTCGTAGAAGTTCGCGAGTCCGGGGACGCCGCCGAGTGAGGCACAGGCCCCGAATGCGACGACCAGCCCGGACTTCCTCCTCAACAGATGCGACCAGTCCTCCTGCTCGCTCGTCCGCACCCCCCCGTTGATGAACGACACTGCGATCTCACCGTCATCAAGCGCCTCGATGTCCGAGCGCTTGAAGTCCATAGCGACCGGCCACAACACGATATCCACGGCCTCTACGACCTTGAGGATGTCCTCGGCCAGGTCAACGACCGCCTCTTCGCAGCCGCCACACGACGCATTCCAGTAGAAAGCTACCTTCGGCTTTGCCACGTCACGTTCCCCCGCTCGTGAAGTCCCAGGAAAACCCCGCTCCGTTATCTGTTCAGATGAACTGACCCGCACGCGGTTTCGGCAAGCCCCCCTGATAGCGCGGCTCTTCACAGGAGAGCCGGACGCGAGGTTGGACCCCGGGCACGCGTGCGACGGTCGAACGGTAAGGATACCACCCACAGGCGGAGACGGGCAAGCCAAAGCACGAGTGCACCGGAGGTTCCCGCCGGTCATGAGCCTCATTCACCCCCCAGGAAGAAGAGGAATGAACGAGTCCTGTTCATTGAGGTGAACGCGGAGCCTGCTACACGATGAAGATGCTGGTCGCCGAGATGCCGAACACCTGACACGTTGCCTAGCCGCTCCGCGAGGTGAGTCTCTTCAAGGTACGCCCGTAGAGAGCGAAGTCCTCTCCCCTGACGAGCGTGCTCTCGAGCACATCCTTCCCCGAAAGTCTCCGGAAGAAGATCAGCATGATCACGCTCTGCAGCGTGTAGGCGGCCGTCGATGCCCATGCGGCGCCGACGATCCCGTGAGCCGGGATCCACACGAAGCAGAGAACGATGTTCACGGCGAACGCCACGCCCGTGGCGGCGGTCTGGTAGAGACGCTTGTCACGACCGGAGAAGTCACTTGAGAGGATCTTCGCGACCGAGAGCATCACGATCCCCGGAATGAGAACGCGGAACGCCTGAAGCGCCGGCAGGAACTCGGCCGAGTAGAAGAGCACAAGCAGTGGGCGGCTCAGGAGGTAGAGCACGATACCGGCGACCGCGGTGAGGAAGAGCGAGCTTCGCAGCACGCGCGGTGTCAGCTCGTTGGCATCCTCGACATCCATCGATGAGAGCTTCGGGAAGAGCACGACCTGCACCGACTGCGGGATATGCGAGAGCTTCTCGGCGAGCAGCACCGAGATCGAATAGAACCCCTGCGCGTGGATGCCGACGATCGAGAGCACGAGGAACATGTCGAACCGGTAGGTGAACTGCGTCAGGATGTTCCCCGCATGCCCCTGGAGACCGTAGACGATCGACGTGCGGAAGAGCCCCGGCGGCGGCTTCGTCATCAGCGGCGCCGGAACACCACCGTCGCCCGCCGTGCGCGACGCGCGCATCGCCGCCCAGAGTCCGATCACGACGACCAGTACCTCGCTCAGCAGGTACGCGATCAGCGCACCCATCGCTCCGCCCTCCAACACGAACAGGTTGAGACACATCAGCCCGAGAAGTCCGAGAGCCTGAACGAAGTTGGCGATGTTGAACCAGCGGATGCGCTGGAGTCCCAGGAAGAGCGCGATCGAGAGATACTTCCCGAGGAGCACGGGGATCAGCACGACGCCGAGGGTTAGATTGGGACGCAGGACCGGGTCGGCCGCGCCATCGTAGTACATCAGAAACAGCAGGTACGCCGGGACGAGCACAGCGGAGAAGAGCAGCGTCAGAAGCGCGCTCTGACCGTTGATCGCGGAGAGCGGGTAGCGCTTCCGGGAGAGCAGGTAGGTATGCGCGGAATCGATACCGAGTAGACCAATGAAGGCGAACATCGTCGGGAAGATGATGGCCGACGCGTAGATACCCTGACCGTCGGCGCCGAGCGTCCGCGCGATGAGGATGGACGTCGGGATGTTGACGAGGACGATGCCCATCCTCGTACCGAACGTCATGAGGCTATGCCTCAGAACGGTCCGGCCGTGTCCCTCGCCGTCCCCTCCCCCGGCCGCCACGACCGGGTCCGTCGTAGTCTCGCGCGATCGCCGTGCGCTCACACAGCCTCCATCCGGTGAATCACTCCGCATCGGCCTGCTTCGATCTCGCCACGACCTCCTCGACCGCCTCGACCTCCATCCGCTGTCGCTCCTCGATCGTCGGCAATCGACGCTCTGAGTCCTCCGCGGCCGCGTGTCCGAGCCGCTCGCGCCGCTCGCCATCTTCGATGAGGTCGGCAAGCATCGTTCCCAGTTCGGGCATGGCGCTCTTCGTCAGAAGCACGCCCGTCTCGTTGTTGTGAACGACCATCCCGGTGCGTCCGGTGTCGAGCGCGACCACCGGAAGTCCGGCGGTCATCGCCTCGTGGAGCGGGTTGAGTACGTTGGTCCGCTCGGAGAGCGTCACAAAGACCGACGCGAGCTGATAGGCGGCCGCGAGCTGCTCGCGTTCGAGGATGCCTGAGAACCTGACGCTCTCGAACACGCCGAGCTTCACGCTCAGTTCGTCGAGCGCGCGGTGCTCGGGGCCGTCGCCCGCAATGACGACGATCGCGCCGGGGATACGCCCGAGCAGTTTCGGCATCGCCTGAACCAGCCGGTCCACCCGCTTCTCCCCGTCCAACCGAGAGACCGAGAGCAGGACCGGTGTGTCGCGGGGGATCTCGAGTCGCGCGCGGAGTCCGTCGATATCGGCGGGCCGGCGGAGGAGCTCGCGGTCGACGCCGTTCGGCCAGAACCGGAGCCTGTCCGGTTCGACGCCGAGCATCCGCGCGATCTCGTCGCCGCCGGAGCCGTCGTCGCAGAGGATAATGGCGTCAGCGGGAGTCCTGAACGCGTTGATCTCGCGATACCGGAGACGGTACCGCACCGGGCTTCCCAACACTTCTCCGATCGATGTCCCGAAGAGCCTGGTGACGTTGGGCAGACCGAGCTCGCTCGCGGCAGCGTGCGCCGCCGGGGCGCCGAGCGCTCCCATGCCGAAGAGAACGTCCGGCTCGAGACTTGATGCGACCGCGCGGAGTGCTGGGACCGCCGTCGCCATCCACGCTCGGTATGACGTGCGCATCCGCCAGTGCTGGACGATCTTGCCGGTCGAGGCTTCGGGCATGTAGTTGGTCGTGGTAGGGAAGCGGTGGAGGACCACGCCGTGGTAGTCCTCCTCAGCCGCGCAGCCGGGGATCCCCGGCAACACGACGTGCATCTCGTGTCCGTGCTTCGGGAAGCTCGTGATGGAGAGGAAGAAGGACGGCGCGCCCCGTCCCTCGCCCATCGACCAGAACGACGGCCACGGATATGCGGCGAGTACCTTCATGCCGCGTAGCCTAGCATGGGGGCCCTGCGGGGGCAACAGCCTCTGCTCGGGACGCCGGCGGGGCGACACCCGGGAAGCGGGCGGCGCTTGCCGCGCGGTGCCGGAGCGGCTAGCATTGTGCCTCATGTGGATCATCCTCTCCGTCGCGACGGCCGTCACGTTCGCGCTCTCAAGCAGCTACACCAAGACACTCTCCGACCGCGCGCATACGTACGTACTGACCTGGTCGCTGATGACGCTCTCCCTGCCATGGACACTGCTCGTCGTGTGGTACGAGGGCATCCCCGAGATCGGTGAGCGATTCCTGTTCGCAGCGCTCCTGAGCGTCGCGACGAACCTCGTCGCCGTCACGATGCAGGTCAAGGCGCTGTCCATCTCGCCGCTGTCTCTGACCGTCCCGTTCCTCGCGTTCACGCCGCTGTTCATGCTGCTGACCGGGTGGATCGTGCTTCGCGAGGCGCCGAATGTGCAGGGGGTCGCCGGCATTCTGCTCGTCGTAGCCGGCGCATATGCGATCAACCTCGACAAACTCCGGGGCGGCGTGCTCGCGCCGTTGAAGGCCATCGCCGGTGAGCCGGGAAGCAAGCTGATGCTCTTCGTCGCGTTCATCTGGAGTGTCTCCGCGGTCTACGACAAGGTCGCGACCGTCAACAGCTCCCCCGCGTTCTATTCGTCCTTCTTCTCCGTCGTGTACGGGCTGGTCTACATCCCGCTGCTCGTCATCGGGCTAAGGAGGATGCCGCTCTCACGCGGAACGACGCCGCGGTTGTTCCTTCTGGGATTCGTCTTCGCGGTGATGATCCTGGCGCAGATGATGGCCATCGAGATGACGCTGGCAAGCTACGTCATCGCGATCAAGAGGACGGGCATGGTGGTGGGGGTGGCGCTCGGATACTTCATCTTCAAGGAGAGGAACCTCAGGTTCCGTCTGATAGGTGCGGCGCTGATGAGCGTCGGGGTCGTCGTTATAGCGCTGGCGTGACCGCTCGCGATGGCGTGACCGAATCGCCCCGGTACGACGACGCTCACGCCGGCTGCTCGGGCGGCGGCTCCATGAGCCTGCGTATCTCCTCCGCCGCATCGCTGTGGCCGGTCCTGTCGAGCGTCTCGGCCAGAGCGCGGAACGCGCCCGCGATATCCGGTCTGTCGAGGAATCCACCGCCCGTCGAACTGCTCTCCGCCGCGACGCTCGCCGCCGCCTCCACCGCCGCTTTCGCGTGCAGCTCAGGTGCGCCCCCCGCGCGCGCCACGGCGAGTCCCGCCGTCACGTGAGCGAGGATCCCCAATCCCCGGTCGAACATCGCCGCACCACGGTCGACAGCCGCGGCGGCGCTCACTGACGCCTCATCGATCCGCTCAGCTTCGAGCAGGATCCCCGCGCGTCGGAGCTCCGCCTCGGCTGTGATCGAACCCAGTCTCAGCTTCATCGACTCCTTCGAGACCGACGCCAGCGCTGCGAGCGCATCGTCGACGGAACCCGTTCTGCCGAGCGCGTGGCCCGTCTCGACGGCCACTCGAAGCCTCGTCACGGTGGCGCCCCCGCACTCGGCCGTCGTCGCGGCGAGATGGAGGTCGTCGAGAGCCGCCGCAGAGTCACCGACCATCAGCCGCACCCGCGCCCTTGCCAGCAGCGCGCCCGCGATGAGGTCCTCGTTGTCGACCTCCTTCGCGAGGTCGTACGCGCGTCCTGCGGTCACGACGGCATCCTCACAGCTCCCGAGCGAACACTCGACGGGCGAAACTGCGGCTGTGGTGATCGCCAGACCGTTGACGTCCCCGAGTGCCTCGTAGATAGCGGATGCCTCTCGCTGCGACTCGAGCGCCGCGGCGTAACGCCCGCGCGCCGCCATGACCGTTGCCATGTACGAGAGCGTCTCCGCCTCCCCGCTTCGCCACTTGATCTCGCGGACGAGCGCCAGAGCCTCCAGATAGCGGGACATCGCCTTGTCGTGGTGCCCTCTCAGCTGATCGATATTGCCGAGGCAGTTGAGCGAGATGGCGATCCCTTTCTTCTCTCCGAGCTGTCGCCGCGCATCGAGAGCCCGTTCGATATAGACCTCGGCGTCATCGACCTTCCCCTGGGTGATGTAGAGGTTGCCGATATCATTGAGACAGAGGATCTCCGCCATCTTGTCGCCGAGCTCCGACTCGATAGTCAGCGCCCGCTTGTAGCTGTCGAGTGCCTCGTCGAGTGAGCACTGTTCCTCATAGACGGTCCCGAGGTTGATGAGGTTCTCGGCGAGTCCCTGGCGGTCCCCCAGCTTCTCACTGATCGCGACCGCCTCCTGGTAGGTGCTCACGGACCGCTCATACTCGCCACGGACCTGATAGACGACGGCCATGTTCGACAGTGTTGCACTTGCTCCCCGCTCGTCGCCGATCTCGCGCTTTATCTCGAGGCTCTGGGTGTAGTGTTTGATGGCGTCGTCGTGGCGGTCGAGCCAGAAATGCGCGAGGCCGATCGCGTTGAGGACGGTCGCCTCACCCTCCCGGTTCCCCGCGAGCACGTTCAGCGAGAGGGCCCTGTGGAGATACTCGAGCGACGCCTCGCAGTTGCCCTCCTTGATGTGCACGCGGCCCAGGGAAAAGAGTGCCGTGACGAACTTCGGATCAAGCTCAACGACATGCCTGAGGTTCTTCGTCGACAGATTCCACTCTCCCTCACGCTCGTACGCCAACGCGAGTTCATAGACCGCGCCGAGGTTGTTCGGCAGGAGCTTCGTGAGGTCCTCGAGTGCACCGATCGCCTTTCGCACATCACCGGACACCATAGCCTCCCGCGCCGCGACGAAGAGTCTGTCAGGACGAGAGAGCCGGTCGGCGTGCTCGACCGCCTTCGCCAGCTCCTCGCCTGCCTCGACGTCCCGGCCGAGATTCGAGAGTGCCTCGGCGAGGTACGTGTAGGCCATCGCGAAATCGTCATCGCGTTCGGTGGCCTCGGCGAGAAGCCTCACGGCCTCGATATTGCTCCCCTCGTGGAGCTTCGCAAGTCCATCGACATACGCCCGGACGGCCTCGGGGCTCGCTGAGCCACCCTCCCCCACCATCGTCGCGACGAGGTCGCGGTCCGCACCGGTCTCGACCGAACGGAGGATCTCGGCAGCGATGTGCGCGACCATCCCGAACAGCTCCGCCTCGTCCTTCGACTCGACCTTGACGTGCGCTTCCTCGCCGGTCGTCGGTCGCGTGATCCTCACGTCGATCCGGCTCGCGGGGCCGAGCTTGAGATAGGTGCCGCTCACCACGGTGTCGACGTTGAGGAACTCGCTGACGGACCTGACGGTCGCATCGTCGAACAGGGACTCAGGGCCGAGCTTGAGATCGGCAAGCACGGCGTTGAGACGGTCGGGCTGCACAACCCGGATCGTCGGAACGTGCGTCAGGTCGCTCGACAGCATCTCCTGAAGACCCGTCCGCATCCAGTCGGCATCCGGAGCGCCCGTGGTGTTCCGGAACGGGAGAACGGCGACCGCATGGCGAGGCGCGGTCGATGGTTCATCGGCGATCCTGATGTCACCCTCCGGCTGGACGACGCCCGTCGCCGCCACCCAGGCCTGGTCGGTACGCGCGCCCGGGGCAACACCCGGTGTGCTGATCGCAAGGGCCCTGAGCACGTCGGCGACCTCGCCGCAGTTCGTGTATCGGTCCGAAGGGGTCTTGGCAAGCGTGCGGGCGAGGATGTCCTGAAGCCCCGGCGGATACGCGCCGGTGTCCTGAATGGGCTGTGGTGAACTATTGACGACCGCGTAGAGAAGCTGCATCCGGTTCTGGCCCTCGAAAGCAGGCCGACCGGCGATCATCTCATAGAGGAGCGCCCCTATGGAGAAGACATCGCTCCTGACGTCGACGGGCGCGCCCTGCGCCTGCTCGGGCGACATGTAGCGTGCGGTCCCGACGACTGCGCCGGCCTGCGTGAGCTCCATCGCGCCTGTGTCATCGACATCACCGCTGGTCTCGACGAGCTTCGCGAGACCGAAGTCGAGGATCTTCGCGATGCCGTCGGGCCGCACGATGACGTTCTCGGGCTTGATATCGCGGTGGACGATGCCGAGTTCGTGAGCCTTGGCGAGTCCGGCGCAGACCTGGAGCGTTATGTCGAGCACTGCGTCGGGCGCAAGCCCGGCGTCCATGCAGCCACGGAGCGTCTCTCCCTCGACGAGCTCCATCGCGATGAAGGTCGCCCCCTCGCTCTCGTCGATCTCGTAGATCGTGGCGATGTTCGGGTGGTTGACGGCGGACGCCGCCTGGGCCTCACGGATGAACCGCTCCACGCGCTCCCGGTCGCCGGTGACATCGCGCGCCAGCATCTTGATGGCGACTTTGCGACCGAGCTTCGTGTCCTCGGCAACGTAGACGACGCCCATCCCACCCCGTCCGAGCTCGTCCACGATACGATAATGCGTGATCGTCTTGCCGACCATCGTTCTTCCCCGCAGTGGATTCGTAGCGCGCCGCCGCGGTTCCGACGCGGCGCGAACCCGACCTCGTGAATGCCGGTCATTGCCACCGGAGACTACCAGAAAGCAGAGCGCCCGCACAACACGCGGCGGCGCGGGCGGCCTCTCGCCGCCCGCGCCGTCACCTGACATGACCGCTCTACGTCGGCGGCTACCTGATGAGGACCAACTTGCCGCTGGCAACCTCTGCACCGGCGACCGCGCGGGTCAGATAGACGCCCGACGCGACCCTCCTGCCGGAGTCGTCGGTGCCGTCCCAGAACAGCTGGTGAGGCTCGCCCCCGAGCTCTCCATCGAAAAGCGTCGTCACAAGCCGGCCGCTGACTGTGTAGATGGCCGCGACGGCCTGGGTACCCGCCGGGCCCGCGAGCTGCATCCTGCACTCGCCGTACACCGGGTTCGGCGCAGCGAGCGCGAGACGGTCTGTCGCCGTGTCGAGACGCAGGCCGGGCGACGGACTGACCATCAGTCCGAGGCTGAACATAAGCGTCTTTGATCTCGACAGCATCTCGCCGGCAACATTCCCAAGCTCACTCTCCGAGGAGTTCGGGATGACCTTCTGTGCGAACGTCCTGATGTCGGCGTTCATCATCGCGAGCTCCGCGATCGCACCCAGCGGATTGGCTGCCTCGTGAAACGCCTGGGCTGTGACGGCCCGCCGGAGCAGATAGCGACGCGCGTAGACAAGATTCCAGGTGTTGGATGGCGAGTTCTCGCCGCCGGTGAGAAGTTCAATGAGCCTGGCGAACTTCGCGTCCACGACGTCTGCCACGGGCCGTGTGTCCTCGACCAGCACGAACTCGGTCGGCCCCTCGATCAGCCGACTGCCGCCTCCCGGCGCCTGGACCGGTGAATCGAACCGCGAGATGACGCCGCGCGCATCCTCGATGCTTCCGACGACGGTCACATCGTGAAACTCCTCGCCGGTGCCCTGAGCAACGAAGAACCGGCTGCCCGGCAGATAGATGTCGACCTGGATGAGGTTCTCATAGACCGCGCTCGTTGTGGCATCGATGTACGTGAAGTCGGATCGTCCACCGGGCGGATCCGCGTAGTCGGGGATCGTGTTCCCGCCGGGACTCGTCCTGCTGCTCGACTCGAACGCACTGGCGGAGGTGTATCCGCCATTGGTGACCTCCTCGAACAGGATGTCGACGTTCTGCATCGGATTCACCGGGACATTCGAACCCGGTGGCGTCGGTGTGAACCCGACCGCCTCGATGGCTCCACCCATCACCGGCCCGGAGAGCATCGGGGATATCACGTTCCCCGCCTGATCAAACCTGAGCACGTAATTGAGGTTCGAATCGTACACGTAGACCGTCCCGTCGGCGCCGACCGAGATGTCCGCGAGGCCGGGAGCCTGGAAGCTGCCGAGCTGGCCGATGTAACCGTCGTCGATGTCGTACAGCGTCATGCCGTCGGTCTCGTCCACGACGATGATCGAACCGTCCGGCATGAACGAGAAGGCCTGTGGCGACCCTTCCGACATCGTCCCGACCGTATCGATGATGGAGAACTGGTACTGCCCGTTGCGCTCCATTTCGATGAGTTTCGGGTCCACGCCGTACGAGTCGAGGAGCACCAGCAGGTTACCGGCGTGCGGACCGTACGGTATGACATCGATGTCGAGCGGCTGGTCGCTGAACGAGTATGACATCTGGCTCATGGTCCCGCCGTCGGGGAGGACGTAGAGATCGTAGTACCCGCTTCCGGAGATCCAGAAGATGTCTCCCGTCTCGCCGTCCTCGCAGATCTCTCCGACGTTGTACGCATACGGGTCGATGATCTCTACGGTGGAGTCACCCACATCAAGGCTTTTGATCCCGTCGAACATCTGACCAATGAGCAGGTCGCCGCCCTGCGTCACACCGAGCGATGTGACGGAGCTGAACGACGAGGATGGACTGATGACGGCTCCGACGGTATCGGGGTAGGCCCAGATGTCCCCGTTGTTGAGATCCGCCCAGAACAGGTCGTAGGTGACGAACTGCGCCGAGGCCCCGCTGCTGACTGCGGCGAGGACGGCGAGTACGATCAACAACAGATAGCAGTTGCGCATCGGTGGCTCCTCCATGGTTGTCGTCCGCGCGAGACACGCAGACGCACGGCGCCGCTTCTCCGCCGGTTGGCGTCGTCCGCGGTACCCGGTATCCTGTCTCTCTCCGGAAAACGGAATGGTGGCAACGGCATGATAATACCCAATTCACAGCGATTCGTCAATGATTTTCAATCAGTATCATGTGGACGGACAGCCATTCCGCGCACCGGCGTATCCAGGGCGCAGCGCGCCCGCAAGGGGAGCCTGGCGAGCGTCCGGCACACGAAGAGGGGGTCAGGCGAATGCCCGACCCCCTCGGATGGTCCGTGATGTGACGTGTGCTACTTGAGCATCACCATCTTGCGACGCTCGGAGACACCCGGCGCGTCGATGCGGTAGAAGTAGACGCCCGAACCGAGCTGTCTGCCCTCATCATCCCGTCCCTGCCATACGACGGTGTATGTACCGGCGCTCTGCTGCTCGTTGACGAGACTCCGCACCTTTCGCCCGCGGAGGTCGTAGATCGAGAGCACGACCGGACCCGGCCGGCGGATGGCGTAGCTGATAGCCGTCGACGGGTTGAACGGGTTGGGGAAGTTGTGAGTCACGAACGCCTTCCCGGGTGCGCCGTCATCGACGCTGTTCGAGCACTCGGTGTACACCTCGGTGTGGGACGCGTCGGTCCACGGAATGTAGTCTACGAGTCCGAAGAACCAGCCCTCCTCGACGCACGTGTCGCCCCAGTAGTTGTACTCGGCATCCAGCTCGACCTCCGCGATATTGAACACATGGAAGTACGTGTTGTTCGCGAAGTCGCACGCGTCGGCCAGCGTCCGGCCGATCTGCGGGCCCGGGATGCTCTGGTTGTTCACACCGGCGATCGAGTTGTCGCTGAACGTACAGCCTGAGAAGAACGGCGCCGACGAGTCCGCTACCGATGCTCCGTACTGACACTGCTCGAACGTCGTCCCGCTCACTGTCGGCTTCGCCCCGAAGGTGAGGCTCATGCCGCTGTTGCACCCCGTGATGATACAGTCCTGCACTCGGACGAGCGAACCCAGTACGTTCATACCGTTCTGCGCCGACCCCAGACCGTCGATGGTGAACCCCTTCAGAAGCGTCAGGTCGCCCAGACCTGTGGAGTTCACGACGTTGCCGCTCGACGCCTGGATGGTCGTCGTCGCCGCGCCGTCCTCGCTCATCACAAGAACGCCGTCCTTGAGCGTAATGTTCTCATTGTACGTACCGGCCGATACCATGACCGTGTCGATCGCGGTCGCCGCGTCGATGGCCGCCTGGATGGTCGCGTACGGCGAAGGCACCGCGAGGGTCTGGCCCATCCCGAGCCACAGCATCTCGGAGTAGACGCTCTTCTGAGACTCGGCGTCGCTCGCTGCGACGCGGTAGAACCAGGTCTTATTGTGATTCATGTCGGTGTCGACGTGCGTCGTGTCCGGCGTGAAGCCAACGAGACGGTCCGCATCAATCGGGTCGGAGAACGGTATCGTATCGCGGTAGACCCAGTAGCGACGGAAATCGCTCTCGCAGTTCCAGTCCCAGTTCAGCACGATGTCGTCGACAACCCACTCGAGCGTGATGCCGTCGGGCGGCGCCGGCGCCGGATCCACCATCTCCTGGGCAGACGCCTGGCCGCGCCAGCCCGTGTCGTAGACGGGGACGATCTCATAGATGTAGTTGTCCCGCGGACAGCTCGCCGTCGCGACATCGATGAAGTCCGTCTCGACGCTCGATACGACGGCGAGCGACTCGGGCTCCACGAACACGTTGCCGCGGCTGATGATGTAGCTGTCGATCGGACCCGATCCTGCCGACCACGAGAGTTCGTTCGCGCCCTCGTTGAACGTGGCGACGAGTGAGGTCGGTCCCGCGTAGCAGAGTTCGCCGAACACCTTGTTCGACGGAGCGCCTTCGAGACCGCCGTCATCGACCGCGGAGACGCGATAGTAGCTAAGCTCACAGGCCGGGATCGTGATGTCTGCGAATGTCGTCGCCGGAGCGTCGACGATCGCGATCTCCTGCGTAGGGATGGCAACCGTGTCTCGATAGACGACGTAGTAGTCGACCGTCGCCCTCGACGCCGGCGGCTCTTCCCAGGTCAGTTCGAGCGAAGCGCCGTTCTGGGCGATCGTCAGATTCTGCGGACCCTCGGGACAGCCGATACCGAGAGCGCCCATCGGCCCGCCACCGAAGCCCTGCGTGAGTGTCGGCGACGTCGCATGGACCGAGTAGACGCCGCCGGTATCATCACAGAAGATCGGGTCCACCGAGATGTCACCGATTCCCGCCGAGCAGCCGTTGTAGTCGCCGACCGAATTGTCCCACACGTCGTTGTAGGAGATGTCGGGGGTGGCGGTCGTACACGTGATGCCATAACCGGCGTTCGAAGCAATGATGCTGTTCTTGATCATGTTGCCGGTCGAGGACCTCATGTCAATACCACCCTCGAGACCGTTGCCCGCGAACGTGCAGCTCTCGATCGAGGTCTGCGACGAGTACGAGTAGATACCCGCGGCGCCGTTGTCGTACGACGCGACGTAGTAGAGTCGGGCGTTGGCGTTCGGGACATCGTTGAAGAAGATGCCGGCCGCCGAGTTGTCGTGGAAGCTCGAAAGCTCGACGATCAGATCGCCCTCAGGACCCTGGCTGCCGTACGTCGCCGTGAGTCCGCGCCAGCACCCGTAGACCTCGACGTTCTGGATCGTGGCTGTCGTGGCCTTGATGTAGATGCCGGAGTAGGTAGACGTGGCTCCGGTCACCTTGACGCCGTCGATAAGAATGTTGTCGCTGTTCTCGACGTAGATGCCGTGATCGGCTCCACCCGCGTTGATGATGACCGGGTAGGCTTCCGGGTCGCGGTACGTGAAGGTCGGATCGTATCCACCGATGAGAGACCGGTAGTCCCCGAGATCGATCGACTCGTTGTATGTACCCTCCGCGATCCTGATGATGTCACCGCGGTTCGAGTTGTCGATGGCGCTCTGGATAGAGGTGTACTCATCCGGCACGAGGACCGTCTTCGGAATGTGGGCGTTGACCGGATACATGGCGCCCGAACCGATGCGGCAGGTGCCGTATTTGATCCAGAAGAACCCGCCGTCGCCGAAGTCAGTGCCCCAGCTGTTCTTGCAGAGCCACGCGCCCTCCCCCCCGCACATCGAATCGTCCCAACCCGCGAGCATCACGACGTGGTTCGTCCAGTCGGTTCCCGGGTGCTCATAGCAGCCACCGGTGTAGTTGTAGAAGTCGTCGTAGACGCACATGCCGACGGACAGCGGGCCGTAGGTCTCAAGGTAGTACTTGAGCGTTGCTACGTTGTTCGAGACGTTGGCGGCCCCATCGATAATGGCGACCTTGTCATAGCGCCGCTGGCGACAGCTCTGGCCGTCGAGAGCGAGATACGGAATATCACTCTCGCTCACGGCGCCGGGGCTCCGGATGACGCTGTACGCGTCGCCCGACTGACCGCCGTCACAATCGGATCCCTGTCCATTGCAGTCGATGATCTGCTGCTCCGAGCAGTCGACGATGACGCCCTCCGCCAGCCGGACGTGGGCCTCAGTTGCACTGACCGCGGCAAATGCCCAGCACGAGCCGCAGTCCGCCTGGTCCTTCGCCGGCGTCGTGCCGCCGAAGTCGCGCCAGTCGAAGCTCGAGCGGAACGACATGCGCATGATCTCCGGATCCGGCACCATCGCGTCGAACTCGGCCATGACCTCCGGCGACATCTCGCCGCCGAGACGCCGGGCTTTCTGCTCGGGTGTGAGATTCGACACGTTGGTCGGACCCGCGATCCAGTGATAGCCCATATTCGTGATGCGGTCGTTGATCGCGTCGATCCTCGCCTGCTCCTCCGGTGACACCTCCCGGTCGACCTCAGCAGAGGCGACGAACGGGAGAGCCAACGTCAGAAGCACGAGAAGAGCGACGAACGCTGTGCTCGCTGGCCTGTTCGTTCTGCGCATGCGATTCACACTCCTCACCGACGCCGCTCGCCGGGCGCAGTACTGCGCACCGGTACAGCGACGTCATGGGGTACACGCCCCCGTCTACCGCTCGCGGGGGCAATCGGTCGCTAAATTCTTGACAGACTGTATTATAGCATGATTTGTGCCCTGTTTCAA
>CAZRAD010000026.1:0-4342 GCA_964597945.1 uncultured bacterium
TGTAGTACAGAACAGCGTCCTTCTCGACCTGGAGCGCGAGTTCGAGCGCGGACTCCGGATCGAACTTGCGCTTGAGCATCTTCTCCATGCTGCCTATGTGCCTGAAGATGCCGCCGTCGACGAGCGAGCAGACATAGGCCGAGACATCGGCGTCAACCTCGGCCGGCTGCTTGCCCATGCCGCCTTTGGTCTCGAGCTCCAGCGACTCGAAGAACGCCAGGTGCGCCTTCTCGTCCTTCGCCAGCCGCTTGAAGATGCGCTTCGTGGCGAGATCGTCGGCCTTCTCAGCCATCTTCGTATAGAAGTCGAGTCCGGCCTCTTCGATGCACATGCCGACCCTGTAGACCTCATCCTCATTCAGATACTGGATCATCAGGGATCCTCCTTCGCGTGTCGCTGCACGCGGAACGTGGGTCCGTACTCCATCTAGTTTTCGGTCAGAATGTTCTCGTCGTACTCCTTCTCGAGAAGGAGCTTGTGTTTGGCCTCTTCGCTCGCCAGGAACTCGAAGAGCTCGCGGAGCTCCGACTCGTCACTGATAGATGCGAGATGCAGATAGAGGTTGCGTGCCGTCTCTTCGCGCTTCATCGCGACGGTGAGTACCTGCTGATAGTCCATCGTCGGCGAGAAGTCCACATCGGTTGCGTACTCAGCGATCTTCAGATCGGGGATGTCGCGAACGTGCGCTTCAGAGATCCCGCTCAGGTCGATGGACATCAGCCGCCGCTTGTGCCCGACCTCCTGCTTCGCAAGTCCGCGGAGCATATCGGCGATATTCGCGCGGGTGACCATCTCCGCCGCCGCCGTGTAGGCATCGACGGCTTCCTGTTCCTGCTGGATGGCGAACTCCAGCGTTTCCTTGAACTGCGATCTCTCCATGCCGCTTCCCTCCACATCGATGCCGGTAGGATATCAGGCGATTCCCGTCCCCCACCTTTCGATGCACCACGTACCACAGCGTAGCGAGGCAAGCGTGACCGTGCAACAGGAAAGCGCATCGATTGAGGTTCCGCGCGGTCGATCACCACGAGAAAGCGCCCCCGCAATGCGGGAGCGCTTCCTGATAGACAGGGAACTCCGGAGGTACGGTCGCTCTACGATCAAACCGGGCTGCGGCTGACGCATTCCTGGCACCAAGAATTTTGCCCGTCTTCTCGCTCGACGCACCCCCAGAGTGTCCCCGGCACTCAAAACCAGTCGCGGCCGACAGGGCTTACGCCCCTCGGCCGCGAACGGTCATAGTATCGTCATCTGCCCCGAACCGGCCATCGGTATCCGGTCCGCAGGTACGTTCGTCCAACACCTGGTACTCGCCACTGAATCCGGAAGCGCGTGCCCACCGACATGGAGTCCGACGAATACACCTGTCTCCAGAAGACAGATGTGTGAGAGGCATCTTGCTGTCGACCCCTTGGACACGGTGCTTCTCCTGATCTCCGAAAGCGGAGATGACTGTTGGGAGTCCGGTTGTCGGTTCTCTCGAACCGCACACCATTCTGTCACACGGGAAATCCAGAGGTCAAGGCAAATCCCGCGAGGACTTCGTGCGTCCACTGAACAATCGCTCCCGGCCCGCCGTCCCTCGCGGGGGTATACGCCCCGGCCGACGCGCCCCGATGGACCATGCCGGACACACCAGGAGGCGGAAACGCAACTGCTGTAGGAGCTTTCGCGACTTGAAGCCCTCGCCCTGTTGCGCCATAATCGCCACCTGAGACAGATTCACGACGAACAAGGAGACTCCAGTGCCCTCATGGACCAAGAGCTCTCTCATGCGCGGGGCGCTTCTCGGCGCAACGCTGGTCGCAGCGGTCTCTCTCTCGGGCTGCGACGAGGGCGATGCACCACTGTTCCCTGGACTCTCCGCTGCGGCCGCCGACGCCGTTGAGATCACGCGCGGAGACAGTGACCTCTCGTTCGAGCGCGACGCGGATGGCTGGTGGATAGCTCTCCATGAGGGGCGCGGTCGCGCCGACGACGAGTTGGTCGAAGATCTGCTCGATCTCCTTGCCCGATCGAGGCATGGCGACATCGTCCCCGGCGGACAAGACCAGCTCGGCACGCTGGGTCTCGCCAACGGCGGCACAGGACGGATCGTCGTCACATCGTCCGACCGCCCTATCATCGATGTGCGGATCGGATCGGACGCTCCGGGACCGTCACAGGTCTTCATGCTGCCGGAGGGAGAGCGTGGCGTGTTCGTCTCATCGGATGGATTGGCGGACATGTTCAGGCTGCCGTTCGATGACTGGCGTGATCATCGGATCACGTCGTTCGAACTGCCCGACGTCGTCGGCCTGGAACTCGTGAATCGGGGTGAGATGATGGTCATCGTGCCGGTCGACGGCCGATGGCACATGACGCGGCCGGTCGACCAGGATGTCGATAAGCGGTTCGTCGACGCGCTTCTGTTCTCGCTCGCGGAACTCGATGCCGTGGGATTCGAGAGCAGGCGGTCTCCCGCTGCATGCGGCTTCGGAGAGGACGGGAGCGAAGGCCTGGGTTCTGTGACGGTCCGTCTCGCCATCGGCCCGCCGCAGAGCGTTCTCTTCGGCGGCGGCGACGGCGACATGTGGTACGTGATGCGCCCCGACCGGGACGACATCTACCTCCTGCCGCTGGAGTTCGTCGAGTCGGTCTTCGGAGACGTGACGGCCGAGCCGCCATCGCGGTAGCGGAGCAGACGCAGCCCGAGACGGGCGAATGACAGCGACGCCAGCACCGACAACGCGAGGAAGTACCACACCCACCCGGGTAGCCCGGCGACGATCGTCGACGGCGCGCCGAACCTCCACCAGTCCACCGACAGCACGAACAGCGCGACGACGAGTGCGCTCCATCCGATCAGTCTGGTGCGTCCCAGACCGCTTGATGAGTCCTCGAACCAGTCCTCATCGACACCCGGGTCGCGTCGATCGGGTGCCACCCGCCTGATGAGAACGTCCACGAGCAGCACGACCGTCGCGACCATCGCTGCCGGAACGACCGTCAGCATGCCCGGCCAACTCAGCACGCCGGCGTGCGAGAGCGCGACGATGAGCTCACCGGCGATGATCGAGGTGATCACGCCTGTAGCAGATACACGGCGGACGTGGATGGCTGCGAAGAACGCCGGGAAGAGCACTGCCAGCCCGGCGAACGCCTGGGTCGCAACGGAGAGGATCGACGCAGGCGGCCTGATGGACAACAGGAACCCGCCGATGGCCATCACGACGATTGCTATGCGACCCGCGGCTCCGCGCCCGTCCCGCCCGCGGCGGAACACATCGCGCTCGATGACCGAGCCCATGGTCAGCAGCTGTGAGTCCATCGTCGACATGATGCCGGCAAGCAGACCCGCGCACGCCAGCGCGGCCAGCCAATCGCCGCCGAGGCTCTCCATCAACATCGGGAGGATGCGGTCCGCCTCCTTCCCTGCAAGACCCGGGACGTGAAGACGCCCGAGCGCTCCTATGGCTACAGGAAGGAAGAAGAGGATCGCTGTGACGATGGGGTAGAGTGCCATGCTGACAACGATGGACCTCTCTCCCCGCGCGGCATAGAACCGCTGGAACAACTGCGGGAGCATCGGATCGGCGAGGAACCACAACAGCATGTAGCTCGCCCAGATCCCGACGATGAGACTCCCGTCCCCGCCCGGGCGCGCCGTGAGCGCGGGAAAGCGCTCGGCGAGCGTCGCGAACGCGCTATCGCCGGTCGCGCGCACGACCGCGAGAAGCCCGACAGCCAGCACGATCGTCATCAGCACCCCCTGCGCGACGTCCGTCCAGACGACCGAACGCATACCGCCGGCGAGTACGTAGATCAGGACGATGACCGTGACGAGCGCCGCCCCAATGACGTACGGAATGCCGAGGAGCGCCTCGAGCGCGTATCCGGCCGCCATCGGCTGGATGGCCAGATACGGAAGTGTGAACAGCGCCATGGCACCCGCTGTCACTCCCGCCGCGCCGCGGCCGAAGCGCGCCCCGATGAGTTCGGCCGGTGTGACCAGACCAAGACGACGGCCGATTCGATGGGCGGGCAGTCCGACGACCGCGAACGAAACCGCCATCAGACCCGTACCGACCGCCATGACGGGGTAGAACCCGAGCCCGATCCGATACCCCGCGCCGGCGAACCCGACAACCGTGAAGCCACTGAAGTTGGTCGCCGCCATCGTGGCAAGGACCGCGAGCGGACCAAGCAGCCGCCCCGCGAGGTAGTATCCGGACGCACCAGGGGCGGCCGCGTCCCGTCGGTGGCGGCGGGCGGCGAGCCCTATGCCCAGAACGATGCAGAGATAGAGCGCGACGACAGCGATCCGAACCGCCACATGTCCCTCCCCGTTCACCTACGGCTG
>CAZRAD010000026.1:4442-24328 GCA_964597945.1 uncultured bacterium
CAACGCAGACGCGTACGGCTGCAACGCAGACGCGTACGGCTGCAACGCAGACGCGTACGGCTGCAACGCAGACGCGGCCACCCGAGTCTGGGTGGCCGCGTGCCTGACATGACTCGACGGGAGTATGCCACGCGTCACACGCGCTGTCAACGCGCGCCACTTCCTCCGCCGGCATCCCCCGTGCGAATCGCTTGCCGATGCCCGCTCAGCGCACCCTGATACATCGAAAAGCCCACTTCTAGGGCGTTTCACATAGCATGTTCAGGCACGCTCCTTGCTTCTTTGAGTAATCAGACCAACACGCTCTCACGTGCTCATCGGCCACCGATACACACCCTGGAGGCACCGGGTGACAGTAGTTCCCAGAAGGATTCTGATCGCCGAACGGGACCCCAAGGTCCTCAAGCAGCTCTCGCATGCATTGTCGGCCTCGGGCTACGCGGTCTGCGAGGCACAGACGGGTCGTGAGGCGCTTCGATGCGTCCAGCTCGACCGCCCCGACCTCGTGCTCGTCGGACTCGTCCTCTCGGATATCGGCGGGAAGGACCTCGCCCGCATTCTCACGTCGAACGGGGACTCGGTTCCGACCCCCACATTCGTGTTGGCCGAGCCCGGGACACACCATGACGAGGTGCTCGTCGCGGGTGGCGCGCCCGAGAAGCCTGTGATCCGATGGACCGGCGTGGACGAGGTCATCACACTCGTCAACGACTTCTTCGCGCCTTCGGAGGACACCGAGGCGGAGAGCTACACACACACGCTGTTGTTCGAGGGGATCATCATCGACCCGGCACACTCGTGCGTCGAGGTCCACGGAGAGCCTCTCGAGCTGACGTGCAAGGAGTTCCGGTTCCTCCACGTGCTCGCGGTCAACGGCGACCGGACATGCACGCGCGAGGAGCTGCGGCGTCGCGTGTGGGGTGACGAGATCGAGGTCATCGGCCGGACGGTCGACGTCCTCGTGAGCCGGCTCCGATCGAAGCTCACATCGGCATCAGGCGAGGAACTCATCTCGACGATTCGTGGAGTCGGCTACCGGTTCACCGGCACGCCACTCCAGTAGTCGATACGATCTCAACGAACAGGAGCGGAGCCGCGACTGCGGATCCGCCTCTGTCGTGTTTCACCACCTGATCCAGCAAAGGCCCCTTCGAGACCTGCCTCCACGCGAACCTTGCTCAGCGATACGCCTCATACGCAAGCCGAACCTCGTCGATGAAGTAGCTCGAATCCAGACCCTCGAACCCGACATGCTGCGCCACTTCGACCGCCGAAAGCTCGGCGCCGTACTCCATGAGCTCGACGTACAGCGCGCCCGCCTCCTTCGTCCGCCACCACCGGTCACCGAAACGCTCCCTGAACACGTGCCGCAGTTGAGCCGCCAGGATCCACGCTTCGAGATAGTTCACGCCGTAGTAATCCTCATTGCTCGAAAGGTACCCGTACTCCGGGTGCGCGAGCGGAACGAGGCGCGATTCCTCCATGAGTCGCCCGTAGGCCTGCGCAAGCTCTTCCTGCGTCCGCACTCCCGAATGCAGCAGCCGTTCGTAGCGGAACAGACCGGCGTAGTACCTCGCGCTGCCCAGCGAACCGAGCAGCTGGTTCTTCAGGAAGCGACGAAGCACGCTCTCGTCTGTGATAAGACCGGTCTCCGAGAGGAACAGAGGGTCCATGAAGAGCTGTTCAGGAATATACGCGTACGTCTCGGTGACACCGTAGTCACCGAGTCGCTGGAACTCGTACTCGGTCACGGTCACCACGCCGTCGTGGATGCCGTGTCCCATCTCGTGGAAGAGGCTCTCGTAGTCGTCGACGCCGCCCGCGGGCTTGATGAGGATCCTGACATCCTCACCGGGCCGGATCCCGTAGGTCGCCGGCCGCGGCTCCTTCCCGGGCCGATCCTCGTCGTCGACGTGAATCGGGAGCGACCCTATGTCGATGCCCATCCCGAGGAAGATCTCCTCCATGAACGGCATCATCGACTCCGCGTCGAAGTACACGTCGAACTCGGACCCTCGGAAGAGCTGTCCTCGATCGTAGTCTGGAACCTCCGTCACCTCGACGCCGAAGACGTCGTGCGCCGCATCGTTGGTCAGCTCCCAGTAGACGTCGCGCGTCGCACCGAGCAGATCGAGCACTGTCTCTTCAAACGCATCGTGGTCGAGACCGCGACGCAGCGCCTCGAACTCATCCAGGCTCGCGAACCCGAACTCCGTCAGTCCTGAGTGGCCCTCCGCAACCATGCGCGCCCGCAGCGGATTGAGGTTCTCGACCTCGAAATCTCCCATCGCCTCGTAGTACGTCAGCCTCAGCTCGCTATCGGTCTCGTTGTAGAACATGATGCCGATGTCGCGGTACGCGATCGAATCACCGTCGACGACAACAACACCGGTGGCCTCGGCATTTGAGATCTCGTCCTGAAGCGAGATCAGGCGGTCGTAGATAACCGTTCCCGCCGTGTCGTAGAACAGGTAGTCGAGTCGCTTCCGCTCGCGCGGGTCGGTCTCTCCGTCCCTCTGTCGCGCCACGTACTCGGGAATCCCGGGGTCGGCGAGATCGGCGTAACTCGCCCAGATCCCCGCGAGATCCGACTCCTCACCGTAGGCATCCGTGTTGTAATACGCCGTCAGGATCTCCGCCGCCATGTCGTCTGAGCGTGTGCGGATCTGGTCCAGATCGTATGTCGAACCGCACCCCGCCAGCACGGTTGCGACGTACGCCACGGCCAGCAGGGCTGCGCTGATCCGTCGTAGTTTTCGCGTGCTCAAGCCCCTACCTCCACCTCACATGTCCAATGTCGATTCCCCACTACTCCTCCCCGACGAGTCCGCGTTTCTGCTGCGCGTCCTCACCTGCTGCCTCGAGATCCTCCGGAGTGCCGACATCGCGCCAGTAATCGGCGAGCTCGAACGCGCGAACAGCGAGACCGTCCGCTATCATCATACGGATGGCGTCCGGGATCTCGTACTCACCACGCTCCGACAGCTCGAGCCGAGCGGTGTAGTCGAAAAGGACGGGTTGCGTCACGAAGATGCCGGCGTTGATGTAGTTCGTCGTGGACGTGCCCCGCGCCGGCTTCTCGACGAGCCGCTCGACGCGACCGTCGCGGACGTATACCGCTGCTCCCTTGTAAGGATCGTCGACGGTGCGCACCGCGAGCAGAAGATCCGTATCCTGCCTCTCGAAAGCCTCGGCCATCTGACGATACGCCTCCGGCTCCGTGAGGATGTCGCCGAACGTGAAGAAGAAGGGGCCGTCGCACAGGAAGTCGCGCGCGGGGTCCGCAGCGCGTCCGGTTCCGTCCTGAGTCTCCTGCGTGAAGTAGCTCACGTGGATCCCGACGTCGTGTCCGTCACCGAAGTAGTCGCGAATGACATCGGCCCGATAGCCGACGATGACCGCCGCATCCGTTACGCCGGCCCTGCCGAGCGCCGTGAGGACCTGCCAGAGCATCGGCCGTCCGCCGACCTCGACCATCGGCTTTGGAATCGAGTTTGTGATCTCCTTCATGCGGGTGCCCTTGCCCGCTGCGAGTACGACTGCCTTCACGCGTTCCCTCCTGGAAGTTGCATCACCCCGCCGATGTCACGCGGTCTCATTTCCATCGATGGATCGGACGAGTTGGTCGGTCGGATGCGCTGATCAATCCGCCGCTCCCGCGCTCTCTATGATACCCCCGCCGAGTACGACCTCTCCGTCGTAGAAGACGATGGACTGCCCGGGAGCGATGGCGCGCTGCTCCTCGCGGAAGACCACGTGGGCAACATCACCGCCCACGGTCACCGTGCACATGGCCGGCTTCGCCGCGTACCGGACCTTCGCGAGCGCCGAGAACTCACGCGCCGGTGGCTCGCCCGCCGGCCAGGCGAGGTCTCGAGATTCGAGCGACCGGGCCATGAGTTCCCGTTCCGGACCGACGATGACCGCGTTCCGCACGGCGTCGATCCTCGCTACATAGACGGGCCTCCCGAGCGCGACGCCGAGACCCGAGCGCTGACCGATGGTGTAGAGCACAATCCCCTCGTGCGTGCCGACGACGTTCCCGTCCATGTCTTCGATCGGTCCGGACGCAAGCAGCTCGGGTGCCTCGGCTCGAATGAAGTCGGGAAGCCCGCCGGCCGCAAAGCAGATGTCGGCGCTCTCGCGTCCCGCGAACCCCGTAAACCCGAGGTCCTCGGCCGTCGCGCGAACCGCGTCCTTCAGCATCTCCCCGACCGGCATGACGACCCGGGCCAGCTGCCCTGCGCTCAGCCGATACAGGAAGTACGATTGGTCCTTCTCTTCGTCGGTCCCGCGCAGCAATCGGCGCGGCCCGCCCCCCGTTCCATCGTCGCCGCTCGTTCCATCGTCGCCGCTCGCACGATCGGGACCCGGAACGACTCGCGCATGGTGACCGGTAGCGAGCATGTCGGCACCCAATGCATCGGCCTCCTCCATCAGGAGTCCGAATTTGATGAACTCGTTGCAGACAACGCACGGATTCGGCGTCCTCCCGGCGGCGTACTCACGGAGAAACGGCGCGAGCACGCGCGCCCGAAACATCTCCGTTGCGTCGGTGACGTGGTGTTCGATCCCAAGCAGAGCCGCCGCGCGGGACGCGGCGGCCGGGGGTTGCACGGACGTTCCATGCGTCGGCTTGTGACCTCCACTGTCGGACGCGCGCAGACCATCCAGCGTCATCGTCAGCCCGACGATCTCGTGACCCTGTCGCTTCAGGATGTGCGCGGCGACGAAGCTGTCAATGCCGCCGCTGAGGGCGACCGCTGTCCGCATTACAGCTCTCCCGGGACACGGCGATCAGAAGATATAGCCGACCGTGACGTAGACGCCGTAATTCGTCATCTGCGCGCTCTCGCCGCCCTCGGAGAAGGACTCACGGACGATCGCGCCTTCAAGTACGTACTCACTGAAGCGCCACGATGCGCCGAATCCAAGCGAGTTCTCGGGCACGACGCCCTCATCGATCTCGGCCGTCTGCATCGAGTAGCCGGTACGGAGAACGAGTCTCTCCTCCATCAGCGAGACCTCGGCACCGAGAGCGACCGTCGACAGCGCGTCGCCGAACTCATCGCGCTCGCCCGACGTCGGGTTCGGAGCGGGCGTCGGAGGGTAGGCGGACAGCTCGGTCTCCGCCATGTCCCAGCCGTCAACGAGGTAGCCGGCGTGAACGGTCACGGCCTGTACCGGCTTGAACGTGAATCCGGTCACGAGCATCGACTGCGTCTTCGTCGTCTCGTCCCGACGGTCCTCGCCGTACCAGCCATCGCTTCGTGTGTTGATCTCGGCGCCCCAGCGGTACCCGACCCCGGCGCTGAAGGTCTCGGTCGGATCGAACAGGAACCCGAGAGACATCGTCGTACCCATCCCCCGAACACGCGCCTTGTCGAGCGTCTCACCCGTGAACCCCTCACGCATCGTCTCATCGAGCGATGCCAGTCCCACCGAGATACCGAGCGCGCCCTGCTGATTCGAACCGATGAGCGAAGCAAACACGAGTTCGAATGCGCGGAGCGAGCCCGTCTGCTCACTGGCGAAGTCCTTCATCGTCCCATCGTCGTCCTTGAGCCCGGTGTATTCAACGCTGCGATACGAAGGACACGAGTAGTTGAAGCCGAAGGACAGACTCCCGTTCCTCTTGACGGCCACGACGTTCGAGAACAGGAATCCATCGTCGGCGGCCTCGAGGTCGCCGACGATGTAGTCGCGATTCTTGATGTTGAAGCGGACCGTCGCCTGCCCGCTGACACCCTCATACCGGGCGGCGAGCGCGGGGTTGTAGTAGCACGCGCCGACATCGCCGGTTGCGGAGCCCGCCCCGGCCAGTGATGCCTGGTATGCCGTGAGATAGTGCGAGTAGGTTCTGGGGATGTCGCCGAGCGTTGTTCTGGTGACGTCCGCGCCGGCGGCCGCCCCAAGGACGGCCGTCAGCACGAGCGCGAGTATCATGATACGCATGTTCCCTCCTGCGTCGCGAGCGGGTCCGGACGAGCATCTCGCTCGCAGTATAGCACGGGAGGGCTACCTGTAGAGGCTCTTAATGACGCCCCACGACCGCTCCTCCTCGAACGGCGTGACCGCGGTCTCGGACGCATTCAGAGCGATGTAGTCGGGCAGGAAGAAGGAACCGCTGACGAGTTCTATGCGCAGGATGTAGGTCCCATCCTTCAGACAGACACGGCCGCTCCCGGCGGCCTCAGAGAAGGGACCTCAGCCAAGTCCCTCGCCGATGAGAGGGATGTCCACATCGCCCTCGATCGCCGAGTGTCCCTCATCGTAGACGGTCACCCTCGTCTCGATCGGCTCAGCGTACGGCGCCTGGTAGCTCATGACGAGCTCGTAGCACGCCTCATCGGGAACGGTCGCTTTGACCTCGATCCACTCGCCGGATATGTCGAGCCCATCAACGGCGAGCCCGCCGCTTGCGCTCGTGCACACGATCGACATGATCGACGCGCCACCGATGTCGTAGCCATCGGTGAACGACTCGGCCTCGACGAGCACGGAGAGCGCCCCCGCAACCGGAATCGTCGCGACGACCAGCAGGCCGAGCGCGAGCGGCGCTGCGATCGCTCTCCTCAATCCGTGGACGAACTCCATCCGCTTCCCCCTCGCGTTACCAGGATCCGGGAGCGCGCACGCACGCCCCTGGACGATATCTAGCGGTACATACTCTTGATGCGGCCCCAGCTCGCGCTCTCGACCGGCGAGCCTGTGTAGCTGAACCGGACGTAGTCGACACGTGCCATACTCCCCCACACGTGCCTGACCCGGAAGCTGTTCACGCCGGCCTTCAACCAGACCTCCTCGTCTCCGACCGAGACGAAGAAGGGGCCTCAGCCAAATCCCCAGCCCTCGAGAAGCTCGAAGTCCGACACGAGGTTGGACTCGGGGACCGCGTCGTCCTGGATCGTCAGTCTGACGGCCGCACTGTCCTCCCACGCCACCTGATAGCCGAGCAGCGGCTGGTAGTAGCCGGTGAACGGAACCGCGATCTCGACCTCGATCCACTCCCCTGAGATGTCGAGTCCGTCCGCCGCGTGATACTCGCTCGCTCCGGAACAGAATGACTTCATGATCTCCTGGCCGCCGATGTTGTACGAGTCCACGTACACTTCGCACTCGGCCTGGACGGTCACGCCGGCTGATGCCGCCGTTCCGACCAGCAAGAGAAGGAGAGCCGCTCCCGCGAGTGTCCGTCTCCAGTGATACATAGGTTCTCTCCTCAGGGGTCGCTCAGACCCGTTGCTCAGGCCAGAGTGGCCGAGCACAGACATATCATACAAAAAGGGTGGGGACTTTCGTCCTCCACCCTTTGTGATTCGCGGGCTGCCTTCAGGATTCGAACTGCTAGTGGAAGAGATCCCGCATGATCCCGACCTCGAAGCTTCTGCCCGGCTGCGGGAATCCGCTCTCATCCTCGTACAGAACGTCAAAGAGGTTCTCCACTCCGGCGAAGATGTCGCCCCACCGTGTCTCGACGGTCGTCCGGAGCCCCATGAGCACGTATGCCGGGAGGCTGCTCAACTCGTCCTCCGCGCGCGGTCCGATGCGAGACACCCGCACCATGTACTGCGCGGGAGCATGGTCGTAGGTCAGCGTTCCGGCCGCCGTCGTCTTCGGGACCAGCGGCACGTCCGCGCCGGTCTCCACATCCCTCGCGGACGTCATTGCGAAACTCATGTCGAGGCTCAGATTCGGCGTCACCCGATGCTGCACGCTCAGTTCGGCGCCCCACGCACGGACCTCGCCGATATTCTCGCAGGGGTCGCCGCTCTCGGAGCTCACGATCATGTCCGTGACACGCTGGTCGAACATGAGGAGCGAGAGTCGCGAGCCGTTCTGCGTGGCCTTCACGAACTCGGCCTCCAGCGAGACCGCGTGCTCTGGTCTCAGGTCCACGTTGCCGATGGATGGACTGTACCATTCCTTGAGCGTCGGGAATCGCGTCTTCGCTCCGGCGAGGAGACGCGTGCCGACCCCATTACCGAAGCTGTGCGACCAGGCGATCTGCGGATTAAGACTCGACAAGGACTGCGCGCTGCCGGTGACCACATCGGCGTTCGCGGCGAATGTCAATCTGTCGTTCATGCCAAGACGATACACATCCTGCGCGAAGAGCGAGCCGGTCGTGGCGTCGTAGCGCTCCCACTCGTCACCGACGTCCCCCTGCTGCTCGGCCACATCCCCACGGAGGTTGAGCCCGCCGGAGATCCGGTGCCCGCTGAGACCCTGGTACTCCGCGTAGGCGAATCCACCGATGGCGTGGTTGGAGACGGTGGAGAGCCAGCGCCGCTGCGTCCGCGCCGGGTCGTTGTACGATGCCAGCTGGTTGTCGTTGGTCGTGTAGAAGAGCTTGCCCTCGACGAACAGTGTCGCATCCGGTCGCCAGTCCACGCCTGCTATGGTGCGCGTCTCGCGCCACGCCGGGAATCCCCAGTACCTCGGGCGGCTGGCAACGGTCGCCACGGGAGCATCATGGCTCCCGTCACTGACCTGGAAGGAGACCGACGCGCCGAGTGTCTCACTCAGGCGTCCGGCCGCGCGCCCCCAGACCATCATGTCCTCGGAAGATGAGAAATCGCGGAGCTCACCGTCCTCGAGAGCCGTCGGCTCATAGGAGTTCGGAAGTGTGAAGTCGGACGTCCCGTTCGCGGATACGCCGCCGCTGAGATGCGTGTTCCCGAAGTAACCTCCGCCACGAAGATACCCGGAGTAGCCACCATCGCTACCCGCGGAAAGGCTGTACCCCAGACCGGTTTGGCCGTGCCCCGCCGTGTTGACCTCGACAATGCCGCCGATCGCATTCGCGCCGTAGATCGTTGCGGCCGGTCCCTTGGTCACACTGACTGTCCCCATCGCCCCGGCCAGCACGAGGCTCGAGTTCACTCTGCCGCTGTACGGATCGGAGAGCGGAACGCCGTCGACGAGCACGACCAGTTCGCGCTCGGACAGACCGCGAGAGCCGATCTTCTCCTCACCGCGTGAGTTCGTTCGCACGATCATGCCGGGCACCATCGAGAGGACCTGCGCCAGGTTGTCCGCACCGGACGCCTCCATCTCGGAACCCGACATCTCGAAGACCGAGTAGGGTCCGAGCAGTCTGGTCCCGAACACGGTCAGTTCGGGGAAGACGTAGACGCTCTGACTCTTCGAACTGTTCTGCGAACTGCCGCCGTCGTTGCCGTTTCGTGAGTCGCCGTCCGCGAGCGCGCCGGTCGTCCATGAGACGGTCAGGAGGACGGCCAGCAGAACGGCGACGGCCGACCGGGGCCCACCTCTGCGAGTGTCGTCCTCACGAGAGGAAGCCGCCGATGAACCGGCGCTGCTGTCGGTCCTCGGTGGGAGGACACCGCGAGCGCGGGCCAGCGGAGCGAGTAGTATCCTGTCGACGAACATCACTGCGGTTACCCCCAGGGCGATGTGTACGAGGATGAGAAATCCGATCACAGCGACCGCCTGCACCACACTCACCGGAGTGTGTCCGACGATCGCGCCAACAGTGAATCCGAAGACATCCTGTCCCCCAAGAAGCCCCCATAACACGAAAGGATGCGCGAAGGCCCAGAGTACTGCGAGGATGCCTGCCATATACCGGGACGTCTGCGAACCCGGTCTGAACGAACTCAGAACCAATTCGACGAGAGCGGCCTCAACGATGATGCCGATGGCGGCGAACGATGCGCCGCCGAAACCCGAAATGGCCTTGATCCCGGCGGCAACGAGACCGACGGCCAGAGACGACCCTCTCCTCGGCACATTCGCCCGCGCCGTCAGAAGAACCACGACTCCGAAGGCGCCGAGCACCGCTCCACCGAACGGAACGTGCCACCCCTTGATGAGCCCGCCAACGGTTATCTCGATGACGCCCCAGAGTGCCGCCATCAGACCGAGCATCGCGATCTCACGGCTCCGGGATCGCCGCGGCAGCCCCATGGCGCGGGACTCATCCACGCGTTCGCCCTCCTTGATGAGGCGTCTGGCCGAGCTCCGTCACCAACGTGTCCCCCATAGTCCCAGCGGTGTTGTCACAAGAGCCGAGGGGACTGACGCCTGTTGAGCCGACCACAGGGCCATATCGATTCATGGTACAACACCTCCACAGGGGGCGCAACCGTACGGCACGTCATCTTGACCCCCTGCTCCGGCTATGGTATACTCGTTCACAGCGAATTGTACAATAGAATCACAGTGTTCATTTCCAGACAGGAGGATGTGAGATGGCAAGAGTGCTAGTCGTTCTGGCGATTCTGATCGTGGCGGCGCCCGTGTTCGCGACCAACTCGAGACTCGGATACGAGGACAGCGCGACGGTCGATATTCAGGCTGCCGGTCCGCAGCTCTATGTCGCAGATGTCCTCATCTGTGTCGACATCAATGCGAACCCCGGCTTCTTCGATCCGAGCACGCGCTACGCCGACGCGTTCACCGCGGCCGGCGCGACGAGCTTCTCGTTTGCTTCTGTCGAGGTCGCTGACGGATCGATCGTCTTTCCGCCGGACGTCACGGCAGACAACTACTCGGTCGTCGTGCTCCTTACGAGCGAGAACTGGTGGTCGGCGCCCCAGAACATCGACCCGGCGGACGAGGCCGTGCTCGCGAGCTACCTCGATACGGGCGGCAACCTGCTCGTCGTCGGACAGGACTACATGTACGGCGCGCACCCGACGATGGGACCGTGCAGTGGATTCCCACGTGACTACCTCGGACTCGACGTCTGCACGCAGGATGTTCTCTGGGCTCCGCTGACGGCGACCATCAGCGGTTCACCAGGCGGCCTGTTCGAAGGCGAGAGCTACTTCCTCGACTCGCAGACCATCTTCCTGAGCAATGAGTTCTTCCCGGATGTCGCGACGCCGACCGACAACGCCGGCTATCTGTTCTACTATGACGATGCGGCGGTGGACGGAGTGGCCATCTACCACGACTCCGGCACCTTCAAGACCGTCTGGTGCGGCATCGAGATCTCGGCGGCGACGGACATGGACTTCAACAACATCATCGATGTCCTCTACCAGTGGTTCCTGACCAGCACGCCGGTCGAGAGTTCGACGTGGGGCAGCATCAAGGCCATGTACCGCTGATCCGAACACCGCCCGACCGGGCACTCGGTCAGGCGTCGAGATGACGAGTTGCACGAGAGACGGGCGGGGCCTCCTCGCCCGTCTTTGCGTTCACCCCCCAGGGTCGGCTATACTCCGTGTCATGAGGCGTGTCGAACCGGGCGACAGGGATCGCCTGATGCGAGACCGCGACGCGGTCGCGCTCACCAGTAGGGACCGGCCTCTGACCCAACCACGGAGGAACGGATGGACGACGAGCGTGAGAACGGCAGTAGTGAGATGCGGCCCGATGACGCGGGGAATGACAACAGGCCTTCCGCCGTCGTGCGGACCGTCAGTGGCGAACTGGAGGCCGAGGCCATCAGGACGGCGCTCGAGTCGGCGGGAATCCCCGTGCGGATCAAAATGGAGTCGGTGGCAAGGCTCATCGCCGTGACGGTTGATGGTCTCGGCAAGGTCGAGGTCCTCGTGCCCCCAGCCCGCATCGAGGAGGCGCGCGGCATTCTGGCGACCGTCGTGGACCAGGATGAGCTGGCGAAGGAAGCGCTCTCGTGCGGCGACGGTGCGCGCCCGGTCGGCGCCGGCGCGACAGCCGAACCGGACGACGGCACGGAGGACATATGACGAAGCTCGATCTCTCCGACGACTCCATGTGCTTTGCCTGCGGCAAGCGGAACCCCGACGGCCTCCATCTGGAGTTCACCGAGACCCCGGACGGTCTCAGCACGACGATCGCATTCGATGAGAGGTTCCAGGGCTACCGCGACATCGTCCACGGCGGCCTCGTCAGCACCGTGCTCGACGAAGCGATGGTCACGCTCCTCAACCGGACCGGTGTACTCGCCCTGACCGCCGAGCTCACGATCCGCTTCCTCGCTCCGGTGAGGATCGGTGAACCGATCACTTTCACGGCACGCCTTCTGGGGTCCCGGCGAAACGTCCACCGTGTCGCGGCGGAGGCGACGCGCGACGGAGAGACGGTCGCGAGGAGCGAAGCCCGCTTCATGTCGATCGGCACGACGGCGACGCAAACCGAGGCCTGACGGAGCCATGACCAATCCGGGCACCAGGCGCGATGCGCACATGCCTCCGCTGCCCAGCGCCGGACCGCCCCACCCCCCTGGCTATAGCCCCGAGTCGTTGCGAACCTGACTTCCCGGTCATTTCATTGACTAATACATGATAATGTGCAATAATGAGAAAAACTCGCTCATCACACCGAACGCCGTCACCAGTCGACGGTGAGGAGGGATACGTGCATCCTGGCCAGACCCCGCGCCGACCGGACACGTCACGACCCGCGATTGTCGCACTCCTCGTGCTCATACTGGTCGCACCGGCCGTCTGCGCCACGGGCGCCGACTCCATGCGGCAGGAGGTCTCACGGGAGACCGGCGTCTCTCAGGAGACCGCAATCGAGTTGGTCGAGAGCTCGTCCGACCGTATCGTCGTCCGCTTCTCGCCTGACCGCGAGGGCCTGGCGGAGAGCACGTTTCTCCAGGTTCCGGACCGCGGACGCGTCGAAGCCCTCGTCGAACCGGCGGGCGCCGCGCGTGTCTCGGAACCGGGGTTGATGCGGGGTCTCCGAATCGTTCAGGTCACGTTCGGGCCGGACGAAGGCGTGACCCGGGCAACGGTCACGCTCAGGACGTTGGCTGAACCCGGGGCTAACGAGGTGACACGGACCCGCAAACCGTACTCCCCCGTCTTCGAGGACGTCTACCGCAGCACGGTCCTCAACTATCAGGGCGTTGACCGTAGGACCACGGGGACACTCCCGGGGACCGCCCAGGGTGACATGGGCAGGCGTGACGAGATCGAGTTCGGCGCGCGATACCTCATCATCACGACGCCGTCGTTCGCCTCGATCGTGGACGACCTCGCCGAGTGGCGACATCTCATGGGTCTCCAGACGATGGTCGTCGACCTCAACACGACCGGGTACTCGGGAACCTCGATCAAGTCGTACATCCAGACGGCGTACGATACGTGGGACGTCCCGCCCGAGTACATCCTCCTCGTCGGCGACACGGAGGAGATCCCGATCTATGAGGACGGGACCGCGACGGACGACTTCTACGCGCAGCTCGAGGGCGATGACCTGTTCATCGACACGCTCCTCGGCCGGCTCACGGCCGACACGCCCAGCGAGTGCGCGACGCTCGTGGCGAAGGTCCTCGGGTACGAGAGGACCCCGGTCACCGACGACCCTGACTGGCCGGTGAGCGGGACGTTCATGGTCGCCGACGATTTCGACGATGGCGACTGGATCTACTACATGAACACGTGGTTCATCTACGACCTGATGGACAACGCCGGGTTCACGGTGATGGATACGCTCTTCGACCGGAACGGTGTGTCGCAGAACCAGGTCTATTCGGCGTTCAACGCCGGACGCGGCTTCGCCAACTTCCGCGGCCAGGCGTGGACCTACTGGCCCGGCGCATTCAACATCAATCCGGACTACCTCACGAACGGCTGGAACCTCCCGATCATCGTCTCCGCCACGTGCGCCACCGGCATCTACCACACGGACGGCGTCTTCTGTGAGCAGGTCCTGCGTGCCGGCAATCCGTCGTATCCCCGTGGCGCCGTCGCCTTCTTCGGAAGCAACACCGCCTACCCGGGAAGCCAGAGGCTCGCGAGGCTCCGCGGCGCCGGCGATATGGCGTTCTTTGAGCAGGCGTTCGGCGAGAACGGCGGCGAGCTCGGCGCGGCCGCACTGGCCTCGAAGCTCGCTGTCTACGATTTCGACGGCGACGAGGTCGAGTACAGAGGATGGAACCTGCTGGGCGACCCGGCGATGTGCGTCTGGACGGGACATCCCGAGCCGCTCCAGGTCTTCCACGACGAGTACTTCCACGAGAGTCAGTCGGCGTTCGACGTGACCGTCCTCTCGGATGGTCAGGCGCTCGAGGAAGCGCTCGTCGCGTGCGTCAAGGACGGGGACATCTACGCATGGGGCACGACGGATGTCTCGGGACAGGTCTCGTTCCCATTGACCCCGTCGTCGTCCGGAGCATTCTCGGTCACGGTGACCGCCCGCAATCACGTTCCGTACGAGGGAAGCGCCATAGCCCTGGACAGCGGGTCGTTCATCGTCTATTCGGACATGACGCTCGATGACTCCGTTGGCGGGAACGGCGACGGTCTCCTGAGTCCCGGAGAGAACGCGGATCTGACGCTCTCACTGAGAAACTCCGGCGACATCGGCGCCTCTTCGGTGTCGGCCACGCTTCGCCTGCTGTCGAACGAGGCGACATTGTCCGACAGCGTCGCGTTGTTCGGCAGCATGCTCCCGAGCGAGATCGTCGCGGGTACTCCGGCGTATGCGATCGAGGCGCTCTCCGGCTGCCCTATCGGTCATCAGATCCCACTGGAACTCGTCGTCAGCTGCAGCGACACGGTGCGCACGATCGCGCCGCCGGTGATACCGATCGCCACCGGTGATCTGGAGATCATCGGCACCGTCATCGACGACGCGGCCCCCGGAGGCGACGGTGGCGGCGACGCAAGCGCCGGCGAGGCCGTCGGGCTGACACTGACGTTCGAGAACGTCGGTCTGTGTGACGTCGATGACGTAACCGTAACGCTCACGAGCGTGGACCCGTACGTCACCGTTTCATCGGGGGCCGCATTCCTCGGCGACATCAGTTCGGGTGCCGTCACATCGAACGCCATCACGCCGTTGGTTCTCTCCATCGCCCCGGGCGCGCCGGACGGCCACGAGCTCTCCCTGAACCTCGAACTGGATGGCGCGGGTCACTCCTACGTCTACACAGAGACGCTCACGGTGGAGCTGCCGGTCGCAGGACCGACCCTGTCGCTCGCAACCGGACCCGACACACACGGGTACTACTGTTACGACGTGGGAGACTCGATCTACGCAACCGCGCCGTCATACGAGTGGTTCGATATCGCATCCCCGGGGCCGGGGCTGCTCATCGACGCGATCACGGACGACGACGACGCAATAGTCGGGGTCAATATGCCCTTCAACTTCGTCTACTACGGGACCTCGTATCTGGTCGTCTCGATCTGCTCGAACGGCTTCGTCTCGATGGGCGTCGAGGACTACCGGTTCGGCTACAACAGCGCCATCCCGCACACCGATGGTCCGGAAAACATGATCGCGCCATTCTGGAACGACCTCGACCCGGCGGCGTCGGGGGACATCTACCGCTGGTTCGATTCCGAGAACCACCGGTTCATCATCCAGTTCAACGATGTACCGATCTGGAACGCGAACGACTACCAGACCTTCCAGCTCATCCTGCTTGACCAGGACTACTACCCGACGCCGTCGGGCGACGGTCAGATCCTCATCGTCTACGAGACCGTGACCGCGCCGACCGGATGCACGGTCGGAATCGAGAACTTCGATGAGACCGACGGGATCCAATACCTCTTCGATGGGACCTACGACGGCAACGCCGCACCGCTGACGAGCGGATCGGCGCTGCTCTTCACGACGCAGGCGCCGGTCGAACCCGACGTCCCATGGCTCGTGCTCGACGGCATCACGGTCGACGACGACACGGGCGGGGACGGCAACGGCACCGCGGGGTCCGGCGAGATGGTCGAGCTGACGATCGATCTGCGCAACCGGGGTGACACGAGCGCGACCGACGTCACCGCAACACTCGTATCCGGCTCTGCCGCGGCGACGGTCGTGAGCGGCGCGACCTCGTATCCGAACATCAATGTCGGCGGAAGCCGTGACAACGATGGTCCGTTGACGATTGAGATCGCCGAGTCACTGACCGACACGGTCGCTACGCTGTGGCTGGAGATCGACTCCAACGGCGGCGGCTACCAGGGTGTTGTCCGTTGCGAGCTGCATCTGGATCTCGGCGGCACGGGGGTCACCGAGATCCCGCTGGCGTTCGGGCTGAGACCGTGCTACCCCAACCCGTTCCGCGGCGGCACGAGCATGCAGCTGGCGCTCCCGGCGCCTGCGGAGACATCGGTCAGGATCTACTCGCCCGCCGGGCGGCTCGTGCGCACGCTCCACGATGGGCAGCTCCGAGCGGGAGCTCATACGCTCACGTGGGACGGCATGGATTCGACGGGGCGACGCGCCGCGAGCGGCGTTTACTTCGTGCGGGCCCGTGCCGCGGGCCGCGAGGCGTCGGCGAAAATGGTGCTCCTCAAGTAGTATCAGCACAATCGAGGTTTGAAAGAGGCGGACAGAGAAGTCGGGGCCCCGTGCGATCCGCGCGGGGCCCCGTTCACTTGTGATTCAGATGGTGCACGTACCGACTAGCGGAAGTCAGCCTTGATCTCTCCCCAACTCGATGCCTCGACAGGTGTCTGCTCCTGGAACTCGACCGTCATGGCACCGGTGTTGTTCCCCATCGTGTCGAGCGTCTCGTCAAGCAGGAAGCAGTAGACCCAGCCACCCGAGTGCGGCGTGATCGGGTACTCCTCGCCGACCTCGAGCACCTTGTAGATCGGGTGGTACGGGCGGCTCATGTGACGGTGGAACAGGCACACGCCGTCGAACACGCCGCTCGGGTCGCCGTTCGTGGCGGCGTCGCCTGTCACGCTCGTGCCGTACGTCTGCTCGCCGACCAGGATCTTCTTCGCGGCACCGAACTCCTCGAGACCGATGCAGTTGAACATCGCCTGGATCGAGATCACCTCCCGGTAGCCGCCGGGACCCTCGACCGTGACGTACATGAACCCGCTGTTGTCGGCCGTGTCCTTCATCGACTTGTCGACGATGAACGCGTAGAAATCGGACGCGCTCGCCGTGAACGTGTAGGTCTCACCCTTGTTCACAACGGCCATCTTCGGATGGACCGGCGATGACCCGTCGTAGTAGTAGATGAAGACGCCGTCGATCTCGGAGTCCTCGTAGAAGCTGATGGTCGCATCGCCGTCGACGGTTACCGTGTACTTGGCGCCCGGCGTCAACGAAAGGTACGGAGCGTTCAGCGTGCGGATCGCGATGCAGTTCTTGTACGCGTCGACCGTCTGATACTCGGTCGCGACCGCGGAGACGGTCAGCGCGAGCAGAACGAGAACGGCCACAGCAGCATAGCTCTTCGACATGGACTCTTTTCCTCCCTGTGTGGTCACCGATGATTCGACCTGTTGATTCCCTATTTTCAAGAATACCACACATTAGTGCCTCGGTCAAGCAGGCTTCGATGACGCCCGCCCACCCTGTTCCGTGATAGGCTCCCTCGAACTCACCTCGCGGGAGCCACAACAGTCCCGCTCTCCCTGGAGGACGTGTGCGACCAGCGCTTCTCATTCTCGCCGGCTATGTGCTCGGCTCGATCTCCCCAGCCTACCATCTCTGCCGACTGCTGCGGAGCTGCGATCTCCGAACACTGGACAGCGGCAACCTGGGCGCGCGAAACGCGGGCCGTGTGCTCGGGACATGGGCGGGCGTCCTCGTGCTCGTGCTCGACGGGGCGAAGGGGTACGCGGCCGTCGGCATCGCGCAGCTCGCCGGGGAATCCGGCTGGCTCGCTGCGACCGGCGGAGCACCCGGTTGGCTCGCCGTCGCCTGCGGGGCGGCCGCCGTCGTGGGGCACAACTGGCCCTTCTATCTCGGGTTCCGCGGCGGACGCGGCGCGGCCACGGTCGCCGGTGCCGGCCTCGCGCTTCTCCCGCTCGAGATGGCACTCGGGCTCGTGGCCTGCTTCGTCATCCTCAAGACCGTCCACAGTCTCTACATCGGAGGCCTCGTCGCGATCGCCGGCTCCACCGCTCTCGCGCTCTTCCTCGGCAGGGGCGGCTACATCGCATGGAGTCCGGTCCTGCTCTGCATCCCCCTCCTGCTCCGGCACCTGCCGGACATCACGCTCCACATCCAAGATCGGCGGCGACGGATTCCCTGACGCGGTTCCTCAGGCGTGGCTGCTCTGACGTAGTTCTACCGCGTCCGGAGCAACGTCGTCGCACGGTCGTCTTCCACGGCACAGCACACGCCGTGGATACAAGACGAGGCGGAGCCCGAAACGGGCCCCGCCTCTCTGTCGGATACGGGGTCTGCTTCCCGAGCGCGGTGTGACCCGCGCACGAAAGCAGTCAGTGTGAATGCAACGCTACTTCCTGAAACGGCGCCTCGTCACGGCACCCAGTCCGATCAGACCGCTGCCGAGCAGCAGGAGCGTCGAGGGCTCCGGCACCGGAGGCGTTCCGGCGTTGTCGTACACCATCACGTCGTCAACGTACCAGCCTTCGTAGTCGTTGAAGCTCTCGTCGACGGAGTCGAACGTGAAGCAGATCTGCGCGTGCGCCTCGCCGGCGAGGTACGGTGTCAGATCAGCCATGAGAATATTCCACTGGCCCTGGTCGAACGTCTGGATGTCCGGCGTCAGGTAGTTCCATCCGAAGATCGGCGCGGTGCTGTAGCCGACGTGCGCGACATCAAACTGCTCCGGCATGTTCTCTGTCTCGAGCCACGAGGCGAATTCGAAGTACACCTCGGTCGCCGAACTGAGATCCATGACGGGCGTCATCATCCTGCCCCAACTCCAGCCGACATCGTAGTTGGGCGGCGCGCCGGTAGCGGGACGCTGATTGTACGCTGCGCTCCAGTCGCCGCTGTACGAACGATAGTCCTCGATGTGCCACAGCGAGTTGTTGCCGTAGTGGGTCCAGTCACTCTGGTAATCCTCGAAATCCTCGTGCAGGAAGTAGGTCGCCTGCGCGAGCGGCGCCGCGATCATAATCGCGAGCACGATCATCACAATGGTCTTCATGGTTCTCTCCCCCCGTTCTCCGATGCCTCCGACTAACACTCAGCAAGTATGATATCGCACACTCGCGAGAGTGTCAAGCCCGGTTATGATTTTTTCTGGATGACCCCAGCCATGACGTCGCCTCTCTCAGGCCGCCTCACAGAGACGCAACACGGGGCGGATACCGTCGGTATCCGCCCCGTTGAGTGTACTCTCAGCAATTGCGCCCGGACTACGGCCGCCGCCTGCGAACGACCGCGCCGAGACCCAGCAGACCGCTGCCGAGAAGCAGCAGCGTCGAGGGCTCGGGGACCGGCGACTGACAGGCCTCGCCCGACAACCGGACGTTGTCCAGGTACCAGCCCTCACCGGAGTTGAACAGCGGGCCGATCGAGTCGAAGTAGAACCCGACGCGGACGTGACCCATGCCCGCGAGCATCGACAGGTCGGCTCCCAGGTGATTCCACTGCGACTGCTCGAAAGCCTGGATGTCCGGGAAGAGCGGCACCCACGGGAGTGCGTCAGCCTGGATCATCACCAGCGAGATATCGAGCGGCAACGGACAGTCGTCTGTATCGAGCCACGAGTAGAAGTCCAGTTCCACCGACGTCGCGTCGGACAGATCCAGCCACGGAGACGCCGCCAGACCCCAATTGAAGCCGACATCGTATCCGTAGTCGGGACCGCCGGTGTTGTACGCGGCGCTGTAGGTTCCCGCGTACGCGCGATGGTCCTCGATGTGCCACAGCGAGCCCGGCTCGCCGTTGATCGCACCGTATGCTTCCCAATCGGTCGCACCGCTCTCGAAGTCCTCGTGGAGGAACACCGTCGCAGACGCCGTTCCCGCCAGGAGAATCACCGCAGCCATGATCGCAATAGTCCTCACAGCTCCTCCCCTCTCTCCGTCGTCACTCGCGTGCCTTCGCAGCTGTTCCCACTCGTCGGAACGACGCCGCAACGCCGCCCACGCAGTCGTGACCCTGTTCCGCCCCCGACTGCACACCACGATAGTGTCCATTCTCCCACAGCATCCAGCTCTCGTCAAGGAGTAATTCTCATTTGCTGATACGCCGCCCCCAGGTATCTACACTCTTTCCCCGCGCCCCTCCGCTCCGAAGTCCATGAG
>CAZRAD010000027.1:0-24088 GCA_964597945.1 uncultured bacterium
CTATCTCTCGGAGATGCTTCGATCGCTCGTGGGCCTGCCCCCCACTCCGAGTATCCCCGGTTCGAACTACATCGTCGTGGTGTTCGCGACCGCCATCTATCTGTACGGAGGATGGCCGTTTCTCAAAGGGCTGCGCGACGAGCTCGCCGGGAAACAGCCCGGGATGATGACGCTCATCGCGCTGGCGATCACGGTCGCGTACGGCTACAGCACCGCCGTCGCGCTCGGTCTGCCGGGCAAGGTCTTCTTCTGGGAGCTCGCCACACTGATCGACATCATGCTGGTCGGTCACTGGGTCGAGATGAAGTCGGTCATGGGCGCCTCGTCGGCGCTCGAGGAGCTCGTGAGACTACTTCCCGACACCGCGCACCGGATCGTCGATGGAGGTGTGACGGAGGACGTACCGATCTCCGAGCTGCAGAGAGGCGACCGGTTCGTGGTGAAGCCCGGTGAGAGGTTCCCTGTTGACGGTCACATCGTAGAGGGTAGGACCAGCGTCGACGAGTCGATGCTGACAGGCGAGTCGAAGCCGAACGCCAGGGAACCGGACGACGCGGTCGTCGGTGGTTCTCTGAACGGCGACGGCTCCGTGACCGTCGAGGCCGACAAGGTGGGAGAGGAGACCTACCTCAACACCGTGGTCGAAATGGTCAGGGGAGCCCAGGAAACGAAGTCGCGCACGCAGACCATGGCCGACCGGGCCGCGCTCTGGCTCACGGTCGTCGCGATCAGCGCCGGCGCCATCACTCTGACGACCTGGCTCGTCCTGGGTGAGCGGTTCGCGTTCGCCATGGAGCGAATGGTGACCGTCATGGTGATCACGTGCCCGCACGCGCTCGGGCTTGCGGTCCCTCTCGTCGTGGCCGTCTCGACCTCGCTGGCCGCCGGACGGGGACTGCTTCTGCGCAACCGAGCGCAGTTCGAACAGGCGAGGAACATCGACACCGTGGTCTTCGACAAGACGGGAACGCTCACGGAGGGGACCTTCGGCCTGAGCGCGATCGTCACCTTCGGCGGGATGGAGGAGGCCGAGGTGCTCCGCCTGGCGGCCTCACTCGAGAGCCGTTCGGAGCACTCCCTGGCCGCGGGTATCCTTGCGGGCGCCAGGGAGCGGGACATAGAGATCGCGGAACCGACGGACTTCGAAGCGATCAAGGGCAAGGGCGTTCGCGGAACGGTCGAAGGACAAACCGTGCTCGTCGTCGGTCCGGGCTACCTTCATGAGGAGGGGTTTGAGGTCGACGAGGAGAAGCTCCGCGAACACCGCGAACAGGGGCGGACGATCAGCTTCGTTCTGGTTGACGGCAACGCTGTTGGCGCTCTGGCGCTCGGTGACACGATCCGTCGGGAGTCGCGACAGACGATCAGCGAGCTGCACGCGATGGGGATACGCTGCATCATGATGACGGGCGACTCGGAGGATGTCGCGAGAGCCGTGGCCGAGGCGCTCGACCTCGACGAGTATATCGCCGGAGTGCTTCCCGACGAGAAGGCGGCTCGGATCAGAGAGCTTCAGCAGAGCGGGCGGCGCGTGGCCATGACGGGCGACGGGATCAACGACGCGCCTGCGCTGGCGACCGCCGACCTCGGTATCGCCATCGGCGCAGGAACCGACGTCGCCGTGGAGACGGCCGATGTCGTTCTCGTCGAGAGCGATCCGCGCGATGTGCTCGGTCTTCTCCGGCTGGCCCGCGCGACACACCGCAAGATGGTCCAGAATCTCTTCTGGGCCACCGGATACAACGTCGTGGCCATTCCCCTGGCTGCCGGTGTGCTCGCGGGCAGCGGGATCATCCTGAGTCCCGCCGTGGGCGCCGTGTTGATGTCGATCAGTACGGTCGTCGTGGCAGTGAACGCGCGGTTGTTGAGGTAGGCGTGGCGGCGCGGAGCCGGTGGCACTGCGGAGCCGGCACGCACTCCGGGAGAGAGGACGGACTTCTCATGCACGAATACGACATTCTCGTCATCGGTTCGGGGAACGGCGCCCACATCGTAAACCGAGCGCTCGCCGAAGGCCTCTCGGTCGGCTGGGCGGACCGGGGGCCCTTCGGCGGAACCTGCATGAACGTGGGCTGTGTTCCGTCGAAGATGCTCACGACAGCGGCCGACAGGGTTCAGGAGATCGAGGAGGCCTCCCGGTTCGGTATCGACGCGGCGGTCCGGGGCGTGGACTTCGATGCCGTCATGGGTCGGATGAGGACGGCCGTGGAGCGACGCCGCGAGGCCTTCGCGGAGAGATACCGATCGCGACAGGGACTGGACGTCTACCGTGGAGAGGCTCGGTTCGTCGGTGAACGCACCGTTGAGGTGGACGGAGAACGCGCACGCGGGGAGAGGGTGTTCGTCGTCTGCGGAGCAAGGCCGGCCGCACCGCCGGTCGAGGGCCTGGACACCGTCGACTTCCTGACGAATGAAACGCTGCTTGAGCTGAGAGAGCTTCCGCCGAGCATGCTCGTGATGGGAGGCGGCTATATCGGCGTCGAGTATGCGCACTTCCTCTCCGCGATGGGAACCGACGTGACCATCGTGGAGAGAGGCGATAGGCTCGTATCCGCCGAGGAAGAGGCCGTCTCCGAGGTTCTTGAGAGCCGGTTGTCCGAGCGGATGACGGTCATGACGGGGACCGCGGTGACGTCGGTTCGCAGGGACGGTGACGAGTATGTTGTCGTGTGCGAGAACCGTTCGGATCGGAGGACGACGGAGCTCCGTGCCGCAGGTCTCCTCGTCGCCGCGGGTCGTAGATCCAATGCGGATACTCTGGATGTGGAGAAGGCTGGGATAACGACCGATGACAAGGGGTACATCGACGTCAACGGTTCTCTCAGAACCTCTGCCGTGGGAGTCTGGGCATTCGGTGACGTCATCGGCAGGGGGATGTTCACGCACGTTGCCAACCGAGAGGTCGACGTTGCGTGGCAGAACAGCACCCACGAGAGCTCGTCCGTCGAGATGAGCTACGATGCGGTCCCGCACGCCGTATTCTCGTGGCCGCAGATAGGGTCGGTCGGGCTCACCGAGCGTCAGGCGCGCGACGAGGGCAGGGAGCCGGTCGTCGCGACGGTTCGATACGCCGACGTGACCAAGGGAGAGGCCGTCATGGAGGAAACGGGTTTCGCGAAAGCGGTCATCTCGGCGAAGACCGGCGAGATCCTGGGTTTCCACATCATCGGCCGATCGGCGCCGGTTCTCATCCAGGAGGTCGTCAACATCATGGCGCGACGCAGCGACGCATCCGAGGTCGCCAGGGCCATGCACGCGTTCCCGACGCTCCCCGAACTCGTAGCCCGGACATTGAAGGCGGCCGACGAACGTCGCCGATAGGCGCCGACGTCAGTTTCGCGGACTCGTGGATCGACCAACGAAGACGAGGAGGCTCACGATGCCCGGCAGGAAGATGGCCAGTATCAAGAACGAGCGGCAGTACGAGCGACTGCGCGAGAAGGGCATGAGCAAAGAGAAGGCCGCGCGCATCGCGAACTCGCCCACGAAGAAGACTGCACGCAAGGGCGGCAAGCACGAGAAGTACGAACTGTGGACGAAGAAGGAACTCTACGAGAAGGCACGCAGCGTCGGCATCGAGGGTCGCTCAAGGATGTCGAAAAAGGAACTCATACACGCTCTGAGGAAAGGGCAGTGAAACGGCCCCGCGGCGAGGAGGAGAGAGAACCAGGCGAAGCCGGCACCGAAGCTACGCCAGGGCGCTCTCAAGACCGGAGTCCATGGCGAAGAGACAGGAGGAGCCGGCGGCTTCGAGCAGATCGCGGATCTCGGCGAAGTCGGGTTCATCGCTCATGCAGAGTATCGTCAGATCGGCCGTCGGCGAATCGTCCAGGGCTTCCGCGCGCGTTCCCGTCCCGACGAAGACCCCGGCATCCGGCATCCGGGCGGCGGACTGGAGGTCCGACAGGAATGCCCTTGCCTTCCCGACGTTCTGCTCTCGTCCCGCATTCACACAGATGTTGAGCTTCCCATCCCAGTTCACCGAGAGTTTGTAGCCCGTCAGCAGGGCGAGATTCGAGCCCGGGAGCTTCATGCTCAGTTCCCAGTCCGGACCTCTCTCGTTGACCCACACGTTCACCGTGTGCTCGAGTCCGAGCCCCGCCTGCTCATGCTCCGCCAACATGAGAACGCCCAGCTGCTTCTCCTTCGCTCTGGCGATGACGCTCGCCATGTCCTTCTCGCGTCCCTTCGTCGCGGGCATTCTCACGAGGAGGATGTTCGGGCGGAACACGGTTCCGCTCATCGCCTCCATGCTGGCCATGAGATTTTCGGCGAACGTCCCGGCCTCAACGACCGTGGAGGATGTGAACACGCCGGCTTCGCGCAGCGATACCTCATAGCGGGGCAGCGCCTGCTCCAGATCCTCGGCTTTGCCCGGTTCCGCCAGGCCGAGCAGCTTCGCGGAACCCCGTCGGTAGGCGATGTTTCGAACGAGACGGGAGAGACCCATGAGCTCCTCGGCGCTCTCGGCGGGGACGAGGACGTTCGATCGCCACACCCGCTCGCTCGGCGCGCCGAGTTGAGAGACCCTCTTCGCCGACCACTCCGCGACCGCCACGAAGAGTCCGCTCCGGACATCGCCGAAGGGAGACTTGAGTTCCCTGCGCACCAGCAGGGCGTAGAAGGTCAGCACGATGAGGGCCGCGACGATGCTGGCCGCCGGATTCACAATGAACATCACGGCGAAGCTGCCGAGACCGCCGACGGCGGGGACGAAGATCGGGACGCGAACAAGAGGACGGAAGCTGACGAGCCCGAGACCCTGTTCGAGCAGCACGACCATGTTGATCATCGCGTAGGTGATGAGAAAGAACATCGTGATGAGCGGGGCGACGATGTTGAGGTCGCGCAGCATGAGCGCTCCGAAGACCACAGCGCCGGTGACGGCGAGAGCGTTGCGGGGTTCCTTGTTGGAGCCGAGTCGCGCGAACCAGGCCGAGCCCGGCAGAATCCCGTGCTCGCCGAGCGCACTCAGTATCCTCGGCGCGCCGACGATCGAGGCGAGACCGGACGAGAAGGTTGCGCCCATGAGTCCGGCCAGCACGAGTCTCGGCCATGCGGCGTTGTCGATGAGGGCCGTATAGCTGGTGCGCAGCGTCAGAGGCGTTGCAGCACGCGCCAGCCAGTACGCGACTCCCAGGTACACGCAGAGACTGACGCCGATGGCGGACAGGGTCCCGATCGGTATGGCCCTCCGGGGATTGCGCAGCTCTCCGGACATGTTGACACCCGCCATGATCCCGGTCGCGGCCGGGAAGAACACGGCGAAGACGACCCAGAACGAGACGCCGCCCTCCGGTGCCTGGGGACCTCCCTGGAAGGCGCCCCACCATTCGATCGGCTCCGTGAGCCCCCCTGAGAACGCGGCCGCGGCGATGGAGACCAGCGAGGCCGCGATCACGGCGACGACGGCGAACTGAACCCGGAAGGCGAAGCCCGCACTCACGTATGCGATGACGAAGAGCGCAACGAACACGCCGATATCGACGAGGAGGGGGGAATGCGACGGGAAGATCCAGAGCCATCCCGTCCTGAAGCCGAAGACGTAGAGCGCCACGGCCAGCGTCTGGGAGAGATAGAGGGGGGCGCCGATACTGCCGCCGACCTCAAGACCCAGAGCGTGGGCGATGATGGAGAACGCGCCTCCCGCGCCGACGCGGATATTGGTGACGATCGATGAGAGGGAGAGAGCCGTGAAGAACGTCACGCCGAAGGCGATAAGGATGATCAGCCAGGCGCCGGCGAGTCCGGCATTCCCGACCACCCATCCCGCACGCAGGTACATGATCACGCCGAGGATCGTGAGGAGGGTCGGTACGAAGACCCCCTCGAACGTCCCGAAGCCGCGTCGTTCGACGCGCTTCTCCTCCCGGACCTGCTCGTCGAGGGTGTCCTCGGGCTCCACCGGGGGCGACGCATTCGCCGCGTTCGGCGTCCTCTCCTTCTCCGAGGGTGTCTCGTGCTTCGCCACGAGGGGCAGCCCTCCTGTTGCTGTGATGGTTCAGCGAATCCGGATCGGCAAGGTCTCGGCCCGTCTTCAGGAAGACGCCGAACCGGATCCCCCGAGCCGGGCTGAACGGACGATGGCGATCAGCTTCGTCAGAATATCATATGGAGGCGGGATTGGCGAGGCGTCCCGCCGCGCCGGGAGAGGCTGTGCGATCCGAACCTCCATCTTTCCGACGCCTTCGTATCCGCCAGCACGACTCGGCTTGATGTCCGGAACATCCGCATGGTAGCTTGATTTTCGGACTGTCAATTGGTCACAAGACGAGGAGGAATGCGATGATCGGCGACCAGCGCGATCGCGGTGCTTTGACTCTCGGTGCGCTCCTCTGTATCGGCCTGATCCTGCTCGGGCTCTTCATATCACAGGGAGTCGTGAAGCTCCGGGCCCTTGATCGTGTGGTGACCGTGAAGGGTCTCTCCGAACGCGAGGTGCCGGCCGACATCGCCATCTGGCCTATCAAGTTCAGCGATGCGGGCAATGACCTTGGGGCCCTCTACACGAGTATTCAGAAGAAGAACGCTCGAGTGGTGGCTTTTCTCGAGGACGGCGGGTTCAGCGACGACGAGATCTCCGTATCCGTGCCCTCGATCAACGACCGGCAGGCGCAGGGCTACGGCGGCTCCCAGCCGGCGGAGTTCCGCTACTACGGCAGCTCGATCATCACGGTCTACTCGACACAGGTGGATGTTGTCCGACAGGCGATGTCAAGGATGGTGGACCTCGGGAAACAGGGGATAGCGATCAGCGGACAGGAGTACGATGCTCGGACCGAGTTCCTCTACACCGGACTCAACGACATCAAGCCCGAGATGATCGAGGAGGCCACGAGGAACGCGAGGGAGGTGGCCGAGAAGTTCGCCGAGGATTCGCAGAGCCGCCTGGGCAAGATCAAGACGGCGCAGCAGGGGCAGTTCTCGATCAACGATCGTGACAGTACGACGCCGCACATCAAGAAGGTCCGGGTCGTCTCGACGATCACATACTACCTGGCTGATTAGCGCTGCCGACGAGCGCGGGACGCCACACGCGCGAGCCGAGTTGGAGAGCGGATGACGCCGCAAAGGAACGGGAAGAGCATAGGTCTCTTCGAGGCCATCTCGATCGGAGTCGGCGGCATGATCGGCGCCGGGATCTTCTCGATTCTGGGCGTCGCCGGTCAGACGGCGGGATCCGGGGTGTGGATCTCATTCATCATCGCGGGCATCATCGCACTGCTCTGCACGTACTCCTTCGCCAGGCTCGGTGTGACCTACCCTTCGGCCGGTGGTCCCGTCGAGTTCCTCGTCCAGGGATTCGGGGGCGGCGTGCTGAGCGGCGGGCTCAACCTCTTGCTCTGGGTCGGGTACATCCTGGCGCTCGCTCTCTACGCCCGAGCGTTCGGTAGCTACGCGGCGACCTTCTTCTCAAGTGCGCCCTCGCCGGCTCTCGTGCGGGTCCTGGGCACCGGCATCATCGTGTTCTTCACGGGTGTGAATTTCATCGGCGCGAAGGCCGTCGGTCGCGCGGAGCTTCTCATTGTGGTGATCAAGGTGAGTATTCTGCTGGTGTTCGCCGCCTCGGGGCTTTTCTTCGCGTCGCGCAACGTGGTAGCGCCGTCGACGTGGCCGTCCCTGCCAACGATCATTCTGGGGGCGGGCGTGGTCTTTCTTGCCTACGAAGGATTCGGGCTCATCACGAATGCGGCGGAGGACATGCGCTCGCCGGCGAAGACCCTGCCGCGCGCTCTTTACATCAGCGTTACCTTCACCATTCTCGTCTACGTCGTCGTGTCTCTGGCTGTCCTCGGCAATCTCTCGGTTCCCGCGATTGTGGAGGCGAAGGACTACGCGCTGGCGGCGGCCGCGAAGCCGTTCCTCGGCAGCTTCGGCTTCAGGCTCATCACCATCGCGGCCCTCTTCTCCACGTCCTCGGCGATCAACGCAACCCTCTATGGCGGGGCGAACGTCTGCTACACGATCGCCCGCGACGGTGAACTCCCTCGGTTCTTCGAACGGAAGATCTGGGGACGCGGCTCGGAAGGGCTTCTCATCACGGCGGGGCTGGTCATTCTCTTCACGAACGGGTTCGGTCTCGATGGCATCGCCATGATGGGGAGCGCCTCGTTTCTCATTATCTATGGGGCCGTGAATCTTGCGCACCTCAGGCTGCTCGACAAGACCGGAGCGCGAGCATCGATCATCTGGGCGTCGACGATAGGGTGCATCGCCTTTCTCGGGATTCTCGTGCGACACCTCATCACTGCGAACCCCGCCGCGCTCTGGACGCTGGCGAGTATTCTTGCGTTCTGTCTCGTCGCAGAGTGGGTCTATCGGCGCTTCACGCGACGGACGATCGCTGCGAGGCAGCCCGCAGCCGGAGCGGGCGCGGGACTCGACGAGGGCAGCCAGGTCCGGGACAGCGAGCGCGGTGGTGAATGATGACGGCGCGACGCGACCACTCCGTCGCGTCGAATCTCAGGTCGGAGACATCGTGTGAACTTGTTCAGAAGCAGGAGGAGACGGCGGCTTCGGTCGACGCCGTTGTCCGCCGACTCGCTGCGGATCATCGACCGCAATGTTCCCTACTGCAGGTGCCTGCCGCCGGAGGAGCGGACGGAACTCAACGGGCTCATCCAGGTCTTCCTCGCGGAGAAGCCCTTTGAGGGGGCCGGCGGTCTCGTGATGACGGATGAGATCCGGCTGACGATAGCCGCGCAGGCTTGCATACTGCTTCTCGGACGGGAACCGCACTTTTATCCCGGTCTCGACGCGATCATCGTCTATCCGCACGCGTATGTCTCGCGGATGGCACGACGGAATCCTGACGGTACTGTGAGTGATGCCGCTCAGGTGCGGCTCGGCGAATCGTGGAGGCAGGGCGCACTGGTCCTGTCCTGGGATGATGTCGTCTCCGGAGCCGGTGACATTCACGACGGACACAATGTCGTCTTCCACGAGTTCGCGCACCAGCTGGACGCGGAGCACGGTCCTGCGGATGGTGTGCCGCCCCTCGAGACGCGGTCCATGTACGTTGCATGGGCACGCGCGCTGGGTGCCGAATACGAAGACCTTGTAAAGAGGCTTCGGCGGCACGCACCGACGTTCCTGAACCCCTACGCAGCCACGAATCCCGCCGAGTTCTTCGCGGTCGCGACGGAGTTCTTCTTTGAGAAGTCACAGGCGATGCGTGCCGGACATCCCGAGCTCTACGAACAGCTCAGGACCTTCTATCAACAGGACCCGGCGGAGTGGACAAGCTGTTCCGGAGCGAAGCATCAGTCCTGGGGTTCATGACTGCGGTCGTTCGTGAGAGCAGCGAAGAGTGCGAGGCGCGTCAGGCCTCCATGAACACCAAGAACGCGTGAGACATGATCCCAGATCACAGAAGGAACGATGCTCCATCGCCGCATGTCTCGTCCTTTCGCGGGTCAAGCCGCTGAGGAGCACCTTCGCCATGCTGCTGGATCCTCCGGGCTCGTTGCCTGGCAGGTGCGACGCAGTTCTGTTGAAGCGGTCGGTAGCGCCCCGATACGGAGGGTGACAAAGCAACCAGAGCGGTGTATAGTGGAAGTGTGAGACGGATCAGGCGATCAGGCGTGAGGAGGCAAGCATACCCGAGTAGCTGGACCCAACTCCGGACGTCCCCCCTGATGTCACCATCGACAAGGGGGTTGCAGCATGTCAATCAACGCTATCACAGCCGAACGCCAGTTCGAAGCCGGACACCTGCGCCGCCTGCAGCTGGGTTTCCTGTTCGCGATCGGTATCCACGTTCTGCTCTTCCTGGTTCTTCCGCATCCTCATTTCGAACCCTACAGACTGGCTGAGAAGACCGTGGCGAAACTGGTGGATGCGCCGCTGGAATTCGTCATCCCGCCGCCGCCCGCGGAGATCCCCAAGAAGGACATCGTCACAGCCATCGAGCCGAGCAACGCGTCCGATGCGGAGGAGACCATCGGCGAGACGGTCTTCGATCCTGACGCGCACGCTGCTGTGCCTGTTCCCGTATCCACCACCGGGTACGCGGACTTCTTCGATCGTCCGCCCGTGCTGATCGAGCGGGTCGACCCGGTCTATCCTGAGATGGCGCGACAGGCGGAGCTGGAGGGTGTTGTTCTGCTCAAGGTGGGCATAGACGAGTTCGGCCAGGTGCGAGAGGCGCTGGTTCTCAAGTCTGTTCCGGGTCTGGACGAGGCCGCTCTGGACGCCATCTACCGGTGGAAGTTCCAGCCGGCCATGCAGCGCGATGTGCCCGTGCCGGTCTGGTACAGCGTGCCGATCAGGTTCAGCCTGCGCGACTGAGCCCCGGCGCAGTGGCAGGCGTGGCTGAGTAACGGTCAGCCACTGGACAAGGCATGGCCGGCAGGCTACAATGGAGTATGTGTGGAGTTGCCACTCATTGTCGGCCTGCGAGGCATGCATGAGAGCGTTGAGAACGGCGACGGTCATCACCATCTGTCTGTGGCTCGTGCTTCCGGGCACCCAGACATTCGCACTCTGTTTCGGTCACGACGGGGGCGTTGCCCTCGAGCACGCCGCCGGCCACGCGTGCGGTTGTTCCGAGGACGGCGACGGTGCTCCGCTCACGCGAGCGATGGCCATCGAGGCGAGCGCGACCGGTTGCTGCGGCGACTGCACCGATGTCGTTCTCAACGGCGCGGAGGCCGCCGTCACGCCTGCCGACGTCACATCCAAGCATACACGAGAGCAGCGAACGGACGAGGCCACCCAGGCTGTGTCACACGGAGTCGGCTCCCATCTCCAGACGGGACTCTCCGTGGAGCTCCATTCGCTCGTTCCATCGGCTGAACGACCTTCCGCGACAGGCTTCACCATCCTCCGACTGTAGTCCACCGCGAACCGTACCCGACACTTCACTGACGTTCGGATGCGATCCCCTCCGAGAGGGGAACGCGTCCGTGACCTGTATCCGTCGCGCGTCTCGTTCGCGCGATGCCGGCTGAACGAGGAGAGGAACATCATGAAGTCAGTCGTTGTTCGATGGAGTCCGGTCATCCTGCTCGCGGCGCTCGCCCTGTCGGCGCTGCTGGCGGCGGGTTGCGGCGGCGACGCGGATGCCACGGGACAGACAGCGGGAGCTGCTGCGGAAGATTGCGGCGGGTGTGACTCGCACGCGCCGGTCGCTCAGACAGAGGCCGCTCATGACCACGGTGACGAATGCGGCAGCCACACCGTGGATGAGACCGGCGCGGTCTACTGCGGGGAGCACGATCTCTACGAGACCGAGTGCGGCATATGCCAGCCGGGGCTCGCGGCCACTCTGATGCCGGGTGAGGGGCTCAAGATCCGCCTGCCGTCGGCGTCGTCGGAGTCCAAGGCGCGCATCATTTCCGAGCCGCCGCGTCGCGGATCCTCCAGCACGAGTGTGGTCGCCGTGGGACAGCTCGAGTTCGACCAGGACCGACTCGCGCACATCACGCCGCTCGCCGACGGCGTCGTCCAGCGTGTCTTCGCCGAGCCTGGCCAGCGCGTCAGACGAGGAGATGTTCTCGCCGAGCTGCACTCCTCTGCGATCGCCGAGGCGAAGGCCGCACTGCTGACGGCCGTGGCCGACGAGACGGTCGCGTCTGAGGCTTACGCGCGTGAGCGAGAGCTCTATGACAGCGACATGTCCTCGGACAGCGCACATCGGGATGCCGAGGCCCGGCACACGGCGGCCGCCGCGAGCCGTCGCGCTGCCGAGCGCATGCTGCTCGATCTGGGTCTGAGCGCCGGCGAACTCGAGCGCACGCTCTCGGGGCAGGAGGTGAGCTCCGTTCTTCCGCTCACAGCTCCGTTCGATGGGACCGTCATCGAGCGCGACGCCGTCGTCGGCGATCTGGCCGCCGTCGGCGACCGGGTCTTCACCGTCGCGGACCTGAACACACTCTGGGTCACGCTGGCCGTGACCGAGCGGGACGTCGCACGACTCCGCACGGGCCAGCAGGTTGTGATCCACTCCGACACACTGGGTCGCGAGATCGCCGGGGAGGTCACATGGATATCGAGCCTCCTCAACGAGATGACACGGATGGCCGAGGTGCGTGCCGAGGTGCCGAATCCGGACGGATCGCTTCGTGCGGGGATGTACGTCGACGCCAGCATCATCACCGGCGAGAGCTCGGAATCTCTCCTCGTGCCGCGCGACACGGTCTACCGCTTCGACGGGAACGCCTTCGTCTTCGTGCGGCTCGAGAGCGATCTCTACGAGCTCCGCAGGGTTCAGACCGGGTCGGAGTCGGGCGGGATGGCCGTCGTCACGGCGGGTCTCTCGGACGAGGATCTCGTAGCCGTCGACCAGAGCTACATGCTCAAGTCTGAGTTCCAGCGATCGCGCTTCGGCGTCGGCTGCGCCCACTAGGAAGGGGTCCGAACATGCTCCGACAGTCAGTCGAAGGCGCGTTCCGGAACCGGGCGCTGGTGTCCGTGCTCTTTCTGATCGCCGCGGTGCTCGGGGTCAGGACGCTCCTGTCGCTTCCCGTGGACGCGTTCCCGGAGACGACGCCCGTCCAGGTCCAGATCAACACCGTCGCTAGCGCACTCAACCCGGAGGAGATCGAACGACAGGTCACGTTCCCTGTGGAGATCGGCATCTCCGGGATTCCCGGGCTCGTCAACGTCAGGTCCCTGAGCAAATCGGGATTCTCGCAGGTCGTGGCGACGTTCGACGACGATACCTCGATCTACGACGCCCGGCAGCTCATCCTGGAACGCCTCGGGACGGTCACACTGCCCGACGGCATAGATCCTCCTTCGCTGGGGCCGATCGCTACAGGCCTTGGTGAGGTGTTCCACTACATCGTCCGGTCGCCCGACGGCTCGCGCTCCCTGTCCGAATTGCGAACCATCCACGACTGGATCGTGAAGCCCGAACTCCGCCGCGTCCCCGGCGTCGCCGAGGTGAACTCGTGGGGCGGCCACGAGAAGCAGCACGAGGTGATCGTCGAGCCGAGATCGCTCGTTGCCTACCATCTCACGCTTCAGGACGTCATCACCGCGCTCGAGGACAACAACCGGAACGTCGGCGGCGGCACCATCGAGGCGTCCGGGGATGCTCTCCTGCTGCACGGCATCGGGCGTCTCACGACCACGGAGGAGATCGGGAACGTCGTCATCACGAGCGTCGATGGCGTCCCGGTGCGGGTGCGCGAGGTCGCCGAGGTACGCGAAGGACACCAGATCCGTCGCGGCGCCGTGACGGCCGCGGGAGAGGGCGAGGCCGTTCTCGGGTTGGCCTTCATGCTGATGGGGGAGAACAGCAAGGAGGTGACCGAGGCGCTCCACCAGCGGCTGGAGGAGGTGCGTCCTGCGCTGCCGTCGGGCGTCGAGATCGAGATCGTTCACAACCGGACCGAGCTTGTCGATCTCGTCATCGAGACGGTCAAGCACAACCTCTTCCTTGGCGCCATCCTCGTTATCGCCGTGCTGTTCCTGCTCTTCGGGAACGTGCGAACCGGCCTGATCATCGCGTGCACGATCCCCGTGTCGATGGTGCTCGCCGCTCTCGGGATGCGCGGCTCCGCGATCGCCGCCAGCCTCCTGAGTCTCGGCGCGATCGACTTCGGGATCATCGTGGACGGCTCCGTTGTGATGGCCGACAACAACATGCGCCGTCTCGCCGAGCGCGCCAAGAAGCTCGGGCGGACTCTCACGGACGGGGAGCGCGCGACCGTCATCGAGGAGTCGAGCAAGGAGGTCGCCAGACCGGTCTTCTTCGGTGTTGCGATCATCGCGCTCGTGCTTCTGCCGATCCTCACGCTCCAGAACACCGAGGGGAAGATGTTCCAGCCGATGGCGCTGACGCTGATGTTCGCGCTGGTCGGTGCGCTCCTCATCGCGCTCTACCTGACGCCCTCGCTCTCGCACTGGATCCTCCCGAAGCGGCCCTCCCTCCGCGAGACGGCCCTCATGCGCTGGCTGCTCCGGGTCTACTCCCGGTTGCTCGACCGTGTGCTGCACCACCGGCGTCCGGCGATCGTCATCGTGCTGGTTCTCCTCGTCGGGACCGGCCTGCTCGCTGCAACCCGAGGCTCCGAGTTCGTGCCGCGCCTGAGCGAGGGGTCGATCGTGCTGAACGTCGTGCGACTGGCCGGCATCTCTCTGGACGAGTCCGTGGAGTACGACACGCTCATGGAGAACGCGCTTCTCGATGCCTTCCCCGACGAGATCGCGCACATCTGGAGTCGGATCGGCACCGCCGAGGTCGCCACCGATCCGATGGGCACGGAGCTCTCGGATCTGTTCATCACCCTGACACCCAGGAACGAGTGGACGGCTGCACGGACGCAGGATGAACTCGTCCGTGCGATGGAGGAGGTGATGTCCGACCTTCCCGGACAGACCGTCGCGTACACGCAGCCCATCGAGATGCGGATGAACGAGCTGGTCGCGGGAATCCGGTCCGATCTCGGCATCAAGGTGTACGGCGACGACTTCGATGAGCTGCTCCGTATCTCGAACGACATCCAGCGGCTTCTCGTCACGATCGATGGGGCGGCCGACGTGTCGGGCGAGCAGCTGGCGGGGCAGCCGATGATCAGTGTCCGCGTGGATCAGGAGGCGGTCGCGCGAGCCGGGCTCTCGGCCGAGCGTGTTCTTGAGATCGTCGACGCCGTGGGAGGCATCGAGGTCGGCGAGATCCAGGAGGGCGAGAGGCGGTTTCCGCTTGTCGTCCGTCTGCCGGATCGATTCAGGAACGACACGTCAGAACTCCCCGCCGTCCTGGTGCCGGCCGAGTCCGGCGTCGTGATGCCGCTGAGCGCGCTGGCCTCGATCGAGGAGACCGAGAGTCCGTCGACCATCAACCGGGAGTGGGCACGCCGGCGCACAGTCGTTCAGTGCAACGTGCGCGGTCGTGACGTCGGTTCGTTCGTCGCGGAGGTTCGCGAGCGAATCGACAGCGAGATCAGCATGCCGACGGGGTACACGGTTGAGTACGGAGGTCAGTTCGAGCATCTGGTGCGGGCCTCGGAACGGTTCCGCATCGTCGTGCCGCTCACGCTGGCGCTCGTGTTTTTCCTGCTCTATCTGAGCATGCGGCGTCTGGGCGACGCGCTGATCGTCTTCACCGGGATTCCCTTCGCGGCTGTCGGCGGCGTCCTCGCGCTGTCGCTCCGCGGTCTGCCGTTCAGTGTCAGCGCGATCATCGGATTCATCGCGTTGAGCGGTCTCGTGGTGATGGACGGCCAGGTGCTCGTGAGCACGATCAGGCGGCTCCTGCCGGACGGGAAGGGGATGCTCGCCACGGTCGTGGAGGCCGGGCGGTTGCGCCTGCGACCGGTCCTTGCCACGTCGATCACCGACGCGGCGGGGTTCCTTCCGATGGCTCTGTCGACCGGTGTCGGCGCGGAGGTCCAGAGGCCCTTGGCGACCGTGGTCATCGGCGGGATCGCGACGTCGACGATCCTGACGCTGTTCGTGCTGCCGCTGCTGTTCGTGCTCTTCGAGCGCCAGCTGACGGGGGAGTCGGACGACGTGAGCTGAGACGTTTCAAGAACGACCATCCGAGCCCTCCGGTTCGGGCGGCCCATGTGCGGCTCCTTCTGTCTCGGTACAGCGTATTGTGGTACGCTGAGTGATGATGCGCAGTTCCCCGAGGAGATCGGCACATGAAGGACGGCAGGATGTGGCACCTCGCGCGAGGCGACGGAGCGTTGGCGCTGGACGAGCAGGCGCGTCTCCGCGAACAACCGGGGCGCGCAGTATGACGGCGAGGCCCCGGTCGAAGGTCATCGACGACCGTCTCATTGAGGCGGTGACCAGGCGTCTCGGCGACGACCTCCGAATCCGCCGGACCCTGCCCGAAGGGGGACGGCTTCACATCGACCGTCCTCTGCCGTTTCTCTGCGTCTATCGGCGCCCACCGGACGGTGACGACGGGACCGACCGGCTCGTCACCACGGAGGCCTCCTATCTGGTCGGCTCGGCCTCGAGCAGACAGACCCCGGGGCTGAAGAGACTCGTCGAGGCCGTCGTAGCCACGGTGGCTCCCGAGTTCGGCGCCTTCCTGGTCGTGGAGATCATGGCCGGCCCGCCATCGGATCCCGAGGGCACGGAGGGAAGAGTCGCCCGTCCGGGATTCCACCTGATCGCCCCCAGGCGCGACGAGCTCGACGAATTCCTGGATACATTCGAGGAAGCGCTCGCGAGAGTCAGGCTGCGGGGCAGGCGCGCCGACGTCCGCGTCTCCGAATCGGGGCGCGTACTCCCGAAGGGTATCACGGGACTCATCTCAGCCGACGCCGCCAGGAGAGCCAACTGCGTCGTGCTCGGACTCGAGGTGGCGCCGGTCTACCGGGATCCCAACACCGGCGACGTGTATCCTCTCGTCCTCAGGGAACTCCGTCGCCGCCTGAGTCCGGCTCTCAAGCGCTCGTTCTATGCGTTCACGCACAAGCTCACCACTCAGCGTCCCAGGCACTTCCATGTTCTCGGGCGTCGAGCGGTCGTGCGGGCGGTGTGGGATGTCGATCGGAAGCTGTCCGACGTGGCCGAGAGCTTCGACCTCCTGCTCCAGCTGACGCCCGTGAACACGGAACAGGCGTGGAACTCGTTTAGGCGCCGCAGCTACGAGCGAGCTCCGGTGTTCCGCTACCGACCGTCTCCGGTCGACCCGATGCTCCTCAAGCGCCGGCTCTTCTCCGTTCCACTCGAACGCGTTGAGGATCCAGCCATCTACGGATTGCTCAGGGAGACACAGGTCGAGCTGGACCGGAAGCTGACCCTGCTCCTCGACATCAACTCCCCGCGCTTCCTGCATGGCAGCATGCAGGTGTACGGCGAGATGGGAGATGAGACGCTCGCCACGGCGGAGGCTCTGCTCGACAAGATCCCTCCGAGAAGCCGCGAGAACACGAGGGAAGGCCATCTGGACGCCGCCGCTTTCGCCGAGCGGGCCAGGGAGGAGATCGCCCACTACGAGCGGCAGTGGGCCGACATCGCAGCCGGTGTCGAGGTGCGTGCCGACATCGCGAGCGGTCTTATGGTGTCGCACGGCAATCTTCTCATCGGCGCCGGGACCCGCATCCCGGCTTCCCGGGCTGAAGCGCTCCTGAGCCACGAGATCGGGACACACGTGCTCACCTACCACAACGGCCGCGCACAGCTGTTCCGACAGCTGTACAGCGGTCTCGCCGGCTACGAGGCGCTGCAGGAAGGGCTGGCGGTGCTCGCCGAGTATCTGGTCGGCGGTCTGAGTCGCCCGAGACTTCGTCTCCTGGCCGCCCGCGTGGTCGCAGTCCGGCGGTTGATAGACGGCGCCTCGTTCGTCGACACATTCCGGGAACTCGTGGGCGAGCGCGGATTCGATCGCCGCACGGCGTTCATGATCACCATGCGCGTCTACAGAGGCGGCGGGCTGACGAAGGACGCCGTCTACCTCCAGGGGCTGATCGACGTGCTCAAATACGTGGGAGGGGGCGGCGATCTCAAGCCGCTCTTTGTCGGGAAGATCGCCGCGCACCACGTCCCGGTCGTCCGGGAGCTCACGTGGCGCGGCGTGCTGCGCGCGGCGCCCATGATGCCGCGCTATCTGGAGAACGAAAGCGCACGGAAGCGGCTGGCCGCCCTGGGTCACGGAACGACCGTGCTGGAGCTTGCTGGGAGGAGACGGAGATGAGAATCGGTTTCGTTGTCAACGACATCAGGACGGAACAGGCGGGATACACCACGAGCCGGTTGGCAGTCGCCGCCGTCAACAAGGGTCACGAGGTCTGGACGATGGGGGTGGGGGACCTGGCCTACGACCCCGACGACAAGATCGCCGCGCGGGCGATCGGTGTTCCCAGGAGCAAGTACAAGACCTCCGAGGGCTACTTGAAGGACCTTCAGGGCAAGGCGGCGGTCACGAAGCGCGTCACGGTGGACAATCTGGATGTGATGCTCCTTCGGAACGACCCGTCCGACGACGCCATTGCCAGACCGTGGGCGGCATCGGCCGGCATTCAGTTCGGTCGCGCTGCGACGCGCCACGGCGTCATCGTGCTCAACGACCCTGACGGTCTCGCCCAGGGTATGAGCAAGATGTACCTGCAGGCATTCCCCGAGGAGGTCCGGCCCGCGACGCTCATCACGCGCGACCGCGGCGAGATCAAGGCGTTCGCGGAGGACCAGGGCGGCACGATCGTGCTGAAGCCGCTGACCGGCTCAGGCGGGCAGTCGGTGTTCCTCGTCCGTCCCGATGACTTCCCGAATCTCAACCAGATGATCGATGCGGTGAGCAGAGACGGCTACGTCATCGCCCAGGAGTATCTTCCGGCGGCGGCTGAGGGCGACATGCGGCTCTTCCTGATGAACGGACAGCCGCTCCGCCACCGGGGGAAGTACGCGGCGTTCCGCCGGGTTCGGACGGGCGGCGACATGCGCTCCAACATCCACGCGGGCGGCAAGCTCCAGCAGGCAGAGGTGACGGATGTCGCCCTGCGCGTGGCCGAGATCACGCGCCCGAAGATCGTCCAGGACGGGATGTTCCTGGTCGGGCTCGACATCGTCGGCGACAAGCTCATGGAGATCAACATCTTCAGTCCGGGCGGGCTCGGCAGCGCGCAGAAATTCGAGGGAGTGAACTTCTGCAACGCCGTGATCGCCGCGCTGGAGCACAAGGTGCAGTACATGGAGTACTACCGCAGGAACTTCAACAACCGGGAGATGGCGGTTCTGTAGGGCCGCGATCCGATGATCCCGATGACTGCTGACGGCGCGAGGGGGGGAGAAGAGGCGTCCAACTCACCAGGAAGAGCGTGTGGCCAGACGACCCGTTCTTCAGAAGAAACGTCGCTTGGCCTTGCCGCGCACCCCACGGGTGTTGCTACGAGACAGAGGGGAGCACTGATATGGCGAAACGCCTTGGTCTGGCGCTGAGCGGCGGCGGAGTCCTCGGTTTTGGGCACATCCGGGTCCTGGAGCTGCTTGATGAGTTGGGGCTGCGACCGAACGTCATTGCGGGAAGCAGTATTGGTGCGGTGATCGGGGCTCTCTATGCATCAGGGATCTCCGGACGGGGGATACGGGAGCTCGCGGAGGAGTACTCCGTTCAACGTGGTGACGCGCTGATGGATGTGGTGAAGAAGCTCCCCTCGCTCCTCAAGTGGCTGAGGATCTTCATTCCTGAGCGTAGGCGCGGCGGACTGATAGGCATCGACCGCTTCCTCACCTCAGCGCTCGAACCGATCGAGGGAGTCATGTTCGAGAACCTGAACGTGCCGCTCATTGTCGTTGCGACAGATTTCTGGACGGCCGAAGAGGTTGTCGTGCAGAAGGGGGAGGTGGTGAATGCCGTCCGGGCGAGCATGGCCATCCCGGGCGTCTTTGCGCCGGTCTCCATCGACGGGAGGGTGCTCGTTGACGGAGACCTCGTGAACCGGGTCCCATATGACCATCTCAGCGCCCGGTCTGACGTTACGCTCGCTGTTGAGGTCAGCGGACAGAGGCGCGCCACGGAGAACCCGATACCCCGCGTGCCGGACGCGGTATACGGTGCGCTCGTCATCATGCAGAAGGTGGCGCTCGACAGGAGGCTCGCATACTCGGAACCGGATATCCTCTTTCGCGCCCGAATGCAGGACGTCTCGATTCTCGACTTCGGCAAGATCGGCGCGGTGCTCGACCAAATGGAGCAGGAGATCGAGGGCCTGCGCAGCCGGTTGTCGGACATGGAACTCTGGATCTGAAGCGTGTGGACCGATCGCTCATGGAGGACATAGGGCTCGACGCGGCGTCTGGGAGTCCGGAGATCATCATGAAGAAGCTCCCAGCACTGGGAGGTCCTTCGGTCTGGCGGTTGGCGCCCGTAACGCAGTCCGGAGGAGGACTCCGGGGAGAATCCCGAAAACGGTCCGGGTGAAGTTCAGGGTCAGGAGAGGGGCGTTGGTGTCCATGCGCGCCTGGCTCTCGGGGCGGTCGTGCTCGCGAACAGCGCACTCACGCAGTCGTCTTGCTGAAGCGCTTCGTCGCGAAGGTCAGCAGCCCGACCCCGATGACGAGGAGTGCGGCGAACTGCGGCCAGAGCACCGTTGGGCCGGCGCCCTTCAGATAGATGGCGCGCACGATCTCGATGTAGTGCCTCATCGGGTTGAGGAGCGTCAGCCACCTGAAGACCGTCGGCATGCTGCTCACGGGGAACATGAACCCTGAGAGAAGGATGGCCGGCATGAAGACCAGGAAGCTTGTGAGGAACGCCTCCTGCTGCGTCCTGGAGACGGTGGAGATCAGGAGGCCGATGCCGAGGCCCGAGAACAGGTAGAGCACGCTGGCCCCGAGCAGCAGGAGCATGCTTCCCTCGAACGGCACGCCAAACCAGAGGAGCGCCACCAGCGTCACGAAGAAGAGATCGACGAGCCCAATCACGGCGAACGGGATGGTCTTGCCCGCGATGAGCTCGATCGACGCGAGCGGGCTCACCTGAAGCTGCTCGAGCGTGCCGATCTCGCGTTCCCGGACGATCGCCAGCGACGTGAGAAGCAGGCAGACCTGCAGGATGAGCGCACCGACGACCGCGGGAACATTGTAGTTGCGGCTCGCCAGGTCCGGGTTGTACCAGGCCCGCTCCCGAAGATCGATGGGGAGTGACCTGATTGGCGCGTGCTCGAGAGCGTAGCTCTGAACGATGCGCTCCGCGTATCCCTGGGCTACGGAGGCCGTGTTCGAGTTCGTGCCGTCGATCAGGATCTGGACGGTGGCGTCGCCCGCATAGAGGGCCGTCGCGAAACCGGCCGGGATCTCAATGCCCACGACAGCGTCCCCATGGTCGAGCGCCCTCACCATGTCCGCCGGTCGTTCGGACTGGTCAGAGACCCTGAAGTAGCTCGACGCCGTGAGCGTCTCCACGAGTTCGCGGGACTCCCGGGTGTGGTCGTTGTCGACGACGAACGTGTTCATGTTCCAGATGTCGGTCGACACGGCATAGCCGAAGATGACCAGCTGCAGGATGGGCGCCAGGAAGATGACTCGGGCCATCCGCGGGTCCCGGAATATCTGGCGGAATTCCTTGGCGACCATGCCGAGGACGCGCTCCAGTCGTTCTCCGCTGGTCACCGTCATGACATCTCCTTCCTGAAGACGCGCGCCGCCGCGGCGAGTCCGACGACGGCGAAACCGATCATCAGCAGCCCCTGTGCCCAGAGCACCTCGACGCCCACGCCCTTGAGGAATATGCCCCGAGTGACCACCAGGAAGTAGCGTGCGGGAACCAGGTACGTGATGACCTTGAGCGGCGCGGGAAGGACGTCGACCGCGTACATGAACCCCGAGAGGAGGTACGCGGGAAGGAAGGTCAGAATCATGGCCATCTGTGTGGCGAGAAGTTGAGAACGCGCGACCGCTGATATGAACATCCCGAGCCCGAGCGCTCCTATGAGGAACGCGAGCGAGAGTGTCATCAGAAGAACCGGGTTTCCGTGAAACGGGACCTGGAAGAGCGCGACGCCGATGACGCTGACGAGTACCACGTCAATGAGGCCGACGCCGACGTAGGGGAGCAGCTTGCCGAGCACGACCTCCGCTCTGCTCACGGGGGTGGCTGCGAGCTGCTCCATGGTCCCCCGCTCCCACTCGCGGGCTATCGTGAGTGATGTCAGCATCGCGGCGATGATCATCATGATCACCGCGACCAGACCCGGCACGATCATGTTGCGGCTGAGAAGCTCCTCGTTGTACCAGACCCGCGTCCGGCTCTCGATCGGCATCGAAGCCTCTGCGCCCCTGAGCAGTATCCGACTGGAGTAGGACTGCACGATCCCCCGCGTGTACCCCAGCGCGATGGTGGCTGTGTTCGCATCGCTGCCATCAACTATGACCTGAACCGGGGTCCGCTCGCCGGATCCGAGGTCGCGCGAGAACCCAGGTGGGATGACGAGCACGGCTCGAACGGCGCCCCGGTCCAGCAATGCGTTCACCTCGCGCTCGTCTTCGATGAACCCGCGGATCTGGAAGTAGCCGGATGACTTGAATGTATCGATGAGTTCGCGGCTCGTCGCCGACATGTCGCGGTCGAGCACGGCCATCGGAATGTCCTTCACGTCCCAGCTAATCGCGTATCCGAAGAGGACCAAGAGCAGGACGGGAAGCACGAAGGCCATGAGCAGGCTTCGCGTATCGCGGCGGAGCTGGATGGTCTCCTTGCGGGCTACGGCCAGGAGTCTTGTCCTGTTCAGCACCACGACCCTCCCTTAGTCGATGGGCGCGCCGCCCGCCGCGCGCACGCGCGCGACGAACACGTCATCGAGCGCGGGCTCGACGGGCTCGATACCCTCGAAATCCAGTCCCTTCGCCGACAGCCGTCCCCCGATGAGTTCCACAGCTCCATCCGCGGTCTCCACCGCGACGTGCAGCGAGCGTCCGAACATGCCGGCCTCGATGATTCCGGAGACTCCCTGAAGAGCCTCGACCGCGCGTGCCGCCTCGCGGACGCGAACCTCGAAGATCGGCTCATCGGTGGTCTCTCGTAGAGCGCGCGGTGTGTCGAGGGCGATCAATCTGCCGCGGTTCATCAGAGCGAGCCGGTGACAGTACTCGGCCTCCTCCATGTAGTGCGTTGTGACGAACACCGTCGTTCCGCTCTCGGCAAGCTCGTAGATCAGGTCCCAGAAGCTTCTCCTCGAGATGGGATCGACGCCGGAAGTGGGCTCGTCGAGGAACAGGATCGGTGGCTCGTGCAGCACCGCGCAGCCGAGGGCGAGCCGCTGCTTCCAGCCGAGGGGCAGATCCCTGGTGAGGCGGTCGACATGCTCCGTGAGGCCGGCCATCTGGAGCACCCAGTCGCGTCGCCCGGGCCGCTGGTTCTTCGGGACGCTGTAGAGCCGCGAGAAGAAGGCGATGTTCTCGGCCACCGTCAGGTCGCCGTAGAGCGAGAAGAGCTGTGACATGTAGCCGATGCTGCGCCGAATCGCGTCCGTCTCAGTCATGAGGTCGAAGCCGGCGACACGACCGCTTCCGGACGTCGGGAGGAAGAGGCCCGTGAGCATCTTGATCGTCGTTGTCTTGCCGGCGCCGTTGGGGCCGAGAAATCCGAATATCTCGCCGGCGCGAACCTCGAACGAGACGCGATCCACTGCCACAAAGCCGCCGAATCTCTTCGTCAGTCCGGCCGCGGTGACCGCGCTGTCCTGCCGCTCGGTCATGCCCGTCCTCCCGATGTGGGGGCCTTCTCCCGTTCGCTGTCCGCGCGTGCGATCTGATGGATGAACACGTCTTCCATGCTCGGCGGGACGGTGCGCACGGAGTCCACTCTGAAGCCTCCCTCCGTGAGCGCATGGACAATCGCCGGCCCGTCCCTCTCGGCCGAGGCAACAGTGGCGTGAAGCGTCTCGCCGAACACGGCCGCGAGGAGGACGGCGGGATGGCCGCTCAGGACGCGCTTGGCGGCTCGAAGACGGTCCACCTCGAGCCCGAGAATCTCTCCCTCCACTCCGGCCATGAGGTCGTCGGGCGTTCCCGCTGCGACGAGGCGGCCCTGGTGAAGCATCGCGAGCCTGTCGAAGCGCTCCGCCTCATCCATGTAGGCGGTGCTGACGACGGCCGTGACCCCGTTGGCGACCATCTCGTGGACGATCAACCACAGGTCGCGCCGTGATATTGGATCGACGCCGAAGGTCGGTTCGTCGAGAAGCAGGATCCTGGGCTCGTGGATCAGCGCGCACGAGAGCCCGAGCTTCTGCTTCATTCCTCCGGAGAGCGCGCCGGCAAGACGGTTCTTGAAAGGGCCGAGGTTGGAGAATCTGAAGAGGCGGTCGAGGCGAGGCTCTCGCTCCCGTCGGCGAACCTGATAGAGATCCGCGTAGAACATGAGGTTCTCCATCACGGTGAGGTCGGCGTAGAGACCGAACCGCTGCGACATATAGGCTATGTCGTGCTTCACACTCTCTGGGTCGTCGGCCACGCTGATGCCGGCGAGGACCGCATCGCCCGAAGTCGGGGGCATGACGCCAGCGAGTGTCCTGAGCGTCGTCGTCTTGCCCGCGCCGTCGGGTCCCACGAGACCGAACAGCTGCCCCTCGGCGACCTCGAAGCTCAGTCCGTCGACGGCGAGGATGTTCCCGAAGCGACGGGAGAGGTTCTCCACTCTGATGGTCGCGCTGTTCACTCGTCGTCTCCCTCGCCTTCGTCA
>CAZRAD010000028.1:0-23687 GCA_964597945.1 uncultured bacterium
CGCCCACAAGGCGTTCGAGGTCTCCGTCGAGGTCGATGTCCCAGACGGCCGGGGTGTTGTAGATGAGCTCGCCGCCGGCGATGGGCCACCCCTCCTGGGACGGCGGGTTCGTGCTGATCTGGAGGATATCCGAGTGCTCGCCTTCATTCGCCGATGAATCGATCGCCGCGACCTTGTAGTAGTAGAGCTCGTTCTCATCGAGGCCCGCATCCTCATAGTAGGAGATCAGCTCGACGACGCCATCGTTGACCTGGGCGTACGGGCCGGACATGGACTCGGCGCGGTACACGTTGTACCCCCAGAGATCGTCGCTCGTCACGGGGTTCCAGGTCAGGAAGATCGTCGTTGCCACGACTCTGCCCTCGAGGTCGAGCGGCTGGTCCGGTGGAGTGAGATCGAAGAGGACCGTCCATTCCTTGCCGTCCTCGTCGGCCAGCAGGAGGCGGAAGTGGGATGTGACCGTGCTGACGACCGAGAACTGGAACCCGTCGGAGCCGTCGGCCGTTGTTCCGGCCGCCACGTCGCCCCACGTCTCCGTGCTGTCCACGAGGGTGACCTCGGCGTTCGGGTACCGCAGCGTACCGGTCAACGCGTCGAAGTCGCCGTTGCCCTCGTTGAGCAGTCGGACGGTGAACGTCACGGTCTCGCCGGGATGCGGGATCCCGTCTCCGTTCCCGTCGTCGGTCGACTGGGTCAGCTGCATCACCGGGATCGGTCGGAGCACACGAAGCGTGTACTCATCGGTCCATGTGGTTCTTGTCACAGCGTCCTCGAACTGGACCTCGAGCACCGTCTCGTACTCGTTCTCACAGTCCGCCGAGATCTGCACCGCGAAGAGCGTATCGAACTGCGCCTGGCTCGTGGCGTTCAGGTCACCGAGATACTCGCTGTCATCCACGAGTGTGAGAAGCGGATCGGTCGACGCGAGCGTGGCGGTGACACCCGTGGCCGCAATCTGACCGGCGTTCTGGACGAGCATGCTCAGCTGGACCGTCTCACCGGCCTCGGCAAGACCGTTGCCGTTGCCATCGCTCAGACCGAGCGCGTCGTCCTCGATCGTCGTGGAGTTGAACGATACGTGCCCTGCTGCCGCGGACGTGACCGCGATCGTGTCCTCGTACGGGAGGTGGTTCGGGGCCGTCACCGTGATCGTCATCTGACCCGTCGTCTCCGGAGTGAACGAGAGCATCACCTGGCCGGAGGCGTTCGTGTAACCGCGGGCGTAGACCTCGTCGTCCTTCACGACACAGACGAGTGCGCTGTCCACGGCGGCCGGGTTCGATACCGACACGCTCAGAGCAGCGTCGCCGAGCGGCACGGTGTTCGAATGCACGACCACGAGGTTCTTCGGGCGCGCCGTCCACAGTCTCATCTCCGGGTCACCGAGATACGTGTGGCTCATCTGGGTCCAGCGGTCCGTGTTGTCGTACTGGGATTCGGCTACGTACGGCGTCTTGCACGCCGCGCTGACGACGCCGGCGCGGCTCGTGCCCTGCGCATAGAGATAGTCGAACCAGGAGTAGTAGTAGTCCTTCGCGGTCGTCGGGAAGCAGAAACGCGTCGGGCCGAACAGCGATGATGCGCCGCCGTCAGGGTTGTTCATCAGATGCTCTGCGATGCAGTCGTACTCGATCGCGGTCGAGGTGCAATTGAGCATCCAGAAGAAGCCGGACTTCTGCTGGCCGTTCGTAAGCGCGTCGACGTCCTGCAGCGTGACGTAGTTGTTCCGGCTGCAGCGCATGATGTCCTTGTTGCCGTGCCCGATGTGCGACGTGATGTTGTAGCCCTGGTTCATCGAGTCGATGGCCGTCTCGCGGGTCAGCGGCCAGGACATTGGGAATGGATCGTAGTTCTGATACAGCAGCGAGACATGGACGTTCGGTGGAACGAGAGCAAGCGTCGGCTCCACGACGTCCTCGGCGCCGTCGGTGCTTATCAGCATGCCCTCTTCCCAGTCGTAGGGGAAGAGCACCTCGGCCAGATAGAGGTTCCGCTCCGCGAACACCGGGTCGGGATTCATGACGTACTCGAACGTCTTGTCCACGAAGGTCTCGGTCTCGATGATCGTCGCGACCGGCGCGCGCCCGACGAACACGTCGGGATAGAGGTCGAGGCTGTCGCCGGCAGCCGTCGGGCCGCTGTAGCCCTCACCGAAGACGCTGTCGCCGTCTCCGTTCCAGTTTCCGTCGAGGTCGCTGTAGTAGAGGTCCGTCGAGATCTCCCAGCCACCGTAGTAGGCCGATACGCCGAAGCGGGGCGGGATCACGCCCGTGTCACCACCGAGCAGCACGTAGGTCGTGCCCCACGATGCGAACGCATCCCGAATGAACAGACGGATGCGCTCCGCCGTGTCGCAACCGCCCGCGTAGTTCGCGTTGATCCACGAAACCGTGCGTACGACCGCGGGCACGCCCTTCTTCGTCTTCCAGTCGGCGATCTGCTGGAAGTAGGGCTCGTACTCCTCGCTCGTGATGATGACGTACTCGACGAGGCTGCCCTCGAGCGACGGGGAATACCTCGGTGCGAAGCCGCCGGGAGAGTCGCCGCTGACGACGGCGACACCCTGCTTCGCGCAGGCGTCGATGTCACCGGGGTTCTCAACCATGCCGGCAACGACCCTGCGGTACGTTGCGGCCGCGTCCGCCGTCATCCGGTGGCGCGGGGCCGAGCGGTCCGGCGATGGCGTGAGCTCAAGTCTCGCCTCGAGGTCGTTCGTCACGACGAGCCGTCCGCTCTCGGGATGATACCGCAGTGGATAGAGGGCCACCGAGACGACGTGATACCCGCCGAGATATCCGTCGCCGAGGTAGACGGCCCTCTCGCTCGGGTAGACCGCATCGCTGCCGTAGATCTCAGCGGAGGCCTCGATCGGGGTTCTCTCTTCCCCGGTCGGGGTCTCGGGCTGCATCGGGGCGATCCGGTACGTTCCCGCGAGCGTCTCCTCATCGCCGTGCGATACGACAACGTCCGCAACGCTCATGTCCGCCGGGATGACGAAGTGAACGACACGCGCCGGGATGCTCGGAGCGCCCTCGCTTTCGAGCGTGCGATATCCGTCGATCACTGGTGTCACAAGCCGTCCGTCGGCCACGAGTTCGATCTGGGATTCGTCGATCGCTACATCGATCGCCGGGGATACAGCCACCGCCACCGAGGCGGTGAGCATCGTGAACCCGGCGACGAGCCAGATCAGCGCGGATCTCGAGGTCATCACGTCCTCCTTCTGCAGTTGCTTGCTGTTCGAGCGTGGGTCGCTCTCTTTCTATTCATGCGAGTGCGCGACCGGTCCACCACGGACCGCTCCGGGCCGGCCGGTCTTCAGACACGAAAGGGACCGAGGCGTCGTCGGCAGGCACCCGGTCCCGGTACATGGCAGTACGTCAGTGGGCGAGGGCCCACACACCAGTCACCGCCGCGTCCGGTCCTCCGGACAGCCCGCGCGTCACGCGTCGTGTTCGTGATGTCGACTCGGTTCGCTCAGAGCAGTAGCAGTGTGGGGTGTGATGCCTCTCCTGTGATGCGTTTCGCCCAATGCGCGGCAACGTGTGAGGTATCAACTATCAAATCTATCTTATCACAATAACGCGAGCGCGTCAAGGAGGTTTCGCCTCGGCGCGCCCGTCGTATGTGCGAGCAATGGAGCCTCCTGGTGCTTTCCGAAGCGATTCCCCGGGCAGCTACTTGAGAAGCACCATTTTCCGCGCGTTTCTCCAGCCGTCGATCTCGGCACGGAGGAAGTAGATGCCCGACGAGACCTTGCGTCCGCGCGAGTCCGTCCCGTCCCAGACGACGGCATGCTCCCCGGCGTCCGATCTGCCCTCGACCAGCGTCGTCACCTTGCGGCCGCGGACGTCGTAGACCGCGAGGCGGACCTGCGCGTTCTCAGAGGCTACGAAGTAGTGCACGCTCGTCGTCGGATTGAACGGGTTGGGGCTGTTCTGATCCAGACGGTGCGACGCCGCGACGAGTCCGTCTTCGACACCGGTCGTTCCGATGAGGGAGAGGTCGTCCAGAAGCCTCGTGACGTACTCGACGTGGGTCGACGGGTAGCTCCCGCCGGTCGTGCCGCCGAGCAGCACCGGAACCATATAGCGGTGTGCCCCATTGACCGGATCGACGTAGACAGTTCCGCGGTCCTCGGCGCTCTGGTCCGTCCAGAGGAGCTCCGTGCCCGGATCGTCCGGGCCGATCTTGCCGATGAACTGGTCCGGGTCGTTCTGATAGTCGTACGGGAAGCTCATCCCGTCGGTGAGGCCGCCGGTCTGACCGACCAGTGTCTGAACGTTGCCGACCAGCTTCGCGCTGCCCATCGCATAGGTGCAGTGGAAACGGTCCCACAGGTCCAGTTGAGATGCGCTTCCGCTCTCGCTGTACTGCCCGCCGAAGTTCGGCTCCTCGATATAGAGACTGCCGCCCGCATCGGTGAAGGCGAGCAGGGCGGCCGCTTCTTCCTCGGTCATGTGGACGTTGAGTCCGCCGAAGTTCACGACGCCGCCGAGGTAGATGACGAGGTCGTAGGGCGAGAGGTCGGTGGGGATCGTCTCCGTGTACTTGTAGAGTTCACCGATCGAGTCGAGCGCGTCGACCCAGGCGACCTCCGTTCCGTCGGTGACACCGTACATGTCGCCAACGCCGTCGAAGGGCAGGTCGCCGTCGTCGGCATCCCAGAGAAGGATGCGCGCGTTGACGCTCGACGCGATCGGCCCGACCGCTGTCACGGTCTCGTCGACATTGCCCCAGAGGTCGACCGCGACAACGGCGTAGTAGTACGGCTGCATGTCGGTGACCGATGTGTCGTCCCATGTCGTCGCACCGGCGGAGAGAATGCCGCTGGCCACAGGTGTTCTGCCCGAGATGTCACTGAACGGTTCTGTGCTGCGGTACAGACGATACGCAGCGAAGTCGGCGGGCGCGGCGTATCCGGACCAGTCGAGCTGGATCTCGCTTCCGAGGTCGAACGGGTCCGCCGCTCTCAGCGTCTCGATATCTGCGGGAGGCGTCGTGTCCGGCGGCGTATCCGCGATCGGGAGCGACTCGGAGTAGGGAAGCACCCCCGGGCCGGTGATCGTCATCATGACCGATCCGGACGTCGTCGGGTCGAGATCGACCGTGGCGATGCCGTCGGCCCCGGTTGTGAAGGTCTCCGCGATCTCCGTATTGCTGAAGTACAGGACGGCGTCCGGAATCGCGCGACCGTCGGAACCGCGGACGGTGACGAGGAACGGCTCGCCGGAGAGCGGCACGGAATCGGGGTGATTCACGGTAGCGGCCGAAGGCGTCGTCGTCCAGATGCGCATCTCCGGGTCGCCCAGGAGATTGAGTTCGTAGAGCACGTAGCGCGTGTACCCGTCACTCCTGGCCTCGCTGACGAACTCGTCCTTGTGGGCCGCATGCGCCACGCCGATGACGTCCTGACCCTCGTTGAACAGCTGTCTGAAGAACTCGCGGTCGTAGCGGTCGGATGTGCCGTTGCCGGGCGCGCCCGGCGAGCCCCAGCCGTAGCGGCTGTTGCCGATGAAGGCGACGCCGCCGCCCTGCGAGTTCATCCAGTGCTCGGCGATGCAGTTGTAGTCGATAGCGGCGGGCCAGCATCCGATCGAGTACCAGATGCCCTGACGGTCGTAATTCGAGAGCCCGTCCATATCGCTGTTATAGAGCGACGAACTGCCGATGCTCATCACGTTGTAGTAGGCGTGGCCCATGTGATTCGTGATGTTCTGTCCGCTGCTGAGTTCGGAGACCGTGCGTGACTTCGTGAGCTGACCGTTCGTCTGATAGAGCTTCGTGATCGGATCGAAAGTCGATGGGACGGAGTCGTCATCGATCATGTCCTTGGCGATCCCTCCGTCGGTCCAGGGTTCGCTCCACAGTACCTCGGCCAGGAAGAGCATGTTCTCCTGATAGTCGGTCGGGAGCGTGTTGCCGGCCGGGGCGCCTTCATAGGTGAGGACCTTGGTGACGAACCTCGAGGCTTCGGCGGACGTGTTCACGGGAGCGCGGCCGACGAAGACGTCGGCATAGAGATCGATAGTGTCCTGCGTGATCTCGCCCCACGTGTCATCTCCGTCACCGTTCCAGGTCCCGTCGAGATCGGAGAAGTAGAGGTCGCACCGGAGGGCGTTCTCGTTGGCGCTGCCAACGTCCTTGGCGAAGGCCGTCCGCGCCGGCACGATGTCCGTGTCGCCGGCGAGGAGGATCCACGTTGTTCCCTGGCTCGTGTAATAGTCGATGATGCAGTTGCGGATCTTCTCCTGGTTGTCGACGCCCGCGTAGTTCGAGTAGATCCACGAGGTCGTGACGATCTCGGCCGGCACGCCCTTGTCGGTCTTCCAGTCGGCGAGCGGCTGGAGCTCATCGACGTAGTCCGGGCCTGTGATGATGAGGTAGTCGGTCCCCGCGTCTCTCGACCTGAGCGTAGTGGGATTGCGTACGTCGTTCGGGTTCTCGACCATGTTCCGGACGCGCGCGGCAACCGCGGTCTCTGCGCGCTCCGAACGCGTCTGCGGGCGCCGCAGCGAACGATCGGCAGGAGAGAGCTCGAGCGAGAGGTCGATCGACCGGTTGAGCGAGAGGGTCCCGGTCGTCGGTTCATACTGAACGGGATAGACGGCGACCGTGGCTACGGTATAGCCGCCGATGTTCCCGGTGTCGATCAGTCGGGCCGGCGCCGCCGGATACAGGCCGGATGTGCCGTAGATGCTGGGATCCGGATCGCGCCATTCGGCGACGTAGGGGAGCGAGAGAGCGTGCTGCGGCTGGACGGGCCGCACACGGAATCGACCGTCGAGCCGGACCGTGCCACCCACCACGGCAGTCACGCCGGACGCCGTCATCCCGTCGGGGAGCGCGAAGCGGACGTAGCGCACGGGGAGCTCGGGTCGGCCGAGCTCGAGCGTCGTTCGGAGACCATCGATCGCGACCACGTCGTGTCCGCGATACTCAGAGATGACAACGTCATCCTCATCGAAATCGCAGGTTGTGGTCAGCGCCGGCGCGGCAGATGCCGATGGCGCGAGACACAGGGCGGCGAGCAGAAGCACGACCGCGGACGCGGTGATCCGGAGTCCGGACAGACGCATCGAGTCCTCCCTCAGCGGGTGTGATATCAGTGCAACTTTGCTTATCATAACATTTTACCTTAGTTTTGGCTGTTCGTCAAGGATTGATGAAGGGATGACCGCTATTGAGCGGGGTCCGATGGGGTCATCCTGCGTGTGGCGCGGCGTACCGAGCCTACTCTCTATGATGCGGGACAGGCGGTGCAGATGCCCGGCGACCGGATGGGCGTGCCACACGGGGCCGCGTATCGCTACGGGATGATGCTCCTGACGCAGAGGAGCGCATTCGAGACGCGAAACGCCTCCGACCGCGAGGCCGGAGGCGTTATCAGGACGATATGTCGGTGATGCGGCAGGCCCGAGCACATTCGGACCGGGTCGAGTCGGCTATCGGTAGAAGGCCTTGATGCTGCCCCAGCTCGACTGCTCGACCGGTGTTTCGGTCGCCTCGACCCACAGATCGTCGACCATGATCCCCGCTCCGCCCGCAACGCCGGGACCGCAGCCGTTGTCGGTCGTTGTGAACCGGAACCGGTACCACAGATTGCTCGCAGGGAGGAAGGGCGTCACGTCGATGCCGTCGAGACCGGATGTGGACCAGCCGTCGCACTGCTCGAAGTCGCCCCAGTATGCGCCTATCAGATACCATGTTGCGCCGTCCGTTGAGAGGTACTCGTTGACCCCGTCGTTGTCCACGGTCGGAACCTCCATGTGCATCGCGTAGCGAAGCGTACACGTGGATGCTCCGGTGAGGGAGTGGAGGCTGATCATCGGTGTGATGAGTGAGTTGTCGACATTGGCCGGGATCAGCGAGGTATCGGCGTCATCGCCGCACCACCAGCTGTGCGGGTCGGAGGCCGCGGGGCACATCCTGTCGATGATGTGCCAGTAGTCTCCCACCGCGCCTATTACGGAGGGCGTGCAGAGCCCGACGCCGTCCTCGACGTCGTCGAAGAAGTACTCGGCGCCCCCGTAGAAGTCGAAGATCTTGATGTTGTCGACCATGAATGCGCCGCCGACCGACGCATAGTTGCCGTCCTCGTCGGACCATGCGCCGTCGGAGATGAATCGGAACCTGGCCACGAACGGGTTGTCGTACGCGCTGAGCACGAAGCCGTACGTTCCGAGATCCTGCCAGCCGGCGCTCGTTCCGTCGTATCCTGCGTTCAGGTTCCTGAACACGCCCGTGCTCTCGGCCTGCACGTACGTGAAATCGTAGCCGGCCTCCGAGTCGAAGCGATACGCGAAGGTCAGGACCGGGTAGTATGCTCCGGTCACATCTGTTGAGGGGATGTCCAGCCGATCGTCCCAGGCGTTGCCGTACCCACCGTCGGCATCGAAAGCGAACGACCCACACCAGTAGTGATATGTGCCGTGGTTGGCCATGTACGTGTCGACGTGGAAGTGTGGCGTGGCGCCCACCGTGTGATCGACGGTCGTCCATCCGTTGGTTCCGCTCTCCATGTCATCAGCCCATATGACCGTGGCGCGCGACGCGTGATAGGGGTCGGCCAGTGTCGGTGTGGCGACCTCCGGCGACTTCGCGACGACCGAGGCCGCACAGAGAGTGAGAGCGGCACAGACGACCGCGCAGAGAGACAGCGTACGCAGGAGTCCCATTTGTGTACCTCCCGTGAAGACAACCTGTGTCACTCCATTCGTCTGGCCCGCTGGAGTGACTCTTTTCCCGGTGGCGTCATTCTCGACACCGCGCACCACTCTGTCAACCCGAAAACCGGACTTGCGACCGTGAGCCGCGCTCTTCGCAATGCCAGACGCGGTAACGTGTTGTGCGCCTTTCGGGGTCAACGGCGGTAGACCGCCTTGATGCGTCCCCAGCTGGTCCGCTCGACCGGCGAGGTCCCGGCCACGAGTGATACGTCATCCAGCGTGATCCCGGCTCCGCCCGCGGCGCCGGGCCCGCATCCATTCTCTGTTGTCAAGAACCTGAACAACGCGCGGAATGAGCTTCCCGGCAGCAGATGCGTGATGGAGAGTCCATCGATCCCCGCCTGACTCCAGCCGGAGCATGCTTCGAAGTCGCCCCACCACGCGCCGAGCTGGTACCAGGTCTCGCCGCGGTCGGTCGACGCATAGATGGTCCAGTAGTCGTTATCGACCATCGGTACCTCCGCATGGAGCATGTACCGCAGCGTGCACGGCGTGCCGGGGTCGAGCGAGCCGATGTCGACGGGAGGGGAGACGAGCCAGTTATCGAGACGTCCGGGTACGTGGGATGTGTCCGCATCGTCACCGCACCACCAGACGTGCGCGCCGCTCGTCGCCGCGCACGGTCGTTCCGTGATATGCCAGTAGTCGCCCGCAAGGTCCTGCACGTTCGGATTGCAGAGACCTCCGTTCTCCGCGTCGTCGAGGAAGAAAACCTCGCCCCCGTAGAAATCGAAGATCTTGATGTTGTCGACCATGTACCCGCCGCCGACGGAGTCGAACCCGCCGTCCTCGTCTGAGTTCGTTCCGTCGGACGTGAACTGGAATCTGATCTCGAGCGGGTTGTCGAGGTCGCTCAGGACGTAACCGTATGTACCGATGTCGACCCATGCGCCTCCGGGGATGAGTCCGTCAAAGCCGGCATTGAGATCATCGAGTGCGCCGCCGCGCATCGCCTGGAGGAGTGTGATATCTCGCTGCGGCTCGCTGTGAAAGTAGTGCGCGAACGTCAGAACGGGATACGAGGCGCCGGAGACGTCGACGGGCGGCAGCTCAAGCCGGTCATCCCATCCGTTGCCGTAGCCGCCGTTCGCATCGAGGTCGAGAGTCCCGCACCACCAGCTGGTGCCACCTTCAAACGCCATATAGGAGTCGGTGTGGAAGTGCGGTTCGATGCCCCATCCATGGTCCCGGTGCGTCCAGCCGTTCGTGCCGCCCTCCATGTCATCCGACCAGAGCACGGTCGCGCCGTGAGAAGCTCGGGCTCTGAGGGCCGCACGCGCGGCGTCGTGCTCTGAGGCGGTCTCAACGGTCGGCACGACCCCGAGAGCCGGTTCGGCCGCGTGAGTCAGTTCTGTTGCGAACGCGGCTACGGAGGCGAACACTGTCGCGCAGGCGCAGAGACACACGAGTGCGACTGCGCACGCGAACGCGGCGATGTGCCTGGCGGCCCTCGTTCCATCGGGTCTGTTCATGAGATGACCTCTTCCGGGGGCTTCCCGTGCGGGTCCGGTCTGTGGGGGGAAGGCGCTGGAGTTGATTCATTGTGCTCCGGTACTCCGGCCTGAGTCAACCGCAAAGCCCGTGAGCATGTCATACAGAGACGAGATCTGGGTCGTCGGCAACCTCGGCCTTGACACTGCCGTTCCCCCACATAACAATGATGTGGATGTGTCAGAGGTGGTGTCGCCAGCCACGAGGCGCATACGCGTCTCCGTGTGTTCGGGGGACGAGCGCAGCAAGGTGACCGGAGGGCTCAGGCCCCAGGGGGGATGGAACGATGAGCGTTCGCACTGTGAAGATTGTCCTGGCCGTTCTCGCGGTCCTCACGATCACGACGGCGCTGTCGAGCGTCGCGGATGCCAAGGACGACGGCCCGAAGGGTCTCAAGAAGATGATCGCGGTCGTGGAGTTCGAGGACAAGAGCGACCGTAGTCGATGGCACTGGACGGGGCCGAACCCAGGCGGTGGTATGTCCGACATGCTCACCACGGCGCTCGTGCAGTCAGGTGAATTCAGCGTGATGGAGCGTGAGCAGCTTGATCACGTTCTGTCCGAGCAGAATCTCGGGCAGTCGGGAAAGGTCACCGCACAGACGGCGCCTCAGCTCGGCAAGCTTCTCGGCGTCGCGGCGATCGTCTACGGGTCTGTATCGGAGTTCGGCTACTCGGAATCGAGCACGGGGGGAGGGATCGCCGGGTTCGGTGGCGGGATCTCGAAGACGACAGCTCGTGTGGCCATCGACGTCAGGATGATCGACACGACAACGGGGGAGATCATTCTCGCGGAGACCGCTGACGCCGACAGGACGCAGATGGGACTCAAGCTCAGGACCGAGGACTTCAATTTCGGCCATGACGGCAAGTTCGACCAGACGCTCGTCGGGCAGGCCACGCGCGAGGCGATCGACGGGCTCGTCGAGTCGATCACCGAGACGCTCGAGGCCGTGCCCTGGACGGGACGCATCGTCAAGGCGGACGGAGCGAAGATCTACCTCAACGCCGGGCAGACGACCGGGATCACGGCCGGGATGGAGTTCAACGTCTACCGGATGGGTGAGGCTCTTGTTGATCCGGTGACCGGTCTGGAGCTTGGCGCCGAAGAGGAGAAGATCGGCGTCATCATGGCCTCGGACATCAAGGAGAAGTACTCGATCTGCAGCGTCGTGTCCGGCAGCGGGTTCGACGCCGGGGACATGGTGCGATACGAGTAGGGCAGGTCGAGTTCAGGCATTCGTCCCGGAGGTTGGATGAACAGAGAGACCGTTGTGATGCTGCTCGCCGGCGGCAAGGGTGAGCGACTTGCACCGCTCACCAGGGACCGGGCGAAGCCGGCCGTGCCGTTCGGTGGCATCTACCGCATCATCGACTTCAGCCTCTCCAACTGTCTCAACTCCGACCTCCGACGGGTGTTCGTGTTGACCCAGTACAAGTCACGGTCGCTCGCGCGGCACCTGAGAAGGGGGTGGGGCTTCCTGAGCCACTGGATGGACGAGTTCATCGAGAACGTCCCCGCGCAGCAGAGGCTGGGTGAGGACTGGTATCGTGGAACGGCCGACGCCATCTGGCAGAACACGCATCTCCTTGAGACGATGCCATCGCGTTTCACGCTCGTGCTCTCCGGCGACCATATCTACGCGATGGACTACAAGCCGTTCCTTGCATATCACGCCACGGCCGGCGCCGATCTGACCATCTGCGTCCAGGAACGCGACGCGGCGGAGGCCGGTGGACTTGGGATCACGGTGGTCGACGAGAACCTCGTCGTCCGCGGGTTCCAGGAGAAGCCGGAGGATCCGAGGACGATCCCCGGGAGTCCGAACCGTGTGCTTGCATCGATGGGGATCTATGTGTTCTCGACGCCGCGTATGGTGGAAGTGCTCAGCGAGGCGACCGCGAAGGGGGAGTTCGACTTCGGCGGCGACATCATCCCGCGCATGATCCGTGAGGGGTACGACGTTCGCGCCTTCGTGTTCGGAGAGGAGGATGACCCGGGGTACTGGCGGGATGTCGGGACGATCGACGCCTATTGGGAGGCGAACATGGACCTCGTGAACGTCACGCCCCGGTTGAGCCTCTACGACCCCAAATGGCCCATCCATACGTACCAGGGAATGTACGCACCCGCGAAATTCGTGTTCGCCGAGGGCCGGAGCGAGCACAGAACGGGTATCGCCGTCGATTCGATCGTCTCGACCGGCTGCGTCATATCCGGCGGCCGCATCCAACGCTGCGTGCTCTCGCCGGGCGTCCGCACCAACAGCTACAGCTACGCCTTCGAATCGATCCTGATGGAGGACGTCGACGTCGGAAGGTACGCAAAGCTGAGACGCGTCGTGGTCGACAAGGGCGTCCGCATTCCGCCGAAGACACAGATCGGATACGACCCCGAAGAGGACGCCAAGCGTTTCGTCACCACTCCCAGCGGCATCGTCGTCATCCCGAAGGGATACGAATTCTGACAGCTGCCTCGCCCCCCTGAATCGAGCGGCTGATGGCTCCCTGCACAGACTCCTCAAGGGCGTTCCGCCTGTCCCGCGACAAGGGCTACCTGTCGCGCGTGCTGGTGGCGTTCGCTCTGTCCGTCGCAGCACACGTCATCGCCATACTCGTCGTCGCGCCCTTCCGTGACCGCATCCCCATCGTACGGAGCATCGGCTATCGCGGCCCGACGCGTATCCTGCCTGAGATCTCGGTCGTCCGTGACATCGGTCCCAGCGAACGCGAGCTCCGGATAGCCCGCGGGACAGGCGGGCAGAACGTTTTCCGCGTTGTGCCGATCACGATCACCGACTGGGAGGTGCCCGAAGGGGAGTCCGAGACCAGTGAGGTCGGCGACGAGAGCGACGACATCGCCGAGGACGGACTCGACCTTCTCCGCGAGCTCGAGACGGCGCTGCCGCAGCCGAGAAGTCAGGAGATGATCGTCTCACACCTCGTCAAACCAAGGTACCCGGTCTCGTCGAAGGCGGCCGGCGTTGAAGGCGTCGTCGTGTTTCGACTGCACGTCACGAAGACCGGCGAGGTTGCCAACGTCTGGCTGTTGAGCTCCGAAGTTGATCGCGCCTGCGAGCAGGCTGCTCGAAGAGCCATCTACCGATGGCGGTACGCGCCGTATCGTGTGGACGGCGAGGCCGTTGACTTTCTCGGTGACCAGCCGATCCGGTTCCGTCTCTATGATGTCGAGAGCGGCGTCACGGGTGGTGTTCGGTCGCACGGCCGGCCGACTCCTTGACACGCCTCACCGCATCGAGGACACTTCATCGAAATCACCTTCACCCGTTCAGCGCGCCTCGCGCGTGGGAGCTGTTTGATGAGTCGGAGTCCCAGTCCGCGCACACCGCCCGATAGAGTTGTTCAGAACGCCTCTGCGATCGCTCTCTGCGCCGCGCTGTCGCTCGTTGCCGCCGTTGTCCCGGCCGCCGGGACCGATATCGTACCGCTTGATGAGCTTGTGCCCGGCGATCTCTGCGTCGCGCACACGGTCTTCCAGGGCACCGAGATCGAGGAGTTCAGCATCGAGATACTCGATATCGTTCCCGGCCAACACCCGGGTGGGAGTCTCATCCTCGGGCTCGCGTCCGGGGATCTCGTTGAGCGCACGGGGATCATGCAAGGGATGAGCGGAAGCCCGGTGTATCTCGATGGTCGCCTCGTGGGAGCCATCGCGATGTCATGGCCGTTCAGCCGCGAGCCGATCGCGGGGATCACGCCGATCGAGGAGATGCTGCCGGCCCTCGACATGCTCGACGGAGCGACGAGCGGCGCGGGCGCTCCCGGAGTGTCGTACGCGCGAGCATTTGACCGGGCGACCGGCGGAGAACTGGCGGCAACGCCCATCGGGCGTCTGAGCGCGCTCGCGGGCGTCGACTCAGATGATGTGCGGGTGGTTCGGGATATCGGGGATCAGGATGCGACGCCTGCCCTGACGCCGCTGCTCGTGCGGTCGGGCGACCGGTCGTTCCTCGCGGATGCGTCCGGGCTGCTCGAACCTCTCGGGTTCGCCCCGGTGACCGCGTGGGGCGATAGGCGTGCCTCCGATTCGGACGGTCCCCCGGCCGTGGAGCCGGGTTCCTCCATCGGAGCGCAGCTTGTCTCAGGGGACATCAACATGACCGCGGTCGGCACCGTCACGCATCGCGACGGCGAACGGATCCTCGCGTTCGGACACCCGCTGTTCAATGCGGGCCCCGTTGAGCTCCCGATGGTCTCGGCGCGCGTGCACGCGTCGATGCCGTCGCTCGCGGTCTCGTTCAAGTTCGCCTCCGGTACCGAGCCCGTAGGGACCTTCCTCCAGGATCGTCGGCGGGTGATGGCCGGGCGCCTTGGAGACGTGCCTGACATGCTCCCGATGACGGTGAGCGTGTCGGTCGAGGGCGCCGCGCCGACGCGATACGAGTTCGACGTCGTCCGGTCCGCATCCTATACAACCCTCTTCACGGGGCTGGCGCTCTCCGACGCCGTCGCCGAGGCAGCCAGACTGTCCGGGGCCGCCACCGCCACACTACGTGTGACGATTCAGACCGCGGACGGTCCCGTCACGTACGAGAACGTCTTCTTCACCGAGGGACTCCCGTTCCGGATAGGCGGCGAGGTCTCATCCATCATCGAACTCCTTCTCCTCAACGAGTTCCGCCGGGGCGAGCTCATCGGAGTCGCGGTAGACGTCGACGTCAGGTCGGAGCGTCGCCAGTCGTTCATCGAGCATGTGACCGCGGAGCGCGTCGAGTGCGCTCCCGGAGATACGGTCGCCGTGCGTGTCGGTCTTCGCGACTGGCAGGGAGAGAGGGTCACGCGCGTCGTCGAGCTGCTCGTCCCGCGCACTGCCGCGCCGGGGCCGGTCATGGTGCGCGTCGCCGCGGCCGTCGACTATCACATGCTTGAGATCGAGCGGCTGGGTGCCGGCGCCTATCCGCGGAGCTACGAGCAGATCATCGAGGCCATCGCGGATGTTCGTCCCGAGAGCCGAGTCATCGTCCAGCTCCTGTCGATGAGACCAGGACTTTCCCACCGCGGGCGCGAGCTCAAACGAGTGCCGGGACGCGCGGCGCTCGTCATGGCATCCGGTGCCGGGACCGGCACCGCAGACCGAACGGAGATGGCCGTGTTCGACCAGCATGAGTTCTCGCATGACCGCCCCGTTGTCGGGGTTCACGAGATTCAGGTGACCATCGTCGACGACGGGGCGGGCAGGCGATAGATATCGCCGACCGATCGACTGATCCATTGAGGAGGGCACACATGAAGCGTTCCCACGGACTGTCCCATGAACGCGCAACATCGCGTGGGATCCGGCGCGGTGCGGCCATACTCGTTGCGCTGACGGCGCTCGCCATCGCGAGCTGTGGCAGCGTGGCATCCGCGGTCGAGACGACCTACTGGCGCACCGACAGCTACACGGGGTTTCTCCGTGGGACGGCGGCCGGCGTGGCCATCCTCGAGAGCGGACGGGTCGTGCCCGGCGCGCCCATGACCGCCCTCGATGTCCCCGACTGCGACTACGTGTGGTCGGCGGCCGTGGGTACTCGCGGCGAGGTCTACGTGACGACCGGAACACCGGGCAGCCTCTGCCGCGCTGACGTCTCGGGAGGACGCGTGCTGCTCTCGATGGATGATGTCGATCTGCCGGCGCTGGCCGTCGGATGGGGGGGCGACGTGTTCGTCGGGACCGCGCCGGGCGGCGAGGTCTACCGCGTTGCCCCGGACGGTGATTCCGAGCTGTTCTATGAGACGGGCGAGAACTACATCTGGGCGATGGCCTTCTCACCGGAGCACGGACTCATCGTCGGTACCGGAGAGGCCGCGGTCGTCATCGCCCTCGACAGCGACGCCCGCGCCCGCACGCTGGCCCAGCCGACGGATCTCAATATCGTGACATTGGTGGTGGACGGGGAGCGTGTCTTCGCCGGCACCGGGGGGGACGGTCTTCTGCTGGATGTGACTCCCGGGGGCGACGCCAGGGTTCTCTACGACACGCGATACGATGAGGTGTCCGGCATCGTCGCGGACACGGACGGCTCGCTGCTGTTCTCGGCGTCGAGCATCTCGATGGAGCAGGCCCTCGATGAGATGGCCGACCCGAGCGTCCCGCTCGGTGAGGGGGCCGTCTATCGAACGACGGCCGGCGGGGCGTACGAGGTCTGGAGATCGGGCGAGGCGCCCGTCGTCTCGCTCGGACGGACCCCCGACGGGGCGGTTGTGGCGGGGATGGGCTCGAGCGGCAGGGTCTTCGCGATCGAGCCGGGCGCTCACGGTCTCCTCGCCGACCTGGATGAGGCCGAGGCGCTCTCGATCATCGCAGCCGAGGGCGGTACGATCGTGACGACCGGGACGCCTGGCGGCGCCTACCGGCTCGAACGAGGGACATCCGGGGAGGGGAGCTACGAGTCCCGCGTCTTTGATGCGGTGACCTCCGCGATCTGGGGAAGCTGCCTGGTGACCGCCGATGACGCCGGTCACATCTCCGTCGAGACACGCAGCGGCAGCATCGAGCATCCCGACCACAGCTGGAGCGACTGGACGTCGCTTGAGGATGGGCGGGTCGCGAGCCCCGCGTCACGGTTCCTCCAGTGGCGAGCCACGTTCGACGGAGGTGCCGGTCGAGAGACCTCGCTCCGGGCGGTCGAGATCGCGTACCTGCGCGAGAACGTCCCGCCCCAGGTTGTGAGCGTCACCGTCTCCGAGGCGGGCCGCGGGTTCTCGACCAACGGGCTCGGGAACGACACGGCGACGCAGACGCTTCCGTCGGGTCTCGAGGTGACCTACTCGATGAACGCGGTCGAGCGCAGCGCGGTCGGGCTCCCGGCCGTGGCGCGTGGCCTCAGAACGGTGGAGTGGGATGCGTTCGATCCGAACGGCGACGAGCTGACTTTCGACGTCTATGTCCGCCATGAGGATGAGAGTGAATGGTGGTTGATGGAGGGCGATCTCGACAGGCCCTTCCACACGTGGGATAGCTACTCGATGCCCGACGGTCGGTACAGGATACGCATCGTTGCGTCCGATCGTCCCGGCAACCCCCCGACGTCGGCGTTCGATGCCGAGGGGACAAGCGGCGCCTTCGCGATCGACAACACACCGCCGACCATTGGTGCGATCGATCTCGAATCGGGCCGCGACGGCGCCACGCTCACGGTATCGGTCGACGACGCCTCGAGTCCGCTCGCCGCGGTCGAGGTCTCCGTGGACTACGGGGAGTGGGAGCGGGTCCATCCGGGGGACGGGATGTACGACGGCCGTTCCGAGGAGGGACGACTCGTGCTGTCGGGGCTCGCCGATGGCGAGCACGCTGTCGCGGTGCGGGCGTTCGACCGCCCCGGGAACGTGGGGGTCCGGAGGGTGGTACTGAAGTCCTGAGCCATCATCTATCGTGCGACGGGTCAGATGTTTACGCTGGTGGCGTTTCGGTGAAACCCGGGCGCCACGGTGCGTGTCTCATGGAGTAGTGATCTCCACCTCCGTTCGGAGCCGCCATGGTGGTCATGGCGGCGGGGAGCTCGATCGACGGGAGCTGAACGTGGACTGCACGTCGGCAGAACGACTCATTCAGATGGAGCTTGATGCGCTCGTCCTCGGTGACGATGACCGCTTCGGAACCTCCGCGCGGCTGAGCGGCGCCGAGGCGCAAGCCCTCGCCGAACACTGCGCCGGTTGCCCGAAGTGCCGGGGTCTTCGTGCGGAGCTCCGATCGATCGACGCGGCTCTCGCCGCGACCGCCATGGAGAAGGCGCCCGCCTGGCTCCCGACGGCCGTGATGCGCGAGATCGCCCGCCCCACAGCCGCTCCCAGACTTGAGCCGGTTGTCGTAACCGTCGGTTCCGTTCTTGGGACGGTCGCGGCGGTGACAACGCTTGTCAGAACCGGGGCACTGTCCGGCGTTGCGGGTCCCATTGGTCGATTCTCCTCGTGCCTCGATTCCTGGCTGGACGGCATCGTCTCGGCCACAACGACGGTGCCGGGCGTGGAGGCGGTACAGAGTTCCGTACCGGTCGGCGTCGCCGCGGGAGTCGTGTGGACGGTCGTCGCGGTTGGCACAGCCTTCCTCGCCGTCTCGGCGTACAGGCTCTCGAAGGAGCTCTCCCTCGACGCGCGCCGGGCATTCTCTCGATAGCCATCGAGGTTTCGAATCTCACTCTCTGTCGCCGTTGAGGTGACGCGACCCGGGCTCGAACCGGATTGGATGACCGCCATGCTCGATGTCCATCTGGCAGGGCCGCACCACGTCGCACCGCACCACGACAGTTCCGCCCGGCGTGAGGGTCGTCTGGACCTTCCTGCCGGGCGGTGTTGTCATGAGGATGAGCTGAGGGGACGCGGTTCTCCGCCGCTAGCTCCCGATGGCGCTGTGATCGTCCTCGCTGGCGGTGGCCGGTGTGATGGCCGGATCGAATCGAATCGGATCCCCGTTGTGCTCGATGTCCTTCTGGTTGCGCTTGATGATAACGTGGAAGGCGATGAGGCCGATGCCGATGGCGAGCGGGATGAGACCGCCGAGCGCGGCGTCTCCGGCGATGCCGAGGATGACGAAACCGATGAGCAGCGCGACGCCGACCATCGAGAAGAAGATGCCCCAGCCAAGCGACGCAGCGGCGTTGCCCGTGGGCTGAGGGTTCATGATCTTCGGGTCGTAGATCCCCCGGTCCAGCGCTGCCCTGAACGCCCTCTCACGGGTAGCTCGACCGTTCTGGATCGCGCGCACGATCAGCATGATGATCACGATCGTCCCGCCGATACTGATGAGCGTCATTGTCATCCCAAAGAGGATTTCGGGAATGCCCATGACTGCTTCCTCCTGCGGCTTCTGCCGCGGTTGCGTTCGGGTCCCGGTCCTGCTCGTGCCGGCGGTCCGACCCGTCGCGTCTTATCACTGACGGACCCTCAGTTCATCTCCCTTTCGCTCTCTATGACCCCGGGAGAGCGGATGGGGTTTCGCTCCGAAAACAACTTGGATTCAGGCCCTGTTCTGCTAGCATTGTCGGTCGTACCCGGCCAGCCGATCGTCTGCGGACGGTCGGCGGGTGGCGTGGGTGCGTCCGGACGCTCCGGGGGTGCTGATGGCTGCTGCTGACAGCGCAGCACTGCGATCGCTCGACGACCAGGAACTGGTCGCCCTCACCCAGGGCGGCTCGGACGATGCGTACGCGGTCCTCGTCGAGCGATACTCGGACTACGTTTTCACGATCGCCGCGCGCATCCTCGGTGACGACGAGGATGCCGGTGATGCGGCTCAGGAGGCGTTCGTTCGGGCGTATCGCGCCATCGGGAGATTCCGGGGCGACTCGAAATTCTCGAGCTGGCTCTATCGGATCGCAACGAACCGGGCTCTGACGCATCTCAAGCGACGCCGAAAGAGGGCGCCTGCCGTCGACATCGATGCGGGTCCTCACATTGAGTCGGCGATCGATCTCGAACCGACGAGGACCAGACCCGATCACCTCGTCATCGATGCCGAGTTCCGGACTCAGGTCCGCGCGGCGGTCGCGAAGCTGCCGGATCAGTATCGCACGGTGATCACCCTCTTCTATCTCGAGCAGAGGAGCTATAAGGAAGTAGCCGACGCACTCGGGCTCCCGATGGGTACACTGAAGACACATCTCCATCGAGCCCGTGCCATGTTGAGGAATATCATCTCGGAGCAGAACGCGTAACAGCGGACCGAAGCCGACAGGCAGATCAGGAGGGGCGACGTGGAGAAGAGTTGTCTGGAAGCGATTTACGACAGGCGGAGCATCGTCAAGTTCACCGACGAGGCGGTGTCTCAGGAGAACCTCGACCAGATCCTCACGGCGGCGCTCCGGGCGTCCGGTCCGGGAGGAACGCTGACCGGCGGGTACCGGGGCTCTCAGCCTTTCTCGATGATCGTTGTGCGCGATGTCGAACGGAGGAAGAAGCTCAACGAGATGCTGTGTGAGGGGCGGAAGAAGTGTATCGAGCAGGCACCTCTTTCGGTTCTGTTCTGCGTCGATACGAACCGCCTGAACCGATGGGCGGAGGTTCAGGGCGGCACGGCACACTTCAAGGGTATCGGTGTGCTCTGGGTCGCGCTCCGGTCCGTCTACACGGCCGCTCAGAACGCCGTCATCGCCGCCGAGTCGCTCGGACTCGGCTCGCAGTACGTCCAGGAGATCGTGTGGCAGCCGTACACGACGCTCGACTTCTTCTCGCTTCCCAAGGGCGTGCTGCCGGCGGCCATGCTGCTGCTCGGACATCCGGCGGAGCGCCCAGTGCTCGCCCCGTCGCTTCCGCTCGAGGCCGTCGTTCACGAGGAGCGGTACCATGAGCCGACGGACGAGGAACTCGTCCGGCACTTCGGTGAGAAGGAGGAGTATTTCCAGAACTGGATGAAGAACCTCCCGGCCGACTCCAAGCTCAAGAAGCACATGGAGGAGCGGGGCGTCACGAATCTTGCCCAGTTCATCTCGCTTGTGACGTACACCGAGAGCTTCTACAAGTGGCGTGACGACATGGTTCGGATGAATCTCGCCCTGTCGGAGCTTGAGTAGCGGAACCACGACGCATTCGACACGATGGGGCGCGGCAGGAGATCTGCTGCGCCCCTCTCTATAGCATGGAGTGGACCGCGTGGAGAGAGACATCCTGGCGTTGGCGGCATCGATCGTCCTGATCATCATCCTCGTTCGGTTCCGAGTCGACCTCGGTGTGGCCATGCTCGCGGGCGCCTGTACGATGGCGCTCGGGGCCGGGTTCGCCCCGAAGTGGACGGCGGTCCAGGTCGGGGCGGCGGCCGTCGACAGAGAAACGCTGCTGCTCTTCGGACGGATCGCCACGATCCTGGCGCTCGGCGCGCTCGCCGGGAAGCTCGGATACCTCGATCATCTCGTCGCCGGTCTCAAGAAGATGATCCGCGACAACCGCGTCGTCGTGGCACTCATCCCTGCGTTCGGCGGGCTCCTTCCCATGCCGGGCGGCACCATGCTGACCGCCCCGATGGTCGGGAGCGCGCTCAAGGACGACGACGTCTCCTCAGAGGAACTCCTCTTCATCAGCTACTGGTTCCGGCACGTCTGGGAGTACATCTGGCCGCTCTACCCGGCCGTCGTCTTCGCCGCGACCCTCGTGGACCGCCGTGTGTCGGACGTGTTCCTCGCCGGATGGCCTCTGACGCTGGCCGCGATCGCAGGCGGCGTCTTCTTCGTGCTGCGCCACGTCCGTGCGGGCCGGAATGAGACCTCTCCCGAGGGCAGGCGCCGCGCGTGGCCGGAGCTCATCAAGGGCGTCCTGCCGTTCGGGATCGTCATCGTCGGCGCGCTCGTCCTCAAGATCGAGCTCATCCTCGTCGTGCTGGCGGTGATCGTCCTCATGGCGATCTTCGAACGGGCCCGCGTGAGCGATGTCTTCCGCTCGCTTCGCAAGGGGGTGGCGCCCCAGATCATCACGCTCGTCTTCGGCGTCGGAGCCTACAAACACCTTCTGATAGAGACCGGCATTCGCGAGTCGGTCCCGGAGTTCCTTATCCAGATGCAGATGCCCGAGCTTCTCGTCATCATCGCCGTCCCGATGCTGATAGGGCTCATCACGGGAGTCACGCTCGCGTTCGTCGGAGTGACGTTCCCGCTTCTCATGCCGCTCTTCGGGACGCCCGAGCCCGACATGCAGCTCGTCATGCTGGCTTTCGGTTCGGGGTTCGTGGGCTGCCTGATATCGCCCGTGCATCTCTGCCTCGTTCTGGCGCGTGCCCACTTCAACGCCACATTCTCTCGCTTCTATCGGATGATGGCGCTTCCGCTTGTCGTTCTTATGGCCGTGGCGGTCGCCCTCGTGCTCTGGCCCGCGGGCTAGGAGGCCCGATTGAGTCGACGGAGAGCCCCCATCGCGGCCACCGCTCTCGCCGGCCTCCTGTGGGGGTCATCGTTCATCGTCGTCAAGCTCGGGCTGCGCTCCATCGATCCCTACTGGTTTGTTCTCCTCCGCTTCGCGACCGCGGCCGCCGTCGCCGTCTCGTACGCTGCCATGACAGGGCGGGGCCGCGCGTTCGGTCGTCTCCTCACGGACCCGCTCGTCATCTGGCTCGGTGTGTCCAACGGCATCGGCTTCGCCCTGCAGTTCCAGGGACAGACGCTGACAACGGCCGGGAAGGCGGCGCTGTTCGTCAACAGCAGTACGATCCTCGTTGCCATCGCTTCCCGGTACCTGTTCCGCGAGCGGTTCACGTCGGTGAAGGTTGCGGCTATCGCCGTCGGAATGCTCGGAGTGCTTCTCGTGACGACCGGAGGAGCGTTCCGGTTGACGGCCGGACCCGAGTTGAGGGGCGATCTGCTCGTGCTCGCGGCGGCGGTTCTGTGGACCGCCTTCATCCTGCTCGATAAGCGTATCGTCGCGTCCGCGGATGTCGACGTGAGAGCGCTCACGGCGGCGATGACGACGGTGACCGCGTTGACGGTCCTGCCGGTCGCGCTCGTTCTCGGGCACGGCGGCCCGCCGCCGCTGGACGCGAGGCTCTGGGTCGTCGGCTATACGGCCGTCCTCTGCACGGTGCTTCCGTTCCTGTTGTGGTCATGGGGTCTCAAATTCATCTCAGCAACGAGTTCGTGTGTTATCCTGCTCATCGAGATCGTCTTCGCCATCGCTCTGGCCGCCGTCGTGTTCGGCGAGCGGCTCACACCGGGGGCGATGGTTGGAGCGGCACTGATCATGGGTGCGGTCTACCTCATCTCGCGGGGTGTCGTGCCTCAGGCGTCCGTGAGATCGTAGCGCGCCGCGCGGCGCGGCGATTGAGCACTGCAGGACGAGGTTCACAGCTCAACGGGGGGAGAGCATGAGCGAGAAGCGGTGTCTGGGACCCGATGCGTACGGCGGCTGTAAGGGCGATGAGTACGGGTCGTACGTTCATCATACGGCGAACATGCCGGAGTTCACGCTGCGGTCGATTCTCATCGGGGTGCTCGTCGGAATCGTGTTCGGCGCGGCGAATGCGTACCTCGGTCTCCAGGTCGGCATCACGGTCTCGGCCTCGATCCCGGCTGCCGTCATCGCCGTCTCGCTGACGCGCGCGTTCAGGCGCAGGCCCTCGGTGCTCGAGAACAACATGGTGCAGACCGTGGGCTCGGCCGGCGAATCGCTCGCCGGAGGCATCATCTTCACGATCCCGGCTCTCATCGTGCTCGGGTTCATGCCGCAGATCTCGCGCATCTTCATCCTCTCGATCGTCGGCGGTCTGCTCGGAGTCCTCTTCATGATACCGCTTCGCAAGTACCTGATGGTCCGTGAGCACGGCAAGCTCCCGTTCCCCGAGGGCACGGCGTGCGCCGAGGTTCTGGTCGCCGGCGACGCAGGCGGCGAGCAGATTCGCCGTGTCATGACGGGTGTCGGGCTCGGAGCCGTGTACACGTTTCTCATGCAGGGACTCGCACTCTGGCCGTACCGTGTCTCGTGGAGCTTCCGCCGTGCCAGCGGGGCGACCATCGGTGCCGATCTCAAGGCCGCGCTGCTCGGCGTCGGATTC